>JBEKYJ010000221.1:0-5776 GCA_049511095.1 Verrucomicrobiia bacterium
CTCTACCGCTGCAAGCAGTCGGGCCAACTCGCGTCGAAGATGCGCTTTATCGCGGCCCAGTGGATCGGGCTGCTGCACGACGGCGCCTGGTTGCGCAACGCGAATAACGCCAACGAGACCGCCGCACTGCTGGAAACGAAACTGCGCGGCCTGCCGGGCGTGCGGATCATTTACCCGCGATACGTGAACGCCTTGTTCGTCGATATGCCGAGGCGCGTGTTCGACGGGTTGCATGAACGCGGCTGGCACTTCTACACGGATGTCGGCCCGCATGGCGCGCGGCTGATGTGCTCGTGGGACTCGACGGCGGAGGACGTGGAAGCGTTCGTGCGCGACGTGGCCGACTTGTCGAAATAGCCCGACGAGGGTTGCCTAGACCATAAACGCGCTGGTTGCTGCCCCATTATTTGGGTTCATTCGAGCGCAAAACACACCTGCTCCGCGTCGTTTTCGGAGCTGTTTTCGTCTCTTTCCAGCACTTTATTCCCCGTTTTTTGCCTCTTTTTGCAAAACGAACCCAACTCACATTTTTCCCCAACATATTCACAGCCAAACAGATCCGCATTTTTCAGTTGGGTTCGTTTGGTAAAAACACTCTTCTATAAAGCGTTCCCCTGCCAAACCGACCCCAAAACCGCTTTAGCTGCGCTTCTGTGAGCCGTGCCAAGTTCGGTGTAGCCACGGCTCTGTGAGCCGTGCTGTGGTCACCGGCAAGTTGGTGTAGCGTGCGAAGCTAAGCCGCTGGGAGCGGCGAGACGCAGTTCCGCGAAGCGGAAAGCCAAAGGCCGAGCCGAGCGGGAGCGAGCGAGTGCAACCGAGTCCCGCACCGCCTTGTCCCTTTCAAAGAACTGGCAGTCATCATATCATTCCCACCCCGCCATGTCCAGTAAAAAATATCGATTCCCGATACTCGCCGACATCTTGCTTCGTCGTTCGCCCGCCCCGCAGTGTAGTAGCGGCCGCCTGCCCTCGTGTCGTGGACGGGGTCCCTGGCCGCCCGTCGTTGGTCCGCCCCGGAGTGTAGTAGCCGCTGCGATCCCCTCCTCGGAGGGGAACAAGGGGTGGGTAGCCCCGCTATCCGCAATTGCCATGACCTCATGCAATCTGCGCCTCCGCACACCCCCCGCCCCCCTACCACCCCTTCGCCGCCGCCTCCGCATCCTCCAATTCTTCTTTGCGTCGCCCGTAGCCGCATTGCTCGATCAACTTGCGGGCCGTTTCCAATTCCTCTTTGTCTCGGAACAGCCGCGCCCGATGAAGATGGATGTCGGCCAAGAAAAGCTTCATGGGGCCACGCTCGGCAATCTCCCAGGCCTCGTCAAGGTCGACTCGTGCACCAACGACGTCGCCCTCAAGAAATCGCACCCAAGCACGGGTGAGTAGGCCGCGCACGATAAACTCCTGTGCGCCGGCGCGGCGGAGGCCGCCCACGGCTTCTTCAATTTCGCGTTTCGGATTTCGGATTTCCTTTGCAGGTCTCGCAGACTCCGCTTCGGATTTTTCGAGGATTGCCCGGTAGAGTGCGGCGCAGCCTAACGTGAGGTGATCAAGGCCGATGTCAAGGAGCGGGTCTGACGGTAGCCGCCACTCAAACATCTTCGCCGCCCGTTGCTCGACGGCGCAGCAGGATTCCACCGATTTCGGATTTCCGGTTTCGAATTTCGGGTTTAACTGTAGCTCCCATGCGGCTCTCTCGGGGGCGGCAAGGAGCAGGTCGCAATAGATGAAGCCTTGCTGGGAGTAGAGTAGCGGGTACTCGGGCTGGCGCTGAGCCTGCATTTCCTCGGCCTCGCGGAACCGCACCTCCGCCTCGGCTCGCCGGCCCGCTTGGTGCAGGGCGTCGGCCAGCGTCGTGCGCGTGCCCATCTTCCAAAAGGCATCGCCGCTGCGATCGGCGTAGGCCACGGACTGCTCGGCGTCCCCCACCGCCCCGGCCACCTCGCCCAACGTCAGTTGCAGCTCGCTCAGGTTGCTGTAGCTGATGGCCGCGCCTTTCCACGCCTTGCGCTCCACGTCCATCTCCAATGCAGCCCGCATTGGCTCAAGAGCCTCGGTCAGTCGGCCCAAGGCGCGAAGGCGGAACGCGGCTTGGTTCAGAAGCCAAGCTTGGTCGGCTTCCGTGAGCGTTTGCGAAACGCGCTTCCACGGTTGCTCGAAGAAGCAGGCGACGGCTCCCAAATCGGCCCCAAACGCACCGAGCTTGTTGGTACTGTAGGCCCTTTCGCCACGCAGGATCCGTTGCCAGTAAACCTCATCACAAGCCTTTTGCTGCATCCCCGCCTGACAGCCGTGGGCCACGGCTTGGTAAAGCGGTTGGAGGCCTTCGAGGGTGTCGGGGAATTCCTCGGTGGTAGTTGTGAGGTGTTCGTAGAGCCGCCGGTGCGCCGCACGCCTAGCCTCCGCGTCGCCGCTGCGCAGTTCGGCGGCAAAGTGCTCGCGCAGCAGCGGGTGGGTGTCCACCGCGTAGCTCACGGGCCGGGCTGTACGCACAGCTTTCTTACTCTTATTTAGGTCTGCGCCAAGTGCCTTCACCATCAACTGCTTCAACTGTGCTTTGGGCAGTTTCTTCATTTCCGCCGGGAAGTCGTCACGCTGCAGGAGCATCTTCAGCACCTCATCGGGAATCTCGTCGGCGAATGGCCCTTCATCAGCGGAAGAATTCGCAGCCTGTGAAGCGACCGAAACCTGCTCCCGTGCGATCAGCCCCAAGCGATCGAGTTGGTCGAGGGCGCGGAGCCAGTCGTCCTCCGGCAAATCCACGAGCGCTTCCGTCAGGCCCGTGATGACGGGCGCGGCGCGCAGTTCGTCGAGCAGGTCGGAGCGGGCCGGGCGATCGAACAGGCCGAGCAGACGCAAGATGGCCATGGCGGCGGCGTCCGGACGAAGCCACTGTTCGTAGGCGCGCAACATGCGGCGGCCGTGACCTTCCCTTTGTCCGCCAGCATCGCGCTGGCCATGCACGTGTTCGTCTTCCTTGAGGAGGAGGATCTCCTTCCACCGCCGGATTTCGTGGTCCGATGTGCAGTGGGCAAGGTAGTTGCCCAGCAGGTTCAGGTCGTAGGCATGACCCTTGAACCAAGCGACGGCTTCATCCAATTCCCGGTCCGGGCCACGCACGCCGAGGTCGCGCAGCAACTGGCGGGCAGCTTCCGCGTCTAGTGCGTGCAACGGGTGGCGCAGGCAGGGGCCGCCTGCGCGTTCAAAGTCCTTCAGATCGGTGACTTCGGTGCGGCTGGTGAGAACGCAGAGGCCCGGATTGCGCAGGGCCAGCGCGCGCAGTAGCGCCTTCATGGCTGGGTCTTTGAACTCGCCGCCGTAGTCGCCGGGTGGCTGCTGGAGCGGCTCCAAGCCGTCGAGCACAAGCAATGTGCGGTCGGCGACGATGAGTTCGGCCAGCTTCTCACCCTTGGTCCAAGGATCGCGTGGCACTTCGTCAGTGTGGCCGAACCAAGCGAAGGCTTTGGCAAAGAAATCGTCGGCGCTGGCGGCGCTCTGGGCGCTGGTGCCCTGGCTGTAGAAGCTCCAATCGAAGACACGCCGGGCACCCGGCCAGCCATGCCGGGCGTGTCGCGAATACCAGCCTAGCACAATCGCGGTCTTGCCTTCGCCACCTTGACCGATGAGGGATATAATGTTAATCTTCCCGTCGCCGGTTGAATCCCACGCAGCGTCGAGCATTTGCAGTTCCGTTTCGCGCCCGACAAACTTTGAGCCGGTCACGCTGAGGCGTGTGGGGGCAACCTGCGGTTCCTTCCTCGGAGCCTCAGCCACCCATGTCTTCAGTAGTTTGATGAGGTCGGCGCGGCTCAGCCGTTGGCCTTTCGTCGAATACGCGGCAAGCTGGGTTGTCAGTGCGTCGGCCAGCATTTCGCGTTGTTCGGCTGTGCCGCGGTCGAGTCCTTCAGCGCGGAGGAAGCGGTCCAGCCGATGGGCCGCCTGCTCGCGAAACGCTGAAAGATCGAGATTCTTCCTGTCGATAGTTACTTTCCCAACCTGACCAAGACCAGCCACCGCTGTGCTGTGCAGTCCAACAAGACAGAGATGATATTCTTCAGCGGAACCGGACTCTTCCATTTCCCCTGCCCACCTTCGCACATCGCCTTCAGTGAATTGATTGGCCGAAGATTTCACTTGTATCGCCCGCCGTTTGGTCGACAACTCCAAAAGAATGTCGAATTTCTCAGAAGTGTGGTTGGGTTCCAATGTCACGCTCTTCAAATGAAGCCCTCCGAGCAAAACATCCAGCAAGGCAATCAGCGTCTGCGCAAGGTAACCGCGCACCCCAGCTTGGCCGCCGGTGGTCCGTTGAGTCTTCTCGGAGTTATCCGTCGTAGCCATATCAGGGCAACTACTTGTGGACACAAAACACTCGCTAAGGTCGTTAATACCGAAAAGACCGCTGAAAGGAAAGACGCAACGCAGGCGGAAGGCCTGTCCTACTTCACGTGTTCCCAGGCGTGGTAGGAACTGCGGACGAGGGGGCCGGATTCGACGTGGCGGAAACCGAGACGTAACGCGTCTTTCTTCAACTCGGCGAACTCCTGCGGCGTGACGTAGCGGACAACGGTCAACTGGTCCTCGGTCGGACGCAGATACTGTCCGAGCGTGAGGATGTCGCAGCCGTGCTTGCGCAAATCGCGGAAAACTTCCAGCAGTTCCTCGCGCGTCTCGCCGAGGCCGAGCATCAACCCTGATTTCGTGAGGATGTCGGGCCGAAACTCCTTCGCCATTTCGAGCACGCGCAGCGAACGCTCGTACACCGCGCCGGGCCGGACCGGCTTGTACAACCGCGGAACGGTCTCCATGTTGTGCGCGAGGACGCCCAGCGGCGTTTTCACCACGCGCTCGATGCAGGCGGGTTCACCGCGAAAATCCGGAATCAACATCTCCAGTTTGCACGCCGGCAACCGCCCATGAATCGCTTCAATCGTGCGGGCGATATGGTCCGCCCCCTGGTCCGCCAGATCGTCGCGCGTCACCGACGTGAGCACGCAGTAGTCGAGCTGCATCGCCTCGACAACCTCGGCGACGTGGCCCGGCTCCGTCGCATCCAGAAAACCGGGTTTGCCCTTATTGACCGCGCAGAAATTGCAGCGCCGCGTGCACACGTCGCCCATCAACATGAACGTCGCCGCCCCGTGTTCCCAGCATTCCCCCATGTTCGGGCACTTCGCCTCTTCGCAAACGGTGTGCAGGTTGAACTCGTGGACCACGCCTTTCAGGTACGTGTAGCGTTCCCCGCCGGGAACGCGCTGCCGAATCCACCCCGGCAAACGCCGGTGCGGCGCAGTCTCAATCGTGACCAGTGCGGTGTCCATGCTTGGCGCGGAAAAGATAAAGCACCTCGCCCCATTTGTCACGCGCCGCCCAAGCCGGTCTCCTTCTCCCATTTTTGAGTTGACGTTCGACGCGCCGGTAGCGGTTATTCCTCCCAAGGGAAGCAAGGATTGTGACGAAACGATGACCGACGCCATGAAGAACACGTGGATCCCACTTGCCACAGCGTGCGCGCTGGTCATCGCGCTGTACGCGTACATGACCCAGTCGGGCGTGTCGGAACTGATGACTCCGTATGCGCCGGATGCTTTTTACAATTTGTTGGTGCAGGGTTTTCGCGCCGGCCAGCTCAGCTTGAAGAAAGACGTGCCGCCCGGGTTCGCGCGCCTCGCCGACCCGTACGATCCGGCCGTCAATGTTCCCTACGTGGGTCCACCGTACCGTCTGCTCGACCTGAGCTACTACAAGGGCAAGTTCTACCTCTACTTCGGGGCCACGC
>JBEKYJ010000222.1:0-9892 GCA_049511095.1 Verrucomicrobiia bacterium
TGACGTGGCCTCGCTTTTTCGAACCGCTTGAGGTGATAGTCTGGGGCCAGGAGAAAGGACCCAGAATGAAGGGCAAGCGGTATACGAGGGAAGACGAGATTCGCATCTTACGGGAGGCGGACACGGGCAAGTCGATCCTGGATGTCTGTCGGGAGCTCAACATCTCCGAGGTGAGTTTTCACCGGTGGAAACGGCCGTTTGGGCAATGGGAGGTGAAGGAAGCCCGACGACTCAAGGAACTGGAGCGGGAAAACGGCGAGCTCAAGAAGATGTTGGCCGAGGCGCTACTGAAGAACCGGGTGTTGGAGGCGGTATGCGAAAAAAACTGTAAGCTCGGGGCCTCGACGGGAACTGGCGCCGACGATGGTGGCGGCCGGGGTGTGCTCCGGGCGTGCCGCTTGCCGGATCCTGCGGTTGTCACGGTCGACGAATTGGTATCGTGGTCGACCGCCGTCATCGGCCCAGCAGCAACTGCAAAAGCGGTTGCGGGAATCGTCGGAAGAACCTCCCCGCCACGGGCATCGGTGGATCGCGGTGTTGTTGCGCCAAGAGGGTTGGCGCGTGGGCAAGCGCCAGCTGCGGCGGTTTCGGCGAACGGAGGGGCTGCGGGTACCGCCGACCCAGCGCAAGCTGGTGGGGCGCGGCGTCTCGACCGGGTGGCCAGTCCAAGCCACGCATCGCGGTCACCCATTAAAGGTTCCGATCAAGACAAAAGTTCTGTCCACTGGCTTCCACAGCCCTCAGTGTTTCTTCTTCGGTTGAACCTCTCACCGCGACCCGAGTCCGCTGTCCGCGCCTGGGTTGTTTCGTATCGCTGTTTTGTTCAGTCACCCATCTGGTTTGAGACCGCGCATCGAACTTTCGCCCGATCTCGCGCGGCCCTTGTCCGCGGTGCGGACCCAGAAAACCCTCAGTACCGCATCGTGTCCACTTCTGGAGGCTCACCGATCCATGGCTCGTCCCGATCGGATCGGGACGTCCAACCCTCGTTGGCTGGCGATGCGGGCAAAACAGGCGTTTCTCGTATCTGGTGAAGGTGTGGCGGCCACCCTCCCTGCATAGTAGTGATTGAGCAGTCCACCCAGCGCCGCATCACAGCGCGCTGTTGCCAAAGACGCTGGTTGATCAACGAAGAGCTACGCCAATTCCACTGACCACTATTCCTGCATCTGGTCCTTCAGCGTGCACGGGCTGTGGATAAGTATTGTTACCTTACGGGTTAATTCGTCGCGGAGGCATTGCGACAACAGACAATTTGTCGAGAATCACAAAAAGCGCGTGACCGGACCGCTTTTTTCGAGCCAGGGTATGTGTTAGTCCGAGGACATTCATTTTGAGCCAAGGTTTTGGGTTTGTCCATCCCCGACGGAGGGAGGGCGAAGCCCGACCGCCGATGGGGATGGAGTTGGTTGGTTCGTAAACTGGGGCGGACTTTGATACTCCCGTATCGGGCACCCGCCGCTTCCCACCTGTTCTGATGTTCAGTTCCTGATGGTCGAATGGCCCTTGACTGTGTGGAAAAACCACGCTGTGTGTGTGGCAAAACCAGGAGGACGCCATGACCAAGCCCAAATGATCAATCAAAGCCAGCCGGAAAGCCAAGACCGCACGGAAAGCAATTTGTCATGTGGTCCTCTGTTAATTGTTTCGGCTGTTGACTTACCGCCCGGCCTGCTTAGAGGCCGGTTGTTTCTCGATTTCCCAGCCGCCGCCCAAAGCTTTATAGACCGCCACCAGCGCGGTGGCGGTGCGGGTTTCACTCTGGGCCAGTTGTTCCTGAATGGACAGCAGGGTGCGCTGGGCGTCGAGCACGGTCAGAAAGTCGGTCACGCCGGCCTGGTAATGCTGGTTGGCCAGCGTCACGGCTTCCTCGGCCGCCTGCGCCGAGGCCCGGAGATGCTCGCGCCGGGCTTGGGCGCGACCAAACTCAACGAGCGCGCCTTCGGTTTCTTCGAGCGCCAGCAGGACGGTCTTCTCGTAACCGGCAAGCTCGGCGTCAGCCCCGGCGTCGGCGGCTTTGAGACGGGCATGGACCCGACCGAGGTCGAGCGCAGCCCAAGTGATGCGCGGGCCGAAGGAGTAGGTGTCGGCGCCGTCCTTGAAGAGGCCGGAGAATTCGCTGGATTGGAAGCCGATCTGGCCATTGAAAGTGACGCGGGGGAAGAGGTCGGCGGTGGCGACGCCAATGCGGGCGGTCGCGGCGGCCAAGGCGCGTTCGGCGGCGCAGCAGTTCCTCCGGGCTGCCGATGGCGATGAGTACGGGTAGTGTGGGCAGCGACGCGGCGGTGGCGAGTTCAGCGTCGAGGGCCGTGGGTTGCCGGCCGGTGAGCACACTCAGGCGATAAATGGTGCGCTGGATGGCGGCTTCCAGTAGCGGGATGATCGCCAGCGTCGCGTTGAACTCGGTGCGGGCCTGCGCGACGTCAAGCTCTGTGCCTCGCCCGGCGTTGAGCTTCTCCGTCGTGATGTCGAGGGTGTCGCGCTGGATGGCGGCGTTATTCCGGGCGATAGCCAATTCATCTTGCGCACCGCGCAGTTCGAAGTAGTTGCGGGCCACTTCGGCGATCAGGCTTACCAACAGGTCGCGGCGGGAGGCTTCCAGCGCGGCGACTTCCGCGGTGCTGGCTTGGATGGACCGGCGGACCCGGCCGAAGAGGTCAAATTCCCAAGTGGCGTCAAAGCCGGCGTCGTACAGCGACAGTTCACGCTGGTCGCGGGTGAGCGGGATAGGCTCGGAGTCTTTGCTGGCCAGCGACCACGTGTAGCCCCCGTCGGCGTGGACGGTGGGGGCGAGATCGAGGATTGTGGCGGTCCGGAGCGCGCGGGCTTCGCGAACGCGGGCGGTCGCGATGCGCAAATCGTCATCTGCCGCGGCGGCGAAGCCGCCATCACCGCCATCCAGGGTCTCTGAGGGATCCTCAGCCGGCTGTTCCTCGCCGATTTGTTTGATCTGTTGAATTTGTTTGAAGTACCAACCAACGGACCAACCGTTTGTTCGTTGTTTTTCAAATGATTCTCTTCCTGATTCTCTTCAGATGATTCTCTTATGTTGGCAGAACTCTGCCACTCCGGCGTGGCAGCAGACCGTCCCGCGGCACGGGCGGGAGATTTTCCAGCTCCACGACGAGCTGGTCAAAGAGATCGGCGCTGTATAATCCAACGACGGAAATGGAAGACCAAAAAGGAGGACGAGATGAGCAATTCCGAACTTCAAACCCTGCCCGCCCCCGACAACGAGCCGCTGCTGTATTGGGTGCGCAGCGAGACGCAGCGAGCGATCGTCCTGGTGCTGGGGTACCACCGGACGCTCGAAATCACGGAGCGCGATTTCGAGACCTACTGCCGGGTCGAACTGCGCTACGCATCGGCGTCGTACCCGATGGTGTTGGGGCTCTACCGTCAGCCGGACCCCCCGCTGGAGCCCGTGTGGGTCCCGTTCAAGGTCGTCCGAGACCACTGGGGCGACTTCGAGACCGGCTTGTATCCGGATCCGGGTCGAGCCATCTACCGCGTCATCCCGGAAGAATTCATCGAACAGCATCGGAAGGCGATGTTCCCGGTCCCGTCGCGATAATCCAACGAACGGGAATCGCCTGCAAGAACTGCGAGGACGAGATGATGCGCCGGTGGGTCGCAGAAACGCAAGAAAGCGAACACGTTGCCGCCGCCGAGCCCGGTCCCGGGAGGATCGGCTCGATGTATAATCATTTATGAAGAGTCCGAATAAAAAGATTGGCCCGCGAGAAATTCGGCCAGATAAGGTGGTCGGTGAAGAACTGTTGCGCCAACTTGCGGACGCCGTGCGGACAGGTCAGCGGGACGAGGTCTTCGACCTTGCCGCCCGGCTCGTCGCCGTATCGGGCGAACGGCCGCAGCGCGATCCGCTCGAGCTTGCCGACGTCGCTGAGGAAATGGGGGTATCTACGCGCACGATTTGGCGCGTCCTGGGCAGCGACGCCTCATTTCCCCAACCATTCCGCGTCGGTGGGTCTCTACGTTGGCGACGAGCGGACATCGAGAAATTCAAGGCGCAGCCCAACAGCCGCCGGTGACGTATTGCTTCAGGTGTCCGTGTGATCTGCTATGTCTACAAGAGAAAAGGGAGGCGAACGTGGCGGGGACGCTACAAGCTTGCCGGACAGGATCGTATCACCGAGGTTCCTCTCGACATCGCCGACTGGCAAGCCGCGCTGAAGAAGCTCCACGACATAGTCCGCGAGCGGGAACAGGAAGAGGCCGGAATCATTCCTCCACGTTCCCTGCGAGACGCAGGGCAGCGCGACCTAGCCGACCACCTGACGGATTTCGTTGCCGACCTCTAGGCACACCGCTGCTCGGAGAAACACGTCAACAACATCCAGTACCGCGTCACCGTGCTGATTCACGAATGCGGGTGGCGATTGCCGTCCAACGTCACGGCGGATTCGTTCGTGACTTGGCGCGCGAAACAAACACACGCAGCCAAGACTTTGAACGACTACCTGGGGGCGGCGCGGGTGCTCATCAACTGGATGAAAGACAAGAAGCGGGTGCTCGAGAACCCGTTGGCCGGCGTCGCCGAAATCGACACCAGAGGTCGCGAGACCCGCAAACGCCGGGCGTTTGCCGTCGCCGAGATGATCCGTTTGATCGCCGTGTCCGGCCCACGCAAGCCGATCTACCTGATGGCGGCCCATACGGGGTTGCGGCGGTCGGAACTGGGCGAATTGGTGTGGGCTTTCTTGAAGCTGGACGCTCAGCTTCCACACCTTCGTCTGCCGGGCGAGTTCACCAAGAACGGCGAGGACGCGGTTCTTCCGTTGCATCCCGATGTCGTCACCACATTGCGAGAGGCTAGGAGAATCGGTGTAGACGACGGCGATCTCGTGTTCCCGCACATGCCGAGGATCGAGAGATTCCGTCGGGATCTCAAGAAAGCCGGCATTCCTTATTTCGACGCCCAGGGACGAGTCGCGGATTTTCACGCGCTACGGAAGACATTCGACACGCACCTGCAATTGAACGGAGCGTTGCCACGAGTCACGATGGAGTTGATGCGCCATAGCGGTATGCGGCTGACCATGAAAACCTACACGGACGCGACACTTCTACCGGTCGCCGAGGCAGTCAACACATTGCCGAGTTACCTATCTGAGCCAGCCAGTCAGTAGATTCCACAGCGTTCGGGAATGGCAACAGGTTCGGGCCCACGAATAGGCCCACAAGAATTAGGCGGACAGTGACACAAACTGTCATTGACTGTCAGTGCGAAAGATCAGCGTGAATCAGGTTTTGAATTCGCAACGTGCGCTAGGTTAACGACTTTGGCACGGTTTGGCACGGATTGTCACGAGGAGTCACCAATGGTAATTGGCGGGAGTGACGGGGCTCGAACCCGTAGCGTTTTGCGATTTTGCTAAGGAATTTGAATGAAGACATGGTCATGTTCACACCGGCGCTCACAAGAAAATGTCCCGGTTTGGCACGGATTGTCGTCAGTTGGCATGGATGCGGAGCGGCAGAACCTCGGATGTTGGCGACCATGCCCAGTCGATATACAAAATTGCAGTCAAGGGATGGGACAAAAATCGGAACCTACGCGCGAGTCAGGCTGTATGAGTTCTTACATAGTAGAGGGTGTTACGAAATGCGGCGTTAGTGGTTTTGGCGTAGTAGCTTACGCGCGGGGAAGGTGCTTCTGAGTTTGGTGGGGACTGGTGGTGATTTTTCGAGTAATGCTGGGGGCCATGGATCCGATGATTTTATCAACCAACTGCAACGCCGCTCGCGTGGTGGCGGTCGGCGACACGCATTCAGTCTCGCCCAGTTATGGCGGGTTCACTTGCTGGCACTGCTGACACCCGTGCACTCGTTCAACCTGTTGTGCCGGCTGCTACCCGAACAGCGCGCGTGGCGGCGCTTTGCCCATCTGCCCAACCGTCGCCGTGTCCCCGACGTGCGGATGCTGCACGAGTTTCGTGAGCAGGTCGGTGTGGCCGGACTACGCCGGATCAACGACCAACTTCTCCAACCGCTGTTGCCCCCTGCGCCAACGGAGCGGTTGTCGGTGTCGATTATCGATGCCACCGATCTGGAAGCTACCGCGCTGCGCTTCAAAAAAAAGCTAGCGGTCGCCACTCGGCCAAGCGCGCCGCCTTGGGGATCCGCACACTGAAGCCGGGGCAGAGCCGCTTTTACCTCGGCTACCAGAAACACACTCTTCGGCTGTGGCTGTCGCGTTACGAACCCGGCGTGTTGTTGGTACCGCTGGTCAGTTGGGCCACACCGGCCAATCTCGCCGAGGGCCGCTTGCTGCTGCCCAGCCTGCGGTATTGTCAGCAACGCTGGCGCTGGCATCCCGACATCGTGGTCGGTGATTTGGGGTACCTCGAGGCGGCCACCAAGGCGCACATTCGACGACGCTGGCAAGCGACGGTCATCACGGGCCTGAAGGAAAACATGCTCTTGGTTGCTCCGTTTGAAACGCCGATGCGTCCCGTGTGTCCCCAGGGCCAACTCTTACAGTGGCTGGGCTACGATCCTGCGGATGAGCGCCAATGGTTTGGCGTCCGTGATCCTCAGCCTTTGTGCACGCGCTGTTGGGAAGCGACGGCTTGTCCGCGCGAATTCGGTTATGCCGCTGCCGGTCACGAAACTCTCTTGGGGCAGCTGCCACTGGGCACGAAGGTGGCCCAACGACTGTTGCAGCAAGTGCGGCCCTGGATTGAGCCCACGCAGTCCTATGAGAAGAACCAACTGGGGCTGAGCCAAGTTTTCCTGAACAGCTTGCGCCTGGCGTGGGTCATGTGCCTACTGGCCGACGCCGTGGTGTTGTTGCGGGCGCGCCTGTTGATCCATCATCCGACTCGCAGCTTACCGCTGAACGAACTGACACCCCAACAGATGAACCTTGATCTGGACAGCCGCTTTCGAAAATGTGTCAATCACTGAGGAAAATCAAAAATCTTCCGCCGCATTTCGTAACACCCTCTAAGTTAAGCGTCCCCGCCGATAGGGCGATACTTGCCAATTTCGTCTGGCCACTCACGCCTGCTTCTGCAATGCTTAGTTGGCACCATGAGCAAGAAGTCCGACAGTTCCCGACCCTTTCAAGACCGAACTACATGGAATCCCATGGGCGACCGGTATGTGCTATTGCCCGAGGCGGGCCCCGGGAATCCATTAAGCCGCTGGAAGGACATTGCCCAGAGCAATAAATCGGTTTTGATCACGGGCGAAACCGGAACGGGCAAGGAAGAACTGGCCAATCTGCTTGTCGCGAACAGTCCTCGTGGAACGACCAAATACGCAGCCCTCAATTGCGTCGGCATGGAAGGCAACCTATTCGCAAGTGAACTTTTTGGGCATGTGAAAGGTGCCTATACCGATGCCTCTGGCGACAGTCAGGGAAGACTGGCTCTCTTGGATGGCGGCACGGTTCTCCTTGATGAGTTGGGTGAGCTATCAACGCACGACCAAGCGATGCTGTTGAGGTTCATGCAGACCGGGGAAATTCAGTCCGTAGGCGAAGATCGGGCGAGGCTTCGCAGGGTCAATGTTCGGGTCATCGCCACTACAAACATCAATGTGAACGATTCGAAACGCCTGCGGCCGGACCTCAAGGAGCGTTTTGGCTATCATATTGAGCTGCCGCCGTTGAGAGACCGGCCGGGCGATATAATCCGCCTGTTGTGCATGTGTTTGTGGCCTTACGACATATTCACGGCGATTAGCATCCGGCTCGTGCTACAAATCCTCTGCTATCAATGGCCGGGAAACATCAGAGAATTACAGAACTGCTGCAACCAAGCGCTCGAACTTGCCCGGACAGGGAAAATAGCTGACGGCGACCATGGAAGGGCTACCGATTTTGTACTGCGCAATCTTCAAGGAATCGGTAGATCTGAGCAAGCACACCGTATACTAGAACTCTATCTTCAGAAAGAAGTGTGTCGCACATTTTTATTGATCGGTGAAGGAACGCCAAATCCTCAGGAACAAAAGATAAGTAATTTCAATAAACTTGCCGCCGAGTCGACGGGCGTTGGAAAAGGTAGCTGCGAATTCCACTCGGTCAGATTCAAATTCCACCCGAGGTGGATTTCTCTTCAGGCCCTGGAGAATCCTTCGGTGCTGCCGGAGTGCTATGACAGCACAGAGTTAGAGCGGATATTCTTGCCTCCTCTTAATGTCCAGCTCACCAAGGAATTGAAACCTCAGGGTCGCAGATTAGTAGAAGCCCTACAAGGGGTTCGCTCATTGGCGTTAGGGCCTCCGGAAGAAATCGAATCTATCATTAAGGAACAAATAGAAGAATGGGAGGGTGCAGACCGGCCTAAGCCGAGCGAATTGATCAATTGGTTCGCATTGCAAGAAGACAGTCTGCCCGACTTTGGCCCCATCCCGACACCAAATTGCGACGAAGGTTGTCATTTCGAAGCTGAAGGGCAAATTGAAACCTAAGGAAATGCGGATACTGGAATTGCGAGCCCAGAAGATGTCCATAAGAGAAATTGCCAAAGAACTGAACATGGCTCGCTCCACCGTAAAGGAAACAGTGACACGTCTCCGACTTGAGTTCCCCCAGCTTTTCCTCGGTACCCACTAGAGACTTCGCAAGATCCCATTCACAGCGTCCGGGCAGATCCGTCCGGCGCTGACTGCATTCCACCGGACAGTAACTGTCTATTACCCGCCTAGCGAGGGTAGGGCGGGCGAGTTGCTGAGCGGCAGGACTTCGGATGTTGGTTGGCATGCCTGTTGGGTATACGAGGTTCCACCCCGATGATGGGAAAAGATCGCGGTACTCGCGTCGGATTTCAGCGTACGACTTTTTTTCCGGTCTGAGGTAGTCCGCAAGGACGAACTTGAGTAAGGAGAGTGGTTCATTTCAGGCGACTTTCTCGGCCGGTTCGGCAATCAGTTTGAGCAGCTTCGAGCTGCGTTTCTGCAACATCGTCAGGTAGTACACCTCGTTGTACGGCTGTCGGTCTTGCCAGCAGCGCCACATGATCCGCTGCCATTTAAACGCTAGCGACCGAATCGCCGCGCCGTGCGCCTTGCCGGCTTGACGCTGGCTCTCGTAGAACGCCCGCGCCCACAAGCTGTGGCGGATCGATTCGTTGGCGTATTCGTGGAAACTTTGGCGTAGGAACTTCGGGCAACCCCATCGCTAATGCACCCAGCATCGATTCCCGCTCCGCTCCGTCACCGGCGCGATGCCGCTGTATTGCTGGATCGACAGCGCGCTCTCATAGCGTTGTCGGTCGCTGCCGAACGCGGCCAGCAGCCGGGGTGCAAATACCGCCCCGGCACCGGGGAAGCTTTGGAAGAGAGGCGCGCGCTTCGTGCGCGGCGAATAGTGCAGCTTGCCGGGCTTCGTACCGACGGATGGCGCCGGCCAAGGCGCGCAGTTGTTCGACCAACATCTGCACGGTCAGCATCGCCGGTTCGACAATCGCCGGGTCGGTCGTTACCGGCGTGGCGGCGGCGATCAACTGCAGACGCTCTTCGATCACGTCGGCGCGGCGGCTGTTGTGCGCGGTGTAGAACCGGCGCACGGTCTCGACGCGCGCCCGTTGCACTGCCGGCAAGTTTGGCCACTTGGTCAGGAAGTCGCACGCCAGAGGGCTGGCGAGCTCTTCGCCGATGAGCTGCAAGGCTTGGGGATAATAGGCTTTGAGCGTGGCGGTGAGCCGGTTGGACAAGCGCGTGCGCAGGTTGACAGCTTGGCGACGCGCTTCGCCCAACGCCGCCAGTTCGCGCGTGGTGGCGCTGTCCGGTTTCCAAGGCCGGAACTCCCCGCTGTGTTTGGCGAGCAGATCGGCCAGCAACTCGGCATCGGTGGGGTCGTCTTTGGCGCGACTGGTCGCGAATGCTTGCCGGTAGCGGGCGACGGCCGCGGCGTTGAGCG
>JBEKYJ010000223.1:0-5692 GCA_049511095.1 Verrucomicrobiia bacterium
ACCAAAGTGTCTGGTGCAACGTCCTCAGTGGTCGAAGCAAACCTCGCATCCGGAGCCGGGGTTCGGTGAGGATACTCCTGAGACGTGGGAGCATTCGGCGGAAGTGGAGGTGCCATTCCTGCAGAAGACGCTGGCGAATTTCTCACTCGTCTCGATCATTACCGGCGAGGTTGACCCCGCGAAACTTGCGCAAGCGTTGGCGGACCGTCTCGACAACAAGACGCTGCTGATCGCCAGCACGGACCTGAGTCACTACTACCCGTATGACATCGCGCGCGAGAAGGATGCGCGTTGCGTGTCCGCCATCTGTGACCTTGATGTTGACCGGATGAAGGATCAGGAGGCCTGCGGTAAGACCGGCGTGCTGACCTTGCTTTCACTGGCGCGGTCAAAAGGCTGGAAAGCCACATTGCTCGATTGTCGCAACAGCGGGGACACAGCCGGACGGAAGGAGAGCGTTGTCGGTTACGCCGCCATCGCCTTTTACTCCCCATCGTTGCAGGCATTCAGCCGCGAAGAGCGGGAACAACTGCTGCGACTGGCCCGACGGAGCCTCACGGACGTCGTCACCAACGATAAACTGCCGGAAGTGAAGACAAACGCTTTTCCGCAGAAGTTCGCGGAAGTGAAAGGGTGCTTCGTCACTCTCACCGAACAGGGTCGCCTGCGCGGGTGCATCGGCCACATCCAGCCCCAAGAGCCGCTTTACAAGGCGGTGATGGACAACACTCTGAACGCCGCAAACCGCGACCCCCGATTCAAACCCGTCCGGCCGGATGAACTCGACCAGGTGGAAATCGAAATCAGCGTGCTCACGGTGCCGGAGCCACTCGCGTTCAGCTCGCCCGAAGACTTGCTCGCCAAATTGCAGCCGCATCGTGACGGTGTCGTCCTGCAGATGGACGGCCGAAGCGCGACGTACCTGCCGCAGGTTTGGGAGGAGATACCAGACAAGACACGGTTTCTAAACACGCTCGCGCAAAAGGCGGGCGTGGCCGCGGGCGACTGGCGCACGCCGGGCACGCAGGTGTTCATCTACCGCGTGGAATCCTTCAAGGAATCGGAGAAGTGAACCGCCGCGTGGGGCTCGCAGTCTGCGCGCTGGGCGTCATGGCGGCGATGACGCAATTGGCGCTCATGCGCGAGATGTTGTGCGTGTTCAGCGGCAATGAACTGGCTCTTGGCGTAATCCTCGGCAACTGGTTGTTGTTGATGGGGCTTGGCTCCTGGCTCGGACGGACGGCCAGTCGCGTGCGCCACCCGCAGCGCACACTTGCGCTCCTGCTCCTGTTCGTCGCTCTCCTGCCGTTGGCACAAGTGTTCACGCTGCGCGAACTGCGCACCGTGGTCTTTGTTCGAGGCGCAACCGTTGGACTCTCCGAAACCGTGATTGCGAGCTTTCTGTGGCTGGCACCGTTCTGTATTGTGTCCGGCTATATGCTGACGCTGGCCTGCGGCGCGCTCGCGACGCCCCAAGGCGGGGGCGCCATCGGCAACGTGTACGTTGCCGACAGCTTGGGCAGCGTTCTCGGCGGAGCGTTGTTTACCTATGTCTTGGTGCCGCGGCTCGACCACTGCGCGCTCCTGAGCATACCGGCACTTGTCTGTCTGCTGGTTGCCGGATGGCTCGCCTGGCATGAACAGCAGCACTGGGTGGTGGGAGCGGCCGGTATCATGGCTGCGGGATTGGTGGTGGCGTTGGTCGCGATGGACGTGGACGGTGTCTCCACCGCGCGACTGTTTTCCGGCCAGCGCGTGGTGTTTCGCGGCAACTCGCCCTACGGCAAACTGGTCGTGACCGAATCCGCCGGCCAGTTAAACTTCATCGAGAACGGCGTACCGGTGATTGCGACGCACAACATCGAGGAGGTCGAGGAAACCGTGCATTACGCGATGTGCCAACGACTCCGCGCCCAGCGTGTCTTGCTGATTGCTGGCGGCGTGTCCGGAACGGCGCGTGAGATTCTCAAATACGGCGTCGCGGAGGTGACTTACGTGGAACTCGACCCGCTAATCATCACGGTAGGCCGTCGCTTTCTTCCGGGAAGCTTCGCCGACCCGCGGATCAGGGTGTTGAATACCGACGGCCGGTTGTTCGTGAAACGCACGAGGGAGACATTTGACGTGGTGATTGTGGATGTGCCGCCGCCATCCACGTCGCAGATCAACCGGTTCTTCACTTCCGAGTTCTTTGACGAGGTCAAGCGGGTGCTCGCGCCGGAGGGTGTGCTCGCCTTCTCGCTGGGCCACTATGAAAACTTCGTCAGTCCCGAACTGGCTCGCGTATTGGCCTCGGCCTCCACGACCTTGCAGCGGACGTTTCGCAACCAACTCGTGATTCCCGGTGGGCGGGTATTCTTCCTAGCCTCGGACGGCGAACTATACGCAGACA
Organism: Verrucomicrobiia bacterium; assembly: GCA_049511095.1. GTDB lineage: Bacteria > Verrucomicrobiota > Verrucomicrobiia > Palsa-1439 > Palsa-1439 > Palsa-1439. Next base: position 2,393 of record JBEKYJ010000223.1, read on the forward strand.
TCTCCGCGCGCATCGAGCAGTCTGGCGTGTCAACTCAACTGGTGACCCGGCATTATCTCAGCGCGGTGTTGACGCCCGACCGGCTGGCGGACATGCAACGAGCCACTGCGGTGCGGGCGACGGTGAACACCGATTTCAACCCGGTGTTATACTACTATTACCTCATGCGTTGGATGAGCCAGTTCCGTGTGCGCTACGGCCTGTGGGCGATCGTGCTGGTCTCCGGCTTCGCGGCGTACCTCATGCGGACACGAGCCGTACCGTTTGCGATTTTCGCTTCCGGCTTTGCTGCTTCGGCGTTGGAGGTTGTGCTGCTCCTGGGCTTCCAAATCCTGTGCGGCTCTGTGTATCGTCAAGTTGGTGTTATCATCACGATGTTCATGGCCGGCCTGGCGGTGGGGGCGTCCGCGGCAACGCGGTATCGACCCATCGGCAACCGTATTCCGTTGGCGGGACTGGCCTTGGGGATCGCGTTTCTCGCGGCGATACTCCCGGCCGGATTGAAATCGCTCGGGCACGCCCCCTTGCCGATGGTCCAAGCGGTGATCGCCCTGCTCACGCTGGTATTGGCGTCCATGGTCGGCATGGAGTTCCCCTTGGCGACGCGGACGAGCTTCCGCGATGTGGCAGGAACAGCCTCACAGTTGTACACCGCGGACTTCATTGGCGCGTGCCTCGGCGCACTGCTGGCCAGTACACTGTTGATCCCGCTTCTGGGGGTGACGGCGACGTGTCTGTTGGCGGCCGGCTTGAATGCCGTGAGCGCGGTGTGGCTGTTGGCGGGGGATTTTCGATGAACAAGCGCCGCAGGCGAATTCGGGTGGGCTACATTGTCATCAAGACGCTGCGCTTTACGAGTTGGTTTTTGCTGGCATTCGTACTAACTTATGTGACGACGGGGTATGTGATGAGCGGCCAGCTCACGCTCGGCGGTTGGGCCGACCCGAAGACGGCGCTCACGATTCACCGCCTGCTGCATGTGCCGCTGCTGGTGATGTTTGGGCTGCACGCGCTGGGCGGTGTTTACCTCGCGATGCGAAGGAAGCGATGGATCCGGTGGTGAAACCGACGGCATCGGAGAGAGAGGACGAACTCGACGGTGTACTGTTGAGCGCGCCGCAGCGACCCATGACGCGGCGGGAAGCGATCCGTTACGGTGTAACCGGGCTGGCGTGTGCCGCCGGTGTCAGCGGGCTGGCGTGGTATCTGTTCAGGCAGGCTCGCGAGGAGATCGCGCTCACCGGCGTGTTTAGGGGCGGTGGACCGAGTGACGAGGTTTGGACGCTCTGGCAGCAGCGTGGGTGGGTGAAGGAAGCCGCGCACTATCTCAAGCTCGGCAACAATGTGCAGTGCAAGTTGTGCCCCAACAGCTGCCTCCTCGCGCCCGGCGACCGTAGCCATTGCCGTAACAAAGTCAATCGGGGCGGGATGCTCTACACGATGGCCTACGCCAACCCGTGCACCTTTCACGTCGATCCCGTCGAGAAGAAGCCGCTGTTCCATTTTCATCCTGGCACGACGACGTTCTCGCTAGCCACATCCGGCTGCGGTTTCCGCTGCCTGAATTGTCAGAACTGGGAGATCTCACAGAAACAACCGGAAGAGACCAAGGACCCGACCGGTCCTTCGTTGCGACTACGCCCGCCGTTGCCACCATCACTCACCCTCGATGACCTGCGGCGGCTGACCCTGTTGCCGGAAGACGTCGTGGCCGTGGCGGAAGCATTGCAGTGCCCATCGATTGCCTACACCTATTCCGAGCCGACCGACTACTACGAGTACGTGTCCGATACAGCTCACGTCGCTCACGCACACAGCCTCAAGAACATCTTCGTCACCTGCGGCTTCATCAACGAGGCTCCGCTCCGCGACCTTGCCGTGCACCTCGACGCCGCGCATGTCGACCTGAAGGGTTTCGATGACGAAGTCTACAAGCGGCTCAACTCCGGCCACCTTCAGCCGATTCTCGACACGCTGGTCACGTTACAGGAAATGGATGTGTGGTTCGAGGTCATCAACCTTGTGGTGCCGACGTACACGGACAACCTGGATACGATCAAACGCATGTGCGATTGGCTTGTCAGTAACATCGGGCCGGATCACCCGCTGCATTTCTCGCGTTTTCACCCGGCGCATAAACTCGAGCACTTACCGCCGACGCCGGTGGACACGCTGGTGGAAGCCCGTGACATCGCGCGCAGGGCGGGCCTGCGGTATACCTATGTGGGCAATGTCCGCGGCTTGCCGGATGCCGAGACGACTTTCTGCCCGAATTGCCATCGGGCCATTGTCGAGCGTGACATCTTCGCCATCACGCGACTGAACATCGCCGACGGGAAGTGCAAGTTCTGCCAGACCAGGATTGCCGGCGTGTGGGCGTGAGCGCGTTTGGAATATTGTTTTGGATCGGGAGACGAGTTGTTTGACCGTACGGGATCGGTTTTTACATAGTACAGGGTGCCACGCCGTCTGCGACAACAGCAGGTCAATCACCCAATATCATCCCCACGATCGAAACCACAATCGGTGTGAGGCCGGTCACGGTCAGAACGCTCAGGTCCTGCGTGACCGGACCACTGTTTTCGAGCCTCGAAGAACGCGTTGCTTGAATTTAGAACTTCTTGCTTACTTCGAAGTAAACAAATCGACCAATGATGTCATAGCTCGATTTGTCGGTGTTGTCCTCCGAGGACGACGAGATCAGGGGGGGCGCCTCACCGGTGATGTTATTGACGCCCACCGTCAGCTTGGTGCCTTCGTACCACTCCCTCATGGGTTTGCCCCGGCCGAACTCGTACGATAACTGCATATCGATATCGAACCAACTGGCAACGGTCCAGGTCGGGCCGTCAGGGGCCTTGGTGGTGGGAAGCGTGGTAAAGGTCTCGTTGTTGGCTGGGAAACCATACCCCTTATCCTTCACTTCCGGAATATACCGGGAGTTGATCGTGTAGGTGAAGTTCTGAATGTCCCATGTCATCCCCGCACTAATGCTGTAATCGGGAATCAGTCCCTGCGGACCCCGAGCGACCTGGGTGTCGGTGTACTCGCCTTCATAGTGGAACGGGCCGCCGATGATCGGGTCGGAATACAGGAACTTGAAGACGACGTCCCCGCTGGCGAAGAAGGTGAACCTGCCGGCCGTGGCGGTGGGCAGTTCATACGTTGCCGACATATCGAGGCCGTCCGTCTCCGTTTTGGCGCCGTTCTCCAACGGAAGGGCCAGGGAACCCCACGTCGCGTCGAGCACCTGATTGGGGGCGGTCGACGTCAACTTGCTGCCGTCGGCAAACGTATACA
>JBEKYJ010000224.1:0-5677 GCA_049511095.1 Verrucomicrobiia bacterium
TCCATGAACGCGGCGGCCCCCTCCCGCATCATCTCGTCGCGGGTGACCCCCAGCGAGCGGTATTCGCCCGACATGAGCAGCACCCACTTGGCCGACCCTGCCGCGAGAATCGCCTTCATCGCGTCCACTCCATTCATCCGCGGCATGGATACATCCAGCACCACCACATCCGGCCGCAACTCCTTGGCCAGCGACACAGCTTCCACCCCGTCCTTGCCCTTGCCGACAATCTCATGGCCACCGTATTCGATCGTATCGGCCACGACTTCGCATACCGCCGGCTGGTCATCGACGACTACCACCCGCAGCTTCTTGCCGTCGGATGTCAATCCCGCTTCCCCCCCCGAAGCCGCGTCGCTCCTTGCCATGAGGGGGGCACTGTATCGGTTCGCCAACCGCATTGCAAGCATACGATTGCATATATGTATTGGCGTCATGGCCCATCTGATTCTTGACAAGATTCACCCAGTGCTTGCCAACCGCCGCCCCTTTGCCGTATTCTTTTCATTCGCCGAACGTTCATCCCGTGGAGGTTCAGTCATGAAGATTCTGATCGCGGACAAGTTCTCTGAGGACCACGTCGACCAACTCAAAAAGCTGGGCTGCGACGTCACCTACAACCCCTCCGTCAAAGCCGAGGAACTGCCCCAGCTCATCGCCCCCTATAAAGTCCTCGTCGTCCGCAGCAAACAAGTCACCGCCGACACGATCCAGGCGGGCGACCAACTCGCCGTCATCCTCCGGGCCGGCGCCGGCGTCAACACCATCGACGTCAAGACCGCCAGCGCCCGCGGCGTGTACGTCACCAATTGCCCCGGCAAAAACTCCATCGCCGTGGCCGAACTCGCCTTCGCGCTGCTCCTCAGCATCGACCGCCGCATCCCCGACAACGTCGCCGCCCTGCGCGCCCACAAATGGAACAAAAAGGAATTCAGCAAGGCCGACGGCGTCTTCGGCAAAACGATCGGCGTCATCGGCATCGGCCAGATCGGCCGCGAAGTCATCAAACGCGCCCAAGCCTTCGGCCTCCACGTCATCGCCTGGTCGCGTTCGTTTAACCTCCAGAAAGCGCGGGAACTCGACGTCGAATACAGCCACGACCTCGACAGCGTGTTCCGCCGCGCCGACATCATCAGCCTGCACGTCGCGTTGAAGGCTGACACGAAGAAACTCGTCAATGCCGACCGCCTCGCGATGATGAAACCCAACGCCATCCTCATCAACACCGCCCGCGGCGAAGTCGTCGACCAGGCGGCGTTGCGGGCCGCGCTCGAAGGGAAGAAAATCCGCGCGGGTGTGGACGTGTTCGACCCCGAACCCGCGGAAGCCACTGCCGATTTCGCCGACCCGATCCTCGATCTGCCCAACTTCTACGGCACCCACCACATCGGCGCGTCCACCGAACAGGCGCAGGAAGCCATCGCCGAGGAAGCCATCCGCATCATCAAAACATTTGTGAAAACGGGCGTCGTCCTCAACTGCGTCAACCTCGCCACGCGCACGCCCGCCAAGTGGCAACTCATCGTCCGCCACTACGACCGCGTCGGCGTGCTGGCCTACGTGATGGACCAGATCCGCCGCGCCAACACCAATATCGAAGAGGTTCAGAACATCATCTTCGACGGCGCCGCCGCCGCCTGCTGCCGCATCCAACTCAACACCGAACCCAAGCCGGAACTCCTCGCTGCCATCAGAACCGGCAACCCCGACATCATCAGCGTCGAATCCCTCAAGATTGGTGAATGAGCTCATCTTGTAGGCCGCGTGCCCCCACGCGGCGGCTGGCCGGTCCCCGTCCCCGCCCCACGCGGTGTAGCCACGCCGCCTGCTCGCGTGCCGTTTACGGAGCTGCGAGGCGTGTTCGCCTCCTGTCTCGAGGCGCCCCGCCTCCCCCGAATCCTTTTCGGGGCTGTCTCCTGTTCTCTTCTGTCTTCATTCCTGCCCAAAAACGCCCTCCCGGAGCCTGTTTTCCAGCATTTATTTCCTGTTTTTTGCCTCATTTTGCAAAACGAACCCAACTCGTATTTTTCCCCAACCTATTCATTCCAAAACACTTCCGCATTTTTCAGTTGGGTTCGTTTGGTAAAAAACCACCTTTTTTGGAAAGTCCCGTGCCAACCGACGTTCCTTCGTCGTTGGTAGGGACGCCTCTCCGAGGCGTCCGCTCCGCGCCGTTTGTCGCGTCGTTGTCGTCATCACCGCTCTTCTTATGTCAAACAACCGTCGTCATTCTACCACCTCCGCAACGCCCCGTCCAGCACAAAATATCAATTTTCGATACTCGCCGTCTCCGGTTGTAGCCGCGGGCGCTGACCGCGGGACGTTCGTTCTTCCGTCCCCTTCGTCCCTTTCGTCCTTTCCGTCCGCGCCGCTTGTAGGCCAAACCGGCCCGGTTGGCATCATTGCCGCGCCGCAGGCCCGCCGTTCCTGCCCCGGTAGGGCGGGCTGGCCCTAGCCCGCCGTCCGTCTGTTCCCCGTCGTTGGTAGGGACGCCTCTCCGAGGCGTCCGCGCCGTGCCCGGTAGGGCGGCGTGGCCCTACGCCGCCGCTGGGCTTGCCCTTGTGCGGGGTTTACCCGCCTAAGGAGGCTTGGCCCGCGCCGTTTCCCCGTAGCCGAAGGCCGAGCCGGGCGGGAGTGAGCGAGTGCAACCGGTTCACTATTCACACAACCCTTTCATGCTCGAATAGTACCAGATCGCCGAAGAACCCGTTATCGCACTTTGGAAGGTTTGGAAGGTTTGGAAGCTTTTCTTTTCCGGTTGTAAAGCTTTGGGAGCCAATCCGATGGGAGCGCCGCGGGCGATGTTTTGCCGTTTCCGCAGCGTTTTGTAGGGCTCGATGCCCGAGTCCGACGAGGGTATCCAGCCGAATACTGCGCCGCATCATTTCCCCGGTAGGGCGCGACCGCCGGGCGCGCCGTCCGCTCCGCTCCTTCCTAATTGTAGGGCTGGATGCCTGAGTCCGACGATGGTATCCAGCCGAGTATCCCGCCGCATCACTTCCCCGGTAGGGCGCGACCGCCGGGCGCGCCGTCCGCTCCGCTCCGCGCCGTCTCGGAATTGTAGGACAACGGGCCCCGTTGTCGCTGTCGTTTGGTAGGGCGGGTTGGCTCAGCCCGCCGCTCTACTTTGGAGTGCGGCGGCCTGCCCGCGATTCCTAATCGGGGCTCGACGCCGCCTTGCCGTTGCGGGGCTTGACCCGCTCCGCTCCGTCGCCGTGCCGCCCCCCGCCCTTAAACGTTCCTGCGGAAATGCCGATAGACCGTATGCGTCTGAAGGAGCACACATGTTAAGGTCGGTGTTGCCGCCGGTGCTCTTGTGAAACCGTAACGTCCCCAACACGGCTTACGAAACCCCTCAGTATTGAGCACTGGTCGCAACAGTTATTTCGATTGTGGGGAAACGCCGCGCGGGATAAACTCAAACTACTGTGTGCTCGATCCTTTATGAGGCTCTGGCTCGCTCGCAGCTTGTGCGGGAATACACAGAAGCATTTTACACAGCAACGGGCTTGGCGCTGTGGCTGGAACCGGTGAGCGGGCGGTCGAAACGAACGACATTCGGGCGGCGAGGGAATCTGTTTTGTAAGCTTGTCAACGAGGCCACGGGCGGATGCCCGGCGTGCCTGAGAATCCAGGAGCAACTTCAAGAGCGCCTCCGGAAAAAGCTCGCGTTTCAACAAATCTCCTGCCCGATGAAGCTGACCGATCTGGCCGTGCCGGTCGTTGTCGGAGGCGAACACCTGGCGACGTTGTGCGGGGGCCAGGTGTTCCGCCAACGGCCGAAGCGGCACGATTTTGAGCGGGCGGCAAAAGTGCTGCTCGGGTGGGGAGTCAGCCCCGACGATCTGCCGGCGCTGAGGGAGGCCTATTTCCAGGCGCGGTTTGTCGCCGACGCGCAATTCGAGGCGATGTTGCAGCTGCTCGTGCTGTTCGCCGAGAATCTGGCGGAGTCGGCGAACCGCTGTCTCTCGGCGTCAAACACTATGGAGCCAACGCCGGTGACCAAGGCAAAAGAGCTGGTGCAGGCGCACCTCGGCGAGTTGTTGACGATGCGGGCGACGGCGCAACAGGTGCATCTCAGCCCGTGCTACTTTTGCCGGTTGTTCGGAAAGAACACTGGGTTGCCGTTCACGAAATATGTATGCCGAGTTCGGGTCGAGCACGCGAAACGATTGTTGTTGCGGCGCTCGCTACGCATCGCGGATCTGGCAATGGAGTGTGGTTTTGGCGACGTCTCCTACTTCAATCGGATCTTCAAGAAGCGTGTCGGGGTGACGCCGACCGAGTATCGGCGCGCAGGGGCGAGGCGCGTGAGCCGCGCTTCGAAGTTCTAGCCCTCTAAGACCCTACCGCAAAATTGTCCAAGAAAACGTCAATCCTGTCCTAGACCATCCCAAGATGATCCTTTTAGGATGCTCCCTGCGAGACGAGATGGCTTTTTTTCTTCACTGGACGTCTGAAGAATTAAGTTGGTGAAGTAGTACCCGAATCAACCTGGCGCGAACCGTTGGCACAACGCAGGGCGCCGCGCCGCATCTCCAAAGGAGAATTGTCATGCATGTGCGAGCAGCGATGTCGGCAATTGGGGCGATTGTGTTGTACACTTGGGGAGCTTACGCTGGTTCATGGGCGACGCTGGACTTCCCTGGCGCGCAAGACACCTATCCGTGTGGCGTTAGTGCCGGGACCGTGGTTGGTCGGTACGATGTAGGCGGCAATGCTCATGGCTTCACTTGGGATGGGGCGAATTTTGCCACGGCAGATTATCCCGGCACAGGATCAGGCCATTCGACCTGGCTTAACGGGATCTCCGGGAGCACTGCGGTTGGCAACTTTGGAGTAACTGGCTGGACAGCAGATGGGAGGCTATACAATCTTGGAAATTCGACATGGTCCACGCTTTCCTCCCCGTATCCTCAATATCCCGATTTGTACCTTTTAGCTATGAGCGGCAACAACATTGTGGGCAAGCTTTGGGATGGGAACCAGATTCACGGCGCAAGTAGCGGCGTTCTTTACGACGGGACATCGTGGAGCCTAATAAGTCCTCCCGGGGCAGTGTCATCCGAGGCACGCGCTATACAGGGAAGCACCATCATCGGATCGTACAGCACAGACTGGACTCACGCCCAAGGCTTCATTTATAATGGGCTGACTCTGGCCTATACTACCTTTGATGTGCCCGGTTCGACCTCGACCTGCCTTGGGGGTATTAGCGGTGGCAATATGGTCGGGTGGTTTATTGACGCGGGGGGAGAACACGGTTTCCTTTACGACGGAACAACCTTTACGACGCTCGACTACCCTGGCGCAACGCGAACTGATTGCTTATCTATCGATGGGAACACTATTGTTGGCTACTATACCGCTGGGTCGGGTTCGGGCAACGGTTTCACATATACGATTCCTGAGCCGTCCTCGTTGTCCCTCGTGACCTTGGCCGCGTTGTGCCTGTGGGTGTGTCGGCGGTGCAACCGGCCGCGGTAGTCTTCTCCGCGCACTTACCCGGGTCAGACTCCTTGGGCATCCAATCTAATCTAAGGGGTCAACGGCTTCTTGAGGGGCTGTTGCCCAAATGCCGTTTGCTGTTGTAGGTGCGCTTCTGCGAAGCGCGGATCATTCATTTCCCGAAGGAATTCGGCGTTTCACAGAGACGCCACTACACCAAAACGCGCCA
>JBEKYJ010000225.1:0-5674 GCA_049511095.1 Verrucomicrobiia bacterium
TGACGGCATCGACGCTGGCCCGTTGCCAATAGCTGCCCCCAAGGTGCAGCCACATTCCAAATTCATCGAACGTCAGTCCCATGGCCAACCCATACGCCAGCGCGGTGATTTCCGCGGCGCGTCCGTCGGGCCGCCAGAACAACGCGTATGCGCCCACAATCGCGAGCAGAAAAATGCCGTAGTTGAGGTGGTGGACGTGTGTGCCGTGCAGGAAGAAATACATGTTCGGGATTCGTCCCGACATGATCAGGAACACCGACGCCCGGGAGATGATAAACGTCATGAGGAACCCAAACAACGCCCGCCGCGCCAGCCGATCAAACGTCTCTTGGGGATGTGTGGATTTGGGAAGCACGGGATTTAGTGCCAGGGTGACGACTCGCGTATGATGATTGGCGCGCAGAATTTCATCTACCTGCTGAATATACGGAGCCTTTATTGCGCATCCTACTACCGAGCCTTCTAAACGCGCAAAGCCAAAATGCTCGCGTTCGTTTCCGCGAGCCCATGATTGACGGGGGCAGGGGATTCGTGTTAATCGCAGGCGCACAATGCTGATCAAGAACGCCACTCTCCTTTCCCTTGCAGGTTCGACCGTCGAGCGCGCTGATTTGCGCATCGAACAGGGCGTCATCACCGCGAAAGCGAAGAAACTCAAAGCCGCACGCGGCGAAAAGTCGCTCGATCTCTCGGGTAAATTCGTGATGCCGGGCATGGTGTGCGGTCACACGCATCTCTACTCGGCGCTCGCGCGCGGAATGCCCGCGCCGAAAAAGATCCCGCGCAACTTTTACGAAATCCTCAAGTACGTCTGGTGGACGCTCGACCGCGCGCTCGACGACGAAGCGGTCTATTTCAGCACGCTCGTCGGGCTGCTCGATGCGGCGCGTTGCGGGACGACCACCCTCATCGATCATCACGCCTCGCCGAGTTTCATTCGCGGTTCGCTCGGTGTGATGGGCGAGGCGTTCGCCAAAGTCGGCTTGCGCGGCGTGCTGTGCTACGAGGTCACGGATCGCAACGGAATGCGCGGCGCCACGCTCGGGTTGGAGGAAAACGAGGCGTGGGTCGCGAAGAACCGCGGACCGATGTTCGGCGGGCTGATCGGCGCGCACGCGTCGTTCACGCTCTCGGATGAATCGCTGTCCGCCTGCGCGGATTTGGCGGAAAGCCTGGAGACGGGCGTTCACATTCATGTGGCCGAGGATCCCTGCGACCAGGCGGACTGCACGGCGAAGCACCGGATGCGGTTGATGCAGCGGCTGGCCAATGCCGGCGTGCTGGGTCCGAAAACGATTCTCGGGCACGGCACGCATCTGGACAAGGCGTCGCTCGACGCCGCGCAGGAAGCCGGCTGCTGGTTCGCGCACAACACGCGCTCGAACATGAACAACGCCGTCGGCTACGCGCCCGTGCATCTGATGGGCCGGCAGGTCGCGCTCGGCACCGACGGCATCGGCGCGGACATGTTCGAGGAAGCGAAGTTCGCGTGGTTCAAGGCGCGCGACGCTCGGAACGGTTTGGGCATTGGCGACGTGGCCGGGTTCCTGACGGGCGCGCAACGCCTGGCTTCGGTCTTGCTGAATGCCCGGCTCGGAAGTTTGGAGCCAGGTGGCGCGGCGGATTTGGTGGTGCTGGATTACCCGACACCCACGCTGGTCACGCCACAGAATCTGTACGGGCATCTTGTTTTCGGTATGTCGTCGCAATTCGTGTCCGATGTGATGGTGAACGCTCGCTGGGTCGTCAAGAATCGCCGCGTGCTCGGCGTGGACGAGGAAAAGATCCGCGCCGAAGCCCAGCGCGTGGCCCAAAAGGTGTGGCGCAGATTCCAGAAGTTGCCCGCGATAGGTTGATCATGTGTGCGACGCGATCTTCGCGTCGATCTCCCGGATCATCGCGGTGTTCTCGCTGATGACTTTGTATTCCACCCGGAACGCGTAGAGGTTGTACGCGATGGTAAACAACGCAAATCCCATGTGCCAGCGGTGCGCGGCCGGATTGAGTTTGTGCGTATCCATCCAGCCACCGAGCCAGATGGTGACGATGATGCACAGGCAGCACAACGTGGCGTGCCCCGAGGTTTGGCCCTTGAAACGCCGCGTGCGGCGGACGTAGCCGGTCTGGGGATCATTGGGCAGCGCGTACGTCTCCACGGCTTCCTTGATTCCCTTGCCCGAGCCCATGAAATGCATCATCACGACGCAGTGGGTAAAGCACGTGTAGACTCCCGTCAACACGCCCAGCGCTTGATGCTGCCAGTGTGTCGACTGGTGCGTGACCCCCAGCCAGATCGTCACCCCGAACAGGACGATATTCCAGAGCACGAGACCGATGAAGATTTTGCTCATTTGCAGCATGGCGCGAGAGAATCAGGGGGAGGGTTGCACCAGCACGTGATCGATGGCCGCGAGTTCCTCGTGCGTGAGCGGTGACAGGAGGCCGGCGGCGACGTTCTGTTCAAGCTGCGTGCGGCTCCTGGTGCCGGGAATTGTCGTGGAAACAACGGGGTTTGTAACGACAAACTTCATGGCGAGTTCCGCCACCGTGAGGTCGTATTTTTCGGCAATGAGCTTCAGGCGATCCACCGTGTCGAGGTCGCGCTCGAACTTCTCGCGCTCCCCGCCTTCCAGCCAATTGCTGCGGATGTCGTCGGCGTCAAACTTCTGGTCCTTCGTCATCCGGCCTGAGAGCCGGCCTCGCGCGAACGGCGTGCGCGCGATGAAGGCGATGCCCCGCCCGCGGCAATACGGAAGGATCTCCCGCTCGGCCTTGCGGTTGAGCAGGCTGTATCGCGATTGCACCGCGGTGAGTTTTTTTCGTTCATCAAACCGCTCGACAATGTCGAAGTCGTTGGTCGAAACGCCGTAGAAACCGATCTTGCCCTGCTGCTGCAACGTTTCGAACGCATCGAGGAATTCCGTCCACCGCTCGGTCCGCCAGAGATGGCATTGGTAGAGATCGATGTGGTCGATCTGCAATCGGCGCAAGCTCGCGTCACAGGCGCGCAGGATGTAGTCCTTCGATTCGTTGAACGTCCGGCCGCCCCGGTCGTCATGCCAGAACCCAACCTTCGTGGCGATGTGAATACGGTCGGGATGGCCGATCTTCTTCAGGGTGCGGCCCAGCACTTCCTCGCTCCGGCCCCAGCCGTACATGTCGGAGGTGTCGAAGAAATTAATGCCGAGTTCCACAGCCCGCTGGATCGTGGCGGCGGATTCCTCGTCGCTCACGTTCGGCCAACCGTCGGGTTTGCCGTCGACCGTGATCGCGCCGCCAAATTGCCAGCAGCCCACGCCAACTTGGCTGACCCGCCATCCTGTCTTTCCAAACGCGCGGTAAATCATAGTGCCTCTCGATTAGCCGATTTGCCCCCGCTTGGCAAGAACGCGCCGCGCGACGAGCATCTCCGCGCCGTCCGCTCCGCTCCGCTCCGTCGCCCCTGTCGTCGGTAGGGACGCCTCTCCGAGGCGTCCGCTCCGCGCCATCGATCTCGGCCACAAATCGGCCTCGTTCTGGTCAAAAACCACCCTCCCGGCGCTGTTTTCCAGCATTTATCCCTCGTTTTTTCCTCATTTCAGCAAAACGAACCCAACTCGCTTTTTTGTCTAAAATATTCATGTTCAGATTGTTGCGCATTTTTCAGTTGGGTTCGTTTGGTAAAAACACGTATTCTTATAGAGAGCCAACTCCGACAATTCCGCGAATTGACGGAGGAGACGCAACACCGAAGGTGGCCCGAAGGGCGAGCCGAGCGGGCGCGAGCGAGTGCAATCCCCAGCCCAATCCGGTGCGCCGTTGGCCGCTTCCGCCTGCCATTGTAGGCCGCGTGCCCCCCCACGCGGCGTCCGTGCCTACCTCCCAACTCCTTTTTCAAAGAACCGTCATCATCATACCACCGCCGCCCCGCCGCGTCCAGCAAAAATATCGCTTTTCGATAAGTGGAATCTCCGAATTTGTAGGGCTGGGAGCCGAGTCAGACGGAGCCGAGTGCAGCACTGGCTGCACGAGACGCGCTGCAGATTCACCGGCAGCGCAAACGCCGCAACTCCCTTCCTGCGGCAATCCCCAGCGCATCCGGGTGGACGTTGTAGGGCGCGATGCCTGAAGGGTATCGCGCCGCATCACGTCGGTGGCCTGCCCGCGATTCCTTACCGCGTTTTACATGGCTGAATCGGAGCTCATCGCGGAATGCTTTTATCCCTTGCGGAAATGCCAATAGGCCGCTGTCTTCTCAAAACCAAACTGTCCCTGTACCGCCCAGCTGGTAGAGCAGGGGACTCATAATTCTAAAGGGCCATTTCTCCTCTCTTCATCCCACGTCCGCTGTTGTCACCGGAGCCAGTAAAATCAAACAGTTCGCGCCCTTAACACTTTTTCCCACTTCATCCTGAATCGCCTCGTTTTCGACCGAGGAGTGACAAGTAAGAGTGACAACTTTTCTGACCCAACCTGACGAAGGAACACTCGGGCGGGTGCCGCCCCAGTTTTCCTCTCGACTCCATTCCCCCACTAGAGAAAAAGTATGCGCAGATGGATCGCCCTGGTCTGCGCGGGATGGGCAACTCCGTCGCCACACTCCGCTTGCCGGATGACGACCAACTGCGCTTTACACCCCCAAGAACCACCCCACCGAACCGTTCAGCCCACCTCCCCACGATGAACGATTTGCGAACCTTGCGGTTTGAAATCCGAAGGCGGCTGCTTACTGCCCAGCTTGCAGTCGCACGAGCGCGCTTCGCGCCTGTGGGTAATCGGGCTTGATCTGTAGAGCCTGCTGCAAATGCCCGATCGCCTCCCCAAGTCTGCCTGCCTGCCCCAACGTGATCCCCAGATTGCAGTGCGCCTCGGCGTAATCCGGTTTGATCCGCAGGGCCTGCTCGTAGTGCGCGATGGCTTCCTCAATCTTGCCCACTTGCTTCAAGGCGATCCCGAGGTCGTAGTGCGCTTCGGCGAAGCGTGGGTTGATCCGCAGGGCCTGCTCGTAGTGTGCGATGGCTTCCTCAATCTTGCCCACTTGCTTCAAGGCGACTCCCAGATTGCAGTGCGCCTCGGCGTAATCCGGTTTGATCCGCAGGGCCTGCTCGTAGCGTGCGATGGCTTCCTCAATCTTGCCCGCTTGCTTCAAGGCGTTCCCCAGATTGTAGTGCCAGCCAGCGTCGTCGGGTTTCAGGCGCAGCGCCTGCTCCAAGTGCCATATGGCCTCTTCGTTTTTGCCTTGTTGCATCAGGATGTCGCTCAGGTTGTTGTGCGCCATCCAAGAGTTTGGGTTCTTGGCCAGGGTATCGCGCCAGAGCGTTTCAAGGTTTTGATAGACGTGTGCCTGCTGCCATGTGCACACTCCTAGTACCAGCAGCACGACTGCACCGATAAGCGCTCCAAGAGCGCGTCCCCGTTGACCGGCCTGCCTGCAAATTGCTGTGCCCATGCTCACGGCAAGAGAGATCACCCCGATGCACGCCATGTACTGAAAGTGGTCGGCAACATAGGAGTAGCGGAATGGGTAAAGATCAAAAAAACCCAGCGCGGGCGCGAGCGTGGCCGCAAAGCACAACACGGCCACGAGCGGGCCGCGTCCGATCCGCGAGCGCAGCCACCACAGAGCGATGAGCACCGCCAGCGCCGCCAACGGAAACGCATACTGCCAACACACCGCGGCATCGATTTCCCAGCG
>JBEKYJ010000226.1:0-5579 GCA_049511095.1 Verrucomicrobiia bacterium
TTGCCACCAACCGCAATCCCCAGCAGACGTTCTTCAGTTCATCCGGCCAGAGCTATGAAGTCAGCGGCCAGATTCAGAACAGCAATCTTCCCTTCCGCGTGACACTGACTTGGATTGATGCGCCGGGCAGTCCTCTGGCCTTGCAGCAGTTGGTTAACGACCTGGATTTGGAAGTCACCGTCGGCGGGCAAAGGTATCGAGGTAACATCTTCAGCGAAGACCATTCCGTTCCCGGCGGCGGGTTCGATGCGGTCAACAACATGGAGAGTGTCTTCCTGCCACCCGGCCAGACCGGCCCGTGGAGCGTCATCATTCGGGCGGTGAACATCGCCGGCACTGGCGTGCCGAATGTCGGCAACGGCCTCGGCCAGGATTTTGCGCTGGTCGTGTACAATAGCCTGACAAACTTTTCGACGTTGACCGACGTCCCGAATCTGGCGACGAACAACTCGTGCCAGACGGCGCTGGATATCACCACCTTCCCGTATGAGTTTAGCAACAACTTGAACAGCAACGTTTATAATAACACCATGATAAGCCCCACCGCCGGCCTGGGCGGGATCGACGAATTCTTCAAGATTGAGAGCCCCGGCCCGGGCATAACTTTCAGCGTCGATACGTCCGCCAGCAGCTTCAACTCGGTCTTGTCGGTGTGGCGGGTCCAGACCGTCCCCAATACGCTTCCGACAGCGCGCGGGGAATGCGGCTTTCTGGAAGAACTTATATCGCAAGAGATCCAATCAACCAACGGCGGCGGGGGCGGGGCGGTTTCCCCACCCAGTTTCACGTCCGACGGCTCCAATACGTACTTCATCGTGGTGGAACCGCAGAATAACGGCGCCGGCGGCACAATGGTGCTCACCGTCAACGCTACCGGCACGGGGATCAACATCAGCCCGAGTCAACTGAATTTCGGCAGCCAGATTTTGGGAACCACCAGTACCCCACAGACGGTGACTTATCAACGGGTGAGCCCGGGCAGCGTGACGATCAACAGCGTGTCGCTTACCGATTCGTCAGACTTCGAGATCAATTCCCAGAGCTGCAGCGGTCGAACGCTGAACAACGGCGGCAGTTGCTCGGTGACCGTTAGCTTCACGCCCCAAGCCGTTGGTCCGCTCCAGGCAAACTTGGTGATCACTGACGACGGCACGGGCAGTCCCCGGATCATTCCGTTGAGCGGCACCGGCACGCCGGCCGCGCCGCTCATCTGCCTGGGGTCAAGCGGATCGCTGGTGTTCAGCAGCACGGCCGTGGGCGCAACGAACAGCGTCCCGCAGACGATCACGATCACGAACTGCGGCACGGCGCAGCTGAGGGTCACGAATGTCTTCTTCCGAACGGCCGCGTCGAATGACTTCTTGGTGGTTCAGAACTGCACCAATGCGTCGTTCATTGCACCCGGTGGCACGTGCAGCTTCTCAGTCAGCTTCGCCCCGACGACCTCGGGCACGCGTTCGAGCATCCTGGACATTTTCAACACCTCGTCTGTTAACCCGGTGGAAATTGCCGTTACGGGCACGGCTTTCATTCCGGTACCGGCCGTTTGCGCGAGCGCGAGCATCATTAATTTTGGCAGCGTGGATGTTGGGACGACCAGCCTCGTGCAGAGCGTGACGATTACGAACTGCGGAACCGGCCCATTGACGATCAGCAATGTCACCCTCACAGGAGCGAACACGGGTGACTTCGTCATCGTATCAAGCAACTTCTGTAGCACGGTGGCCGTGGGCAACCGTTGTGTGATCAGCCTGCAATTCGCCCCGACCGCCGGCGGCGCGCGGTCGGCGACCCTGGCGATCACGAACAATGCTGCCGACAGTCCGAAACTGATTACGCTGGTCGGTTCGGGCAACGTCAGCCAGCCGGACGCCTCGATCGCCAAGAACACCAACGTGAAAAGGTTGATCGGCCGGGGGATCGTCAACACGAGCGGCATTGGACAGGAACTCATTCTAAAGGTCCGGCGAGGGGCGCGCCATGGCCCGAAGTTCTACATCGCCGTGCAGAACATCGGGACGGCAAAAGACCGGTTCCTCGTGCAGGCGCTGCAAATTACTGGCGGGGCCGGTTTTACCCCAAGCTATTTCCTGGGGGCCAGAACGAGAGACAGTGTCGACGTGACTGCGGCTGTCGAGGCGGGCACTTTTTCCACTTCGACATTGGCGCCGAATGCAATAACGGGTGATACGTCGATGATCCGGGTGGAGGTGCTCGCCGACAAGATTCAGGTGTTCAAGGGGACCACGGCGACGTTTACGCTCACCTTCTCATCGGCTGGCGACCCGACCAAGCAGGACACCGTGCGGGTAACGGTGATCGCGAGGTAAGCTGCGGAACGGAGGATCATGTCCCGATTTGACGGCATGAAGGGAGTTGGAGCTATGAGAAGATTGGTTGGAATGAAGCTGAATGGTGTCGCAAAAATACTACTCGCTACGACTTTCTGGCTGGCCACCTTGCACCTGACTGTAACGCAGTCGTTTGCGGTGGGATGCGGCTGTATGGACCTCGCGCTGGTGGTTGACGACACGGGAAGCATGGGCGGCGCCATCGATAACGTGAAGGCGGAATTGCCGGATATTATCGCCACCGCGGAAGCTGCCTCGGGCGGTGATTTGCGACTCGGATTGATCCACTTTCCCAACGACGATGTGGAAGTGGCACAGGCCTTAACGACGGACATCAGTGCCGTCCAAACCGCCATTCAGGCGCTGACAGCGAACGGGGGCGCCGGCGAACCGGAATCGTCGGACGAGGCGTTGCAGTACGCGATAACTGGCGCGGCGGATTCGTCTTGTACGGTTTCGAATGGACCGTTTGGAACATTTCGATCCGGCTGCGTCAAAATTGCCGTGCTGATCACGGACGCCCACCCGGGCGGCTGCCACGACAGCTTTACAGTCGGTGTGGATGATGTCCACGCTCACGCTGTGGCGGACGACGCTGCGGCCGCAGGCGTCTTGGTTTCGGCGATTTACGTGCCGACCGGTACTGAGCAAGCGGACGTCAAGGCGATCATGCAGGATTATGCCGACACCTCGGGGGGGGTGTTCGTTGAGACCGCAAGCGACGGAACCGGCACAGGCGAAGGTATTTCGGACATTATTGCCACATGCGGGACAACCGGCCCACAACTGGACATCACGCGCACCGCCCGCTTCTGGTTTACCCATGGGTTTTCATCAGACACCAATTGCGCCACCTTACTGAAGGCAATCCAGTTAAACGGGGGTATCGTCAATGTGGGATTTGCCCATCTGCCCACAGCGAATCGCAATGGCGACAGCGTCATTAACGCCAACGACGCTTTTATTGAGGCGCTAAGCTTCAACTGGAGGTCCAAAGGCAGGACCGGTGAAGACGGAGGGACGCAAAGTGAGAAGTTCAAAGCCTCAAGTTTGTGCAGGGCGCGCAAGCAATTGGCTGTGGAGTTAATTGCCGCGACCGCCAATTTCAGGTTACTTGGCACCAAACCCGGCAATGCCACCTATGTCAACGGCGGCATCGTGACCAACTTTCCGTCTGATTTGATCCAGCAAGCGCGCACGGCCGGGGCAGGGTTTGATATCGCTGCCGTCCGCAGCATGACGGCCCTGCTCAATGCGTTCAATCGCAGCGGCGTAACCAATGATCTGCCCAACGGGCTGGTCGAATGTTCGCCACAGGCGGGCAAGATACTGAAGCCGATTTCTCAAGATCCGATGACACAGGACACATGTCCCGGCGTGAACGGCACCTGTGGATCGGCGGAGGTGGTTGCGTTTCCAAACAGTTCCAATCCATTTGCAAAAGCGGTGTTCACGCGGACTGTAAGCCTCACCCCGCCCCAGTTTACGGCCAGTATGCCGTCCCCGGCTTGTGGTATTGGCGGCGGCATAAACGCTGTATGGAAGGTCACCCCGACTGTCGGTACGAGTGGACGGCAATTCACAGTGAACTCAAGCGGTAGCAACTTTGACACATTGCTGCAGGTTTTCTCGGGAACCTGCTCCAACCTGGTCGCGGTGGCCAACGGCTGTACGAATGCGTTTGTGGGTGTTGGTGGAGAGCGGCTCGTATTCACCACTGATGGAACCAGCTCGTTCTTCATTACAGCGGAAGGTGCAGCCGGTCAGTACGGCAAATTGAAGCTTAGGATCACCAGCCCGTAGGCGACCGTCGGTGCCGCCGTTTACGAATGTGTTATCGGAACGAAGCTCCGGTGGCGGTCGAGGGGAGTGAAGGTAGTCCTGCCAGAACTGCCCGTTCGTCTCACATCCGTGACAACTTCGCGGCAAACCGCCCAAACTGTTCCGCGCGCGCCGGCTCGCGGTCGGCGTAGATGGCCTGCAGGTTGTTGCACATCCGCAGCAGTATGATTTGCGGCGTCGTCGGCGTCAAAAACAGCGGATTGAACACCACGCCCAGCCGCTTGCACAGCTCACGGCAGTCCGCCTCATCCAGCAACTCGCCCTCATGGAACGGATCGAAGTAGAAACTCCCCGTGGCGGATTGCCACTTGAGCAGGAAGTGGGCGGGCATGTTGATGCCGATCAACGGCAGATGCAGCCGCCGCGCCAGCAGCAGATAGAGCACGGATAAACTGATCGGGATTCCCAGCCGACGATCCAGCACGCGATTGAGATAGGAGTTGTCCGGGTCGTAATAGTCCTGGCGGTTGCCCCGGAAGCCAAGTGTGCGAAAGAGATAGTGATTGCAGACCTCGATGGTGGAGCGCGGCGTCTCGCGCCCGGTCAGGCGTTTGCGCAACTCCTGGGCCATCTCATCGATCCGCGTGCCGTAAGCGGCCTTGTCGAATTCCGGGTAGCGCGTCTTGGCCACCAGCCAGCTTGCCACCTCCAGGTCGAAATGGCTTCCGCACGTCGCACAGAACTGGGCCAGGGCCTCCCACGCCGCCGTCTCGCGGAGGACGCGCAGAATCTGTGTCGCGTTGCGTTGCGCCACAGGGTCGCCGTCTCGTACGACGGATTCCAGGAACTGGATGCCTTCCTCTCCCCGCCCCGCCAGCGTCTCCTGTATCAACTGCAACGTGCGTGGATCTTCATCCGCCAGCAATCTGGCGAGCGCCACTCGGTCGGGTTCGCGCAAGGCTTTCATCGGTCACCGTATCTGGCCACAGCATCCCTCAAAAGACGGCAGACTGCAACTCCCTAAGCGGCATCCGGGATTCTCAATCTCTAATCTCGAATCGAATCTCGAATTAAGATCGGCAGACTTAATAATTCCGCGATGTTCTGCAAAACGTGGTCGGCAGACGTGAGGTACTCTTTCCCCAAGGTGGTCTCGATGGCCACGCAGCGCATCCCCGCATTGTGTGCCGACTCAATGCCGAGCGGCGCATTTTCCACTACGACGCATTCTTCAGGACGCAATCCGAGTTGGCGGGCCGCCGTAAGAAAGGGATCAGGAAATGGTTTGGCTCGGAGAACCTCATCGCCTGTGATGATGAAATCAAAATGGGCTTGCTGCTCGCGATTGAGGGCATGCTGCATGTTCTTCAAGGCGCAGGCCGTGACGAGCGCCACTTTGAATCCGCGCCGGCGCAGCTCGTCGATTGTCTCAAATGCTCCGGGATA
>JBEKYJ010000227.1:0-5575 GCA_049511095.1 Verrucomicrobiia bacterium
GACCTGGGCTGCAACCCGACGCTGCCCACCGACGCCAGTGTCAAGTCCGTGGTGACAGCCACCGATAACTGCGGCACCCCGACCATCAACGTCGGCCATGTCGACGGCGGCACCGCCTGCGCCCCGACCCGCACCTTCACGATCACTGCCGCCGATGCCTGCGGCAATGCGGCAACCCAAACGGTGGCTTACTCCTGGACTGCCGATACCGCAGCGCCGACTTTCACCAGCGTCCCGACCGGCGGCAGCTTGGGCTGCAACCCGACGCTGCCCACTGACGCCAGTGTCAAGTCCGTGGTGACAGCCACCGATACTTGCGGCACACCGACAGTCAATGTCGGCCACGTCGACGGCGGCACCGCCTGCGCCCCGACCCGCACCTTCACGATTAGCGCCACCGATGCCTGCGGCAATGCTGCAACCCGAACGGTGGTTTACTCCTGGACAGCCGATACCGCGGCGCCGACTTTCACCAGCGTTCCGACCGGCGGCAGCTTGGGCTGCAACCCGACGCTGCCCACTGACGCCAGTGTCAAGGCGGTGGTAACGGCCACCGATAACTGCGGCACGCCGACCATCAATGTCGGCCATGTCGACGGCGGCACCGCCTGCGCTCCGACCCGCACCTTCACGATTACCGCCACCGACGCCTGCGGCAATTCGTCAGCCAAGACGGTCGTTTATACCTGGACCGCGGACACGACCGCGCCGAGCATCACCTGCCCGGCAAATGTAACTGTCCAATGCCCGTCGAACGTGCCGCCGGCCAATGTCGCGTCCGTGACCGTCTCTGATGCTTGCAGCACGCCGACTGTCACCTTTGTCGGAGACGTGATCACCAACCAGACTTGCCCGAACAGGTACACAATCCTCCGCACATACAAGGCTGTGGACGCTTGCGGCAACGTCGCGACCTGCACGCAAACCATCACCGTCAACGACACGACGAAGCCGAGCATCACCTGCCCGGCCGACATAACCGTTGCCGTCTCGCCTTTCTGCACCAACACCGTGCACGTCTCGGCGTCCTGCGCGACCACCATCTCCCCGTCCTGCGTCAAGCCCATCCCCTCGTGCACCAACACCGTGCCCATCTCGTGCTCCTGCAGCAACGCGGTGCCAGTGACCAATCCACAGGTCGTGGCGTTCCTGAACGGAGTGACCGCCACCGACAACTGCGGCGGCACCGCCACGGTGACCAACAACGCGCCATCGTCGTTCCCGGTGGGCACGACCAAGGTGACGTTCACGGTGACCGACTCTTGTGGCAACACCACGAACTGCCAAGCCAATGTCATCGTGGTGACTCAGACGCCGAACTGCGAGCCGATCCAAACAAGTCCATCGTACTGCTACCATTACTTCAATGGATCCGGCTGGTGCCAGTTCTCCACATTCCAAGGCAGTCTGACGTTGACCGATGGCGATTTGCCGAGCGACTTCCGGAACGGGCCGAATGCCTGGGCCGGGATCACGGTGACTGTCGGCACCAACACGATCTACTGCAGCGAGACTCTGTTGTCGGTTGACACCGACTCCTGCGGCGGCGAGACGTGGGAATACTACAGCAATCAACCCTACGAGCGGTTGACCTTCCGGTTCACCAATAACCAGAAGTACAATGCGTTGATGGATCCCAATCTGCCGTCCTCGGCGGCGACGGGCAACAAGAACGTCGGCAAGCTCTCGACGACAGCGATTGGGGCCACGCAGACCAAGTTCTACTATGCCTTCCAGTATGCCACGCAACCGATCACGGTCGTGGTGGACGGCATCGCGCTGGTGTCTGTATCCAACTACGTAGCGAAGTCGTCGTTGCCGTTCACACAGTGCGGCGCGACGGTCCAGGTTTCGCTGCCAGACCGTCTCATTCCTGGCAACGTCATCCAGTGGTATGCCACGGGTGACCCGAGCAAGGTTTCATCGAACAACCTGATCTACACGCAGGTGGTAATCGCCAACAGCTCTGCCACGGCCACGTACTCGAACGACTCCGGGTCGTTCTCGATCCAGGTGCCGGCGACGTACGCCCTCAACTTCGGCTGCCAGAACCGACAGGCTTGCGTGAACTTCACGCTCGGCCTGCCCGGAACGACCGCCAAGGTTGGGTGCGGAACCTTCTGTCAGCCGTCCAGCTCATACGGCTTCACGGGCAGTTGGGGCTGGCAGTACGGCCAGTGCTCTGACTTCGACGACGAGTATGATCAAACATGCTGGCACTGGTAATTGACCAGTGGTATAAGCTCGGAAGTTGGACACAACACAATGAAGAAGAGTGGGCTGGTAATCGGCCTGATCGTGGTGATTGCTGTCGGGGTTTGGTGGTTGACGAGGCCTGAACGGCCAAGCGCTCCCAGACTGTCGGCACCGGCTGCTTCCCAGGAAGCTGCTCCCAGCGCTGGCGCGGAGAAACCTGTGCCCGCGACCGCGCCTAGTCCTGCGTCCACAGCCACCCAAAACACGAATGCTCCCGCGGCTCCGAGTGCCGCTGGCCCCGTCGACATGAAGACGGTGATCGCGAACGCGTTGGAGGACGAGAAGAAGCTCTACGGGTACGCCGGAGCGCTCAATTGGGATGATGCCAAGGCCCTTGTCGCCAAGCGCCAGCAAGAAACCAAGGCGCTGGAGGATCGGCTGGCCGCGCTCGGTCCCGGTGGCGCGCAGGCCATTGCCGCCGCCTACAAGGCGACGGACGACGCGCGTGGGAAGCTGATGTTCATTCACGCCCTGGGCAAGATCCAGGACGACGCGGCTGATGCGACGCTGCAATCGCTGCTCGCCGGTGAAAGTACATTCAGCTTCCAACGCGAGATTGTTGCGGCTCTGGGACAGCGGCCAGATACAGAATCCACGGCGATACTCGCTCAGGTTGCGGGCAGTTCTACCGACCCACAACTCCGGTTCGCCGCAGTGCAGTCCCTGGCCGGTCGCGCCGATGCGTTGGCTGTGCTGACGCCACTGATCCAGACGGAAACGAGTCGTGCGGTGCAGCAGGAAATGATCATCGCCGTGAGCGCGATTCACAACGACGCTGCCCAAGGCGTGCTGGCTGGAGTCGCGCAAGGCAGCATGGACATCGGCATCCGGCAAACAGCCATTCAGGCATTGGCCCGGAGTTTTGGGGCTGGGGCGCTCAGTGTGTTCCAACAGTTGCTCAACGATCCGAACGAAGCGATTCGTCAGAACGCGGTGACGGCGGTGGCACAAGTGCACACCGACGGGGCCGTGGCGTTGCTGCAACGAACGGCGGCTTCCGACTCGTCCGAGCAGGTGCGCGCGAAAGCCCAGGCAGCCTTGTCGGCAGCACAGGTTCAATGAGCCGGGTTGCCCGCTGCACTCGTTTCGGTCAAAGACTTCTCACCGTGGCACCGCTGGAGCCATTTGCCTCTGACTTTTCTCCTCCGGACTTTCTCGACTTGTAAAAGGCTTCTTCAATCTTTTAGATTCAGACGGTATCATCATGTCCAGTGAGAACGCTCAGAGGGTGAAGCAGATTCTTTGGTTTTGCGGAGCATGCGTTGCGATCGTGGCCGCTGCTTCCCGCGTAGCCGGCGAAGTCAAACTCATGCTCACGCCGTTGGCGACGAATGCCGTTGCTACGTCGACCAACTCGCTCCAGAAATCAAGCACCGACGCGTCGAATCTCCCAACCTTGGAAGTGGCTCAGTCAGTGATGGTTACGGTGGAACTGAATTTCGGTCAGGCAATCCCCACCATCGCCGGCGCGTTACAGGAAATCGAGCGGCATTATGATCCCGTTGACGGTCTTGGCCGGACGTTTGCCATTCTCGATGCTTACGGCGAGCCAACGGCCGCCGGCAAGTTACATATCTCAATGCACGTAAGCGCCGAAAAGGCCGGGCTCGGCTCTCTCGTGTTCCGCCCGACAGGCGACGTTCTTTGGAAAAGCAGAATTGTCCCGGCAACAAGTCGTCCCGCTTCATCATTTGCCGGCAAAAACCTGCTCATCACGATCAGCAACGGACAGGGGAAACCGTATTTGCTGGATGGCTCGAAGGGGTCTCCGTCGATTCTTGACGCAACCGTGCGTGACTTGAACATACCGGTGCGCGAGTTTTGGCCCGATGGCGCAGAACGCGAAGCGACGTTCTTTTACAGTGCGTGCGGTTGTCCAGTTACAGTGACCGCGGTGCGCTTCCAGGACAAAACGGTGCGAACCAAGGAACTGCCTGTCATTTTCCCGGATGATCCAGCGATCGCAAGAGCGATCTCACGGCTCATGGGCTGGGAATGACGCGGCTGGCACGAGAACGTCTCAGTCGAGCCTGGACTGAGAACAGCATGGCGACATCACGGCCTCCGGCATGCCGTGCAGTATCTTTTTGTCGGCGGGACAAATCGTGGCGAGGATGCCACCGAGTCTCGCGTCGTCGCCCACCACAAAGTAGTAAGGACACAACCGCACCCGCGCGCTGAACGAACGCGCCGTCGCCGCCTCAAAGTCCATGTATTGCGCCTCGGACAATTTCGATTTCTCAAATCTCTGAAGGATGAACGGGTGCGACGCGAAATTGCCCAGCGCCCGCTCGATGGCCTCCGCCCATTCGTTCGCCGGCAAATCGTGCCCCACGTACACGCCGCGGCTGCCCCACGCCCGTTCATTGAACCCCGAAATCTTCAGGACCAACTCCCGTTGCTTCTGTGAGAACTTTGCCATCTCGCGCCAATCATGGATGTCCAGCTCCGGAATTACGGCATGCGGCGGCAGGGGCGTCGGATCGACAATCCAGGTGTACGGGAAAACCTCACGCAATGCGGTCAGCGTCGCATCGCCCAGTTGCTCGCGCCAGAATGCCCGCAGTCGCTCCATCCAGAGAAACGCAAACAGCATCTTTTCCTCAAGCTGCGGTTTGAACGGCGGCGTCACCGCCACCTGTCCGCGCGCCGCTGCGTCCATCAGCGCCGCGGCGTTCGGCACGTTCGGCAGATCGAACAATTCAAAGAAACGATAGACGACGGCGGTTTTGTCGAAGTCCGCCAGTTCTTCCGGCCGCACCACGCGAAAGCCCACCTGCTGCCCGAGCCACTCCATCTCGGGTCGGTACGTGGCCGCTTCCTCGGACACGACCACCACGGCGAGCGGTTTCTCACCTTTCGCTTCCGCACGCAGCGCCGCGTCGAATCCTTCCATCATCCCGTGCGCGCCGCCGACAACCTGATTGCCCAACTCGGCATACGTCTTTCCGAGCCACGCCGTCAGCCCAATTCCGCCGGGCACGGAATCGAGTTCCGAGATAAAAAAGTGATCGTTGGTGAGAATCACGTCCGGGCGGATGACGCGGGGAACGTGACCCTTGAAACGGTCCCGACGTGAGAATTCGACCAACTCCTTTGGTTTACCCACATCGAGATACTCCGCAATCCAAGGCGGCAGCTTGCCCTGCACGCTGTGGCGGTACATCACATTGCAGGCGCGATGGAACGCCAGCAATTGCGGACCCAGCGCGATGAGTTTCTCGAGAAGTTCTGGGGAAATCGGAAACGCCTCGGGGGAGATTCGCCACGTCGCGCCGGCAAACAACCCGTGCGCGGGCAACTGGTCACGGACGTACTG
>JBEKYJ010000228.1:0-5459 GCA_049511095.1 Verrucomicrobiia bacterium
CGCGCGGGGGGCGTGGCGGCCGAGGGAGGTGGGGCCGGTGGAGGGATTGGCGATGTTCACGACGCCGTTTGGGGAGACGACGGTGAATGCGTATGTGGTGTATGACGCGGGGAGCGGTGAGGGGGTGGCGTTCGATACGGGGGCGGAGGCGGGGGGGATGGTGGAGATGGTGCGGAGGAAGGGGTTGCGGGTGGGGATGATCCTGGTGACGCACGTGCATAGTGATCATGTGATGTCGTTAGTGCGGTTGAGTGATGCGACGGGGGCGCGGGCGTGGGTGAGCGAGCGGGAGCCGATGCGGGGGGCGGAGGTGTTTGAGGATGGGAAGGTGTGGAAGGTGGGTGGGTTGAGGATCGAGGCGCGGCGGACGAGCGGGCATGCGCGGGGGGGGACGACGTATGTGGTGGAGGGGCTGCGGCGGGGGCTGGCGGTGGTGGGGGATGCGCTGTTTGCGGGGTCGATGGGCGGTGGGATGGTGAGCTATGAGGAGGCGTTGCGGACGAATCGGGCGGGGATATTTACGTTGGGCGATGAGGTGATCGTGGGCCCGGGGCATGGGCCGTTGACGACGGTGGGGGAGGAGAAGTTGCATAACCCGTTTTTTCCTGAATATCAAGAGAGGGAGGAGGCGCGAGAGCCATGAGAATCATCCGCTATGAGGACGCGAGGGGGAACGCCGGGTACGCCGTGGAGGAGGCGGACGGCGGCGGACGGTGGCGGATAGAAGGCGACATCTTCGGCGAGCATCGGGTCACCCGTGAGCGCGCGGACGTGAAGAAGCTGCTGGCGCCGGTCGCGCCGGTGGCGTTTCTGTGCATCGGCCTGAATTACCGCCAGCATGCCGCCGAGACGAACGCGAAGATTCCCGAGTTTCCGGTACTGTTCATGAAGTCGCCGGGAGCCGTGCAAAACCCGGGTGATCCGATCCTGCTGCCGACGCATTTGAGAAGCAATGAAGTTGATTACGAATGCGAGCTGGCGGCGGTCATCGGCAAGCGCTGCAAAAACGTGGCGAAGGCGAACGCGCTGGATTGTGTGCTCGGCTACACGTGCGCCAACGACGTGAGCGCGCGCGACTGGCAACGGCAGTTCGGCGGAAGCCAATGGTGCCGCGGCAAGACGTTCGACACGTTTGCCCCGCTTGGCCCGTGTCTGGTCACACGCGACGAAATTCCAAATCCGAACAATTTGCGAATCCGCACGCTCCTCAACGGCGCGGTAATGCAGGACTGTAACACCAGCGACATGATCTTCGACGTTCCGACCCTTATCGAATTTCTCAGCGGCAGCATGACGTTGCTGCCCGGCACCGTGATTCTCACGGGCACGCCGAGTGGCGTCGGCATGGCGCGCAAACCGCCCGTGTGGCTCAAGCCGGGCGACATGGTCACCGTCGAGGTCGAGGGAATCGGTCAACTGACCAACCCCGTGCGGTCGGAAGCTTGAGTCATCGGCGCAATCTCGCCCGGCAGGAACGGAAAGAGGCGTGAATTGATTTATCTGTATTCGCTGACTCTGTTCCTCAGCGCCTGCCTGCTGTTTCTGGTGCAGCCCATGATGGGCAAGATGATCCTGCCGTTCCTGGGAGGTGCGCCCGCCGTTTGGAACACGTGTCTGGTCTTTTATCAGGCCGTGCTGCTGATGGGCTACACGTATGCGCATTTTTCCACCCGCTGGCTCGGTGTGCGACGGCAGCCAGTGGTGCATCTGGGTTTGATGGCACTGCCGCTCTTCGTCCTCCCCATCCGGATATCCGATCAGATCATCAGTCGGCTGCCCACAGCAGGCAATCCGACCGCGTGGTTGGTGGTGTGCTTGGCAGCAACGGTAGGCTTGCCGTTTCTTGTCGTCGCCACGACCGCGCCGATGCTGCAAAAGTGGTTTGCCAGCACAAGACACCGGGACGCAGGAAACGCGTATTTCCTGTATGCAGCGAGCAATGCCGGCAGCATGCTGGGGTTGTTGGGTTATGTTGTCTTTTGGGAGCCGACCTTTCTGTTGAAGCAACAAGCCTTGATATGGACGTGCCTATACGGGGTGCTGGCGGGGTTGGTCGTATGTTGCACTTTGATGTTGTGGCGATCCAGTGTGAGGAGTGCGGATGGTGGAGATTTCGGTGCGTCGATTTCATTTGAGGAACCTGTTGCGGATTTGACACATAAACGGTCAGCTCCCGTCACTTTTCAGAGGCGACTGCGCTGGGTGTTCCTCGCAGCGTTGCCGTCGAGCCTGATGCTGGGCGTGACCACGTACCTGACAACCGATGTGGCCCCCATCCCATTGCTCTGGGTGCTGCCACTTGCGCTCTACCTGCTCACATTCATTTTGGTTTTTGCCCGGCGCCCCGTGTATCCACCACCGCTGATGAGGCGCATACTTTGTTTGCTGGTGGTGGTGTTGATGGTCGCGTTCATCGTCGAAGTCACGGAACCGGCGTGGTTGTTTGTCCTGTTGCATCTGTTGGCGTTTTGGACGGCGGCGATGATCTGTCATGCCGAACTCGCAAAGGACCGGCCACCGGCAAACGAGTATCTCACCGAATTCTACCTCTACATGTCTCTCGGCGGAGTCCTCGGGGGGCTGTTCAACGTACTGATCGCGCCACTGGTTTTCCGTACCGTGCTGGAATACCCACTGGCGATGATTCTGGCTTGCTCCGTTCAACCGACTGCCGATACGACCTTGCGCGAGCAACCGGGGCATTGGAAAAACTTGATTTGGGCGTTGAGCATCGGGGCGCTGACCACAGGGCTGATCGCGGCCGTTCAGTCCTTGGGTGTTAACCCCAGCCGGCCCAGTGTGTTCTGGATATTCGGGGTCCCGGCGGTGTTGTCCTATCGGTTCGTGAAACGACCGATTCGCTTCTGCCTGTGCTTGGGAGCAATGTTGATCGCCGGTTCCGCCGGTTACGTCGGGGCGCATGGACGAGCATTGCTGACTGAGCGCAATTTCTTCGGCGTCCTCCGTGTCACCGAGGATGCCGAGGGCAAATACCATCAACTGGTGCACGGCAACACGCTCCATGGCCGACAAAGCCTTGAGCCGGCCCGCCAAACCGAACCCCTTGCCTATTATCATCCGAGCGGCCCCATCGGGCAGACGTTTGACATGTTCAATGCGCGTATCGGTGACTCTCCCGCCCGTGTGGCGGTGATTGGTCTGGGAGCCGGTTCGCTGGCTTGTTATGCCAACCCCGCTCAGGAGTGGACGTTTTACGAAATCGACCCGGCAGTCGAACGCATCGCCCGCGACACACGATACTTCACATTTCTGAAACTCAGCCGCGCCAAACAACTCGACGTAGTTCTCGGAGACGCCCGACTGCGATTGAAGGAAGCGCCCGATCATCGCTACAGCGTGATCGTTGCCGATGCATTCAGTTCCGACTCGATTCCGGTCCACCTGATCACGCGCGAAGCGTTTCATCTCTATCTCTCGAAACTGGCCGACGGCGGTCTTCTGGCATTCCACATCAGCAATCGACGACTCGATCTCAAGCCCGTCATCGGTAATTTGGCCCACGACACCGGCTTGGTCGCGTTCTACTGCAAGGATCTGTCGGGCGGCCCCGAGGGGAAAGAAGCCTCCGAATGGGTGGTCCTGACCCAGCACATGGAAGACGTCAAACCGTTGCTCGCAGACCATCGGTGGTACCAGTTGACTCCTCACCCGGCGACCCGGATCTGGACGGATGATTTCTCCAACCTCTTCAGCGTCCTCAAATGGCGCTGACACCATACCCGGCCACCGATCTGGGCCACAATTTGGCTTCGTTTGTGCGTAAAACCGCCCTCCCGGCGCTTGTTTTTAGCACTTTACCCCCCTCAAATTGGGTCCTTTTTGCAAAACGAACCCAACTCGCTTTTTGCCCAAGCCGTTAGTACCTAAATACATACGCATTTTTCAGTTGGGTTCGTTTGGTAAAAACACTCTTCTATATAGAGAACTCCCCTCCCAACCGACGCCAAGCCGAGCCGCTGGGAGTGGCGGAGCCGAGTCCGACGGAGCCGAGTGCAGCACCGGCTGCACGAGACGCCCTATCGGGCGAACGCCCGATAGAGCAAACGCGACCGCGCTGTGCCGAGGTCGCAAAACCGTCGCCAATAAGACCGGCAGTTCTTTCAAAGAACTGGCGGGATTATACCACCGCCGCAACCCCGCGTCCAGCAAAAATATCGATTCCCGATAAGCATCCCCCCTCCGTTGTGCGCCGGTCTCCTGACCGCGCACTCCAACCGACCGAAGGTCTCCAATCTCCCGACCTCACCGCGCCGCTCCGCTCTGGAGTGCCTGCAACCCTCACGCGGCGGTGGACCAATCTCCGCGCTCTCCCCTCCTTGGAGGTTTACCCGCTGCAGGCGGGGGTCAGGGGTGGGTGTCCGAACCGCCCAAAACCCGGAGGCAGACGCCCATCACGAATTGCTGCAGGAACTGGGGCTGGCGGCCCATCAATCAGCCATTAACGAAGGGCAAAACGTTGCGGCACTCCGCGTGCCGCAGGACGACCAACTGCGCTTCACGCCGCGGGACCAACAACTACCACACCGAACCGTTCAGACCGCCTCCCCGCGTTGAACGACTTGCGACACCTTGCATTTTGAACTTCCGAGGGCTGCCGTTGCGCCGTCGGCAAATCTTCGGCGCGTTTGCCCCGAAAGCATTCGGGGCGTCTCGTCGGATTCGGCTCCGTCGGACTCTGCTTACTGGTGAGCCTGCAGTCGCGCGAGCGCGTTGCGCGCGGCGGTCAAATCAGGATTGATCCGCAACGCCTGTTGGTAGTGTTGGATTGCCTCCGTGGGCTTGCCGGCCTGCTCCAAGGCGATCCCTAGATTGTAGTGTGCCTCGACGTAGTCGGGCTTGATCCGCAGGGCCTGCTGTAAATGCTCCATCGCTTCCGGCATCCTGCCCGATTGCATCAAGGCATTCCCGAGGTTGTAGTGCGCCTCGGCAAAATCGGGCTTGACCCGCAGCGCCTGTTCATAGTGCCCAATGGCATCCGGTATCCTGCCCGATTGCATCAAGGCGACCCCCAAGTTGTAGTGTGCATCGGGGTAGTCCGGCTCCATCCGCACCGCCTGCTCCCAATGCTCGATCGCTTCCGGCATCCTGCCCGCCAGCCACAAGGCGGTCCCTAGATTGCAGTGTGCCTCGGCGTAATCCGGCTTGATTCGCAATGCTTGCTCATAATGCCCGATGGCCGCCTCGATTCTGCCCATTTGCTCCAAGGCGGCTCCCAAGTTGTAATGTGCATCGGGGTAGTCGGGCTCCATCCGCACCGCCTGCTCCAGATGTTTGATTGCCTCCTGCATTTGGCCCGCTTGTCCCAATGCGACTCCGAGATTGTAGTGCGCCTCGGTCAAGTCGGGCTTGATCCGCAACGCCTGCTCGTACTGTCTGATTGCTTCCTCTAGCCTGCCTGTTTGCGCCAAGGCGAAACCCATGTTGTTGTGGGCCCCAGC
>JBEKYJ010000229.1:0-5421 GCA_049511095.1 Verrucomicrobiia bacterium
CGGGATCTATTTTGGAAACAAGGACGAAGCTCTAAGAGAAGGCAAACTTGATCTTGGCTACTACCACGATTCGGATTCGGTGGCGATAGGAAAGAGCAGTCCCAGTGACACGGTGCCAGGGACGGACGTGCGCGCCGACGCAGCCGACAATCAGTCTCAACAACCGTGGTCTCTTGATCAGTCGCCAGTATCCGCCCAGTTGAAACACTTCGTTGCGGAAAAAGAGGCTCAAGTCAACGCGGTGGCTGTAGGAGAGGGCAAGGAATTGCCGCCGGAGTTCAAAGAACTCTTTGCGGCCGCGGCAAAAGGTGACTGGCAAACGGTGACCAACCTGTTGGGCTGGGGCCAAAGGGCTGCCTTTTCGAATAATGTAACAGAATCCAAGCGTCTACACGGGAGTGGGTGGGCGCCAGCGATGGAAGTCTCCGGCGCGTTTGAACAGTTTGTTGCCGAGGGTGACAAGTACTCAATTGCCTTTGGCCAAGAGATCATCAAGTCGATTCCGCCGGGGAGCATTTATTTCGGCGGCACGGATCCGGGGCGATTCCTTGTTACGGCGCTGTCCAAATCGCACGTGAATGCCGATCCATTCTTTACGCTCACGCAGAACGGGCTGGCGGATAAGACTTACCTTGGCTATTTGCACTCGATGTACGGACGACGGATCGACCTCCCCACTGAACAGGATACGCAGCGTTGTTTTCAGGAGTACGTGGACGACGTGCGGACGCGCAATCAAGAGAACAAACTCAAACCGGACGAACATGTGACAGTCGATTCGAATGGCCGAGTCAGCGTGACCGGTGTGGCGGCGGTGATGGGAATCAACGCCCGGATGGTCAGACTCATTTTCGACAGAAATCCGGACCGCGAGTTCTACATCGAAGAAAGCTATCCACTTGACTGGACGTATCCATACCTTGAGCCGCACGGACTGATTCTGAAGCTGAACAGAAAGCCTTTGACCCAACTCGATCCAGCAGTCGTCGCGCAGGACCGCGAGTATTGGGACGGGCTAACGAAGCAACTGCTCGCCGATCCGAAGTTTCTCGGCAACAAATGGGTGCGCAATCATTACTCCAAGCTGCGGTCGGCCATTGGCGGCGTTTACGCCTACCGAAAGATGACGGACGAGGCTGAATACGTATTCAAGCAGGCGCTGGCCCTGTGCCCGGATTCGCCCGAAGCCAACTTCCGCCTCGCGCGACTGTACGGGGAACAGAAACGCTTCGATGATGGGATCACGCTCTTGAGGTCGTGGCAGCAGCGCGACCCGTCGAACCAAAAGATTCAGGACGCTATCAACCAGTTGGAAAACGAGAGGCAGTCAAAGCAAGCTGAGCAGTCACATCAAGCCTTGGCCGAACCAGATAGACTCGATCTTGGTTACGACCAGACGCGAAGCAACGCAACGGCTTCGGCGTTCCAGTATGGCCCGGCGAGCGAGCGGAACCCAGCCGTGGTCGTCGCGGAAACAATTCGGAGCGGGGTCGGACGCCAGTTGCGGGAGGCTAGAGCCACCTACGACGACCTGCAGGTGACAGTCGCTGAACAAAGGGATAGCGGGACACCGTTCGTAGTAAGCTACAAGGGACTGCGCAACTTCAATTTCACTTATGGGGGACAGCGCGACCCCAAATGGCCGTCGAGAGCGGATGGCCATTTCATCATGCAATATATTGGCGGCGGCCAGTGGCAGGGCGCACTGGGCGACACGCAATTCACGGTGACGGTCGGGCGCACCGACAACATTGATCTTCCCTTCGTCAACGATCCGCAAGTCATCGGAGAATGGGAGAGCGTGGACTTCGTCACGAACCCATCTGACTTCAATCCAGACGAACTGAGATGGAAAGGGGAACTTTACCTCAAGGGGTTGACCTTTTTGGAAAACGGCAGGACGACCCAGGCGTGGTGGACATGGACCAAAGGCATCCTGATACACCGCGACGATAAAACCGCCAGCGACTACCGGATCCAGGAGGTTAAAGGCCAACTATACATGTTTTTGGAATGGAAGAGCGGCGACGTCATGATTCTTGGCATGAAGCCCCAATACTATGTCCTGCGGAAGAAGCCGGTGAACGATGCGCCGCCACCAGCCGCACGCAAGGCACTGGCCACCAATCATCCAGCGGGTCCTTTGGCTGATTTGGACGCGAAGATCGTTCAGCTCAGCAGGCCGGGCACCACCATCAAAGATGTGATCCGGATGCTAGGCGAGCCGGGAAAATACCTCTGGGGAGATGAGCAGACCGGGAAACCGTACGTTTTTACAAAGAACAACCTGCCCGAGGTTTACATCGCGCAGTATCCCCATGGCGTGCGCGTGCTTGTCAGAAATGGAAAGGTAGTGGAGTTTCGGAGCGAGGACCCGGGGCCGGGGTTCAGTTGGCGCGGCAACCTTCACCTGGGTTCGTCGCTGGACGATGTCCTGCAGGTGCTCGGTCCGCCGACTGAGACAGTTGTGGGCAAGCCGCTGGCTTTCGCGGCCAACGTGCTGTACAAGGATATCGATGGGGCAAACGGCTACTGCTATTACAGTCGACCGGAACAGAATGTCAGGTTGTTCTTCAGAAACTATAAAGTCGTCGCGCTGTACATAACGCTTGAGGGCGGCCACCTTTGAATCGCAAGTGGCTTGGAACACACCCAGCCCGTCAACGTCTGTCGTTGTCACGGCGCTCTGCCTACCACGTGCTTGTTCAAGACTCGCGAAGCCGACGTGGGCTCCGGCAAATCACCGGCTTCACGGACAACCCGCGCGGCGTGGAGATTCGCTACAAGCTGGTGCAAACAGACACTGACTCTTCGAAGACAAGGTAAACAGCGTCACGGTTTACCATTGCCAGCCCTGCGCCCCATCGCTATATTCCAAGTGATCCGGTGCGCGGACGTGGCGAAACTGGCAGACGCGCAGCCCTCAGAAGGCTGTGACCGCAAGGTCATGGAGGTTCAACTCCTCTCGTCCGCACCAACATCGAACAGACGACATGAAGCTCAAGCTCACACTGTTGATGGTCACACTCGCTGGACTCTTGTCGCAGCCGGCGACCGCCTTGCTGGATCCCCTGAAGCCCATTGACGTCAATAAGCAGGCGGACGTGAGCGGCAAGAATGTCAATTTGGACGATGTGCGGTTCGACACGATCTCCCAAGGAACCCGTGAGTTGCCCAAAGCGCCGCTTTCGAAGGGTAGTCTGAAGCTCAAGAACGCGGATGTAAGAGACAAACACGCGGATTTCGAATTGCTCGAGATGCCCGCGGTTTCCAAGCCCGTCCTGCCGAAGGCGAACTTCACAGCCAAGCACGCCGTGGTTGACAAAGTGAATGACGAAGCTCAGAAACAGGTGGATCAAACCAAACAGGTGGCGCCCATCACGAGTCGCCAGATTCGAGCGTTCACGCCGGCCGGAGAAGAGGAATTGAAGAAACAACTCAAAGATCCGCACTAGTTCCAGTTCACAGAGCACACACGAACATGGTACCCTGCGTCCACCGAACGATGACTGAGACTGGCAGACAAGTACTGAGAGTCTGGCTCTTGCGCCCCGCGGCTCTGGTGCTTCTCGTCTGTTTTGCTGTTTCCTGCGCGCCGCTGGTCCGGCCGCCGTCCGACTTCCTGCGAACGGCTGACAACTCGACGGACCGATGGCTGGATACTGTGGTGGACGTCGATATCGCCGAGGTGCGTATCATCCACCTGCCACTTACGGACGCTTTCGCAGGCATGAAGCTCGCGATCGCCAGGGCCGATGCGCCCGTCGAATCGCTGAGCGTTGCGTTGCACGCGCATCAGGTCACGCGGCGCCAGGCGTTGTGGCTGCTTGCGGAGAAGTACGGGCTGAACGTGAGCGTCGAGCGCGTCAGAAGACAACCTCCGTACATTGGCATCTCAAGGCAGTAGGCGGCGATCATAAAGTTTCGAGACACTTGTTTCGGCGACGTGCCTCTGCTATCTCCTTTGCACGATGCTGCCAGCACTACTCACAACACTTCTCTGGTCGGTTTCCGTCGTTTGCGCCACGCGCTCGACACGGTATTTGGGGAGCGCCGTGGCGAATCTCATGCGATTGTGCCTGGCGACCATTTTACTCGCCGCGTGGGCCCACGGATTTGGGAAGGGGCTGGACGGCGCGGGGTTGTGGTGGTTCGTATTGAGCGGATTCGTCGGCTTTGGATTGGCCGACCTCGCCTTGTACGAAACACTACCACGTCTGGGTTCCCGGCTCTCGCTTCTGCTGCAGCATTGTCTCGCGGCCCCAATCGGCGCGTTGGTCGAATGGCTTTGGTTCGGCACCACGCTGAGCGTCGCGCAGATTGTTGCGGGCATCGCCATCCTGACCGGCGTGGCCATGGCGCTTGCGCCGAAGAACCACGTTCACCTTGATCGCGTGCATCTCTTTCGTGGCACGATCTTCGGCGTCTTGGCGGCAATCGGACAGGGCGGTGGCGCGGTGTTGAGCCGCAAGGCGTTTCTGGTTACCGCGCTCGCAGGTCAGCACGTCGACGGAGGCACAGCGGCGTACCAACGCATCATTGGCGGCGTCGGCGTGGCGGCGATCTACTTCATGTTGTTGCGGGTTCGTGACAGGCACACACGCGACGGACGTTGCATGGAGTGGCGAAAGGCGTGGCCGTGGGTGCTGATCAACGTACTGGGGGGACCCGTCCTCGGAGTGAGTTGTTATCAATGGGCGCTGTCCTCAACGCCGAGCGGCATCGTTCTTCCCATCGTGGCTACGACACCGCTGGCGGTGATACCGTTTGCCTACCGCTTCGAGGGCGATCGCCCCGGCTGGCAGTCTATCATTGGCGGCATTATCGCTGTTGCTGGTGTGATCGCACTGACGTTGGTTCGGTAAAACTTGGCCCTACAAATCCGACGCGCTTGTGTTACAGTTCCGCGATCATGCAGGAGCCGATTGTCCAGATTCGTGACCTGACAAAGGTGTACGGCCATGGCGAGATCGAGGTGAAGGCGCTGGATTGTGTCAACCTCGACATCGCGGCGGGCGAGTTCCTAGCGTTGATGGGGCCGAGCGGCTCGGGCAAGAGCACCTTGTTGCACATCATTGCGGGAATTGACCGTCCGACCGGTGGCCGGTGCATCGTACAGGGTACGAATGTTGCCGAACTCAGCGAAACGGATCTGGCTGATTGGCGTAACACGCACGTCGGTTTCGTTTTTCAAACGTTCAACCTCATCCCCGTGCTGACGGCGTTCGAGAACGTGGAATTGCCGTTGCTGCTGACGTCTCTCAACTCCACCGAACGGCGCGTGCACGTTGAGGCAGCGCTGGAGTTGGTCGGCTTGGCGGATCGCATGAAGCACTTGCCGCGGCAGTTGTCTGGCGGACAGGAGCAGCGGGCGGCCATCGCCCGGGCGCTGGTGATGGACCCGACGTTGTTGGTGGCAGA
>JBEKYJ010000230.1:0-5387 GCA_049511095.1 Verrucomicrobiia bacterium
CTCGTCAGGTTCGCTCCCTGGTTCCGCGGGCGCGTCTCGTCCACCCACACAAAAACCTTCCGCCCTTTCCGATGCGCCAGATAGATCGGCGCGGGCGCGCTCCCCCAGTCCACCAACGCCAGCCACCCGGCGTTGCAATGCGTCAGCACCCGCGAACCGTTGGGAACAAGCGGCAGCCCCACGCGGGCAATTTCCTTCGCCCGTTCCACGTACTCGTCCGCAATCGCCTCGGCTTCGGCCACCGCCTCTTTCGCCGACGTCGCCCGGGCGCGAACGCGATCCAGCGCGTGTTTCAAGTCGGCCGCCGTGGGGCGCGTCTCCACCAGTGTCCGGTACGCGCGGTCGAGGTCGGCGCCCTCCAGATAGGCCTGCGCCATGCCGTAACCCGCCGTCGCGCCGATGGTGCCCGCGCCGCGGACGATCATCGTTTTGATCGCGCGGGCCGTCTCGCGGTGGTTCTTCAGCCGCAACAACTCAAACCGGTGCGGCAGCAACGGCTGGTTGATCACCACCACGTCGCGTCCCTTCATCCATACCGCGCGATACTCTTTCCCTCGGACTTTCATATGCAGTGGTAGTGTAACGGAACCGGTAAACCCTCCACAAGCTTCAGCACCGGACACCCCCTTTCCAACCCCATCCGCCGCTGTGTAGTAGCGGCCGTCCTGGCCGCTGCCGTACCGGATACCCCGATTTCGCCGCCGAAGTGTGCCTTAAACTGGGTTCGTTCGTGCATAAAATCGCCCTCCCGGCGCTGTTTTCCAGCATTTATTCCCCGTTTTTTTCCTCGTTTTGGCAAAACGAACCCAACTCGCTTTTTTCTCAACCTGTTCATTCCAAAATGCTTCCACATTTTTCAGTTGGGTTCGTTTGGTAAAAACACTCTTTCTTATAGAGAGTCCCCCTTGCCAACCATCATACTTGGGGCTTCTACCCGTCGCCTTCTTACACCTTTCTCTCATACCCCGATTCTCTCACAATCACAGAAAACCCGTTAGCGTACTTTGGGAGCCGAGCCGCTGGGAGCGGCGAGACGCAGTTCCGCGAAGCGGAAAGCCGAAGGCCGAGCCGAGCGGGAGCGAGCGAGTGCAACGTTTGGAAGCCGAGTCGGACGGAACCCGAGACATACGAGCGGCGACCTCGCCGTATTCTGCTTCGTAAACCTTCCATCCACACGCTTGTCTCTCTATCTTTGCTCATACCCCCAATCTTCCCATACTCTCCGAAACCCCGTTAGCGCACTTTGGAAGGTTTGGAAGGTTTGGAAGCTTTTCTTTGGTAGTTCTATCCCGTTCTCAGTAGCGTACTTGGGGAGCCGAGCGGCAGGTTTGGAGGCTTTTTTTAAGAATCCAGCCGCTCCGCCGCCGTTGTAGGCCGCGTGCCCTCACGCGGCGGTTCGTTCGTCAGACCTTCCGCCGGCCTTCGAGCGCGCGGGCCAGCGTGACTTCATCCGCCGTTTCCAACGCGCTGCCCACCGCCAATCCCAACGCGATGCGGCTGACCGTAACGCCGAGCGGCTTGAGCTGGGCGATCAGGTGGCTCGCCGTTGCCTCGCTTTCCACGTCCGCCCCCAACGCCAGTATGACCTCCGTCGGCTTATCGCGCTTCGCTCGCTCCAACAACGCCGCGATGCGCAGTTGATCCGGGCCGACGCCGTCCAGCGGCGAAATCCGCCCCATCAACGCGTGATACACGCCCTTGTGCACTCCCGCCCGTTCCAGTGTGAGAATGTCGTTGGGGCCTTCCACGACGCAGATCGACGACTGTTCCCGGCGCGGGTTGGCGCAAATCTCGCACGGATCATTCTCCGTATAACTCCCGCACCGCGTGCAATTGCGGATTCTCGCCTTCGCATCGACGATCGCCTGCGACAGTTGCCGGTTGGTATCGCCGTTGGATCTCAGGAGATACAACGCAATCCGCTCCGCGCTCCGCTTGCCAATCCCCGGCAGCCGCGACAATTGCGTGATGAGATTCTTAACGGGTGTGGGATAATCCATCGCCGCCCAGTATACGCAAAAACACGCCGGGGACAACCTTTCGCGTCATTCGGCATGCGGCGTGCCGCTGCGACCCCGGTCACTTGCTTCAGTTTCTCGCCCGCTCAAGCGGCGGACGAAAAACAAAAGCCCCAACCCCACACCTACAAGTCCAGCAGTTGAAGGCTCGGGAACCGCCGAGAATGTGAAGGAATAGTACCCGCTCGCGCTTTGACCAGTCGCATCGGGGCCCGCATCAGAGACAGCTGTAAGCGTGTACTCGCCCGGCGTAAACGGACCGGTTAAACCAAACGTCGAGGCGTGATCATCATCGTAGATCACCCCTGACGAACTCGCAAACGTGATGTGAACGTCGTCGAAAGAACCATCGGTACTTTTCGATACCGACCCTTGTAGCAAGAAGCGGCCGTTGGCCGTCATATCGAATGTCACGCTAAACTCCGAATGACCGTACGCGCCTCCTGACGGAGCACTTGAGAAATCACTCCAACCACTCGCGGTAATGGAAGTAGCCGTCATCGACGACCGCTGGCTGGCGTCCGCGCTGAAAGAAACTGAGCCTGAGCCTTGGCTTAAGGAAACGGTCCTATTGAACGGGCTGTAGTCTGTTGCGTTCGTTGTAACAGATTGCCAGGTGCCATCTGTGTAACCGGCGTCGGTTACGATGAGAACGCCTGCCGATAGAGAACGCGTTTGGCTGGTATACGTAAGCAACTGCGCATACGTGCAAGTTCGCCCAACCGCAAGCGAAACTGCAACAACGCAGAACACTAGCCTAAACGCCTCTCCCACGCGCTCACTTTAACCCATAATAGATTTCACAAGCCAGCACAAACGCCTTCGTGAAATTACATCCCTAGTCCGTAGGAATGGGGTCAGTTCTCATTTTCAAACAATTCAGCCTCTGGCTGATTGCAACAATCCGTCAGCGCTCCGCCGTTACATCATCCCGGGCAAGTTCATGCCGGCGGTGACCTTGGCCATCTCTTCTTCCTGCGTCTTCTTCGCCGACTGCAGGGCGTTGGTCACGGCCCCGAGGACCAAATCCTCCAGCATCTCCACGTCCTTCGGGTCCACCACCTTGGGATCGATCTTGATCGACGCAATCGTCCCGTCACACTTGGCGACGGCCTTCACGGCCCCGCCGCCTGCCGTGGCTTCCACTTCGCGCTGCGCCAACTCCTCTTGCACTCGCGTCATTTCGGCCTGCATCTTCTGGGCTTGTTTGAGAAATTTTCCGAGTCCGGCCATTGTTCACCATCACTTTCTCACATCCACGATTGTTCCCTTGAAAATCTCCAGCGCCTTTTTGATCAGCGGGTCGTTCTTGAAGTCATCGATGTTTTTTTTTGCAGAATCCGACGGCTTGCCTGCCGCGGCTGAGTGACCCGCAGTTGCGGGTTTCGCCGGAACGGGTGCCGACGCCTTTCGCGGTGTCGGTGCGGTGCCCCCTTCCGTTGCCTGAAACTTCAGCGTCACGTCCATCCGCAACTTCTCCTTCAACTTCGCCCGCAACACTTCGATGTTGCGCGGACGGTCGGCCAACTCCTTGCGGTCGGCAAACTCAGGATCGAATCCGACCACCAGCACATTTCCCTGCAAACCGAGCGGACGCGTGCCCACCAGATATGATTTCGCCATGGGAACCACTTTCCCGAGGTGTTCGACCGCATAGTCCCACGCCTCGTCGAGAGCGGCGGAAGTTGTCGGGGCCGCCGTCTCAGCCGCAAGGGCCGGCCGGGCTCGCTCGGGTGAGGGCTGAGTCGCCGCCGGGACTGCCGTCACTGCGCCACCAGCCTTCAACTCGTTCAGCTTCTTCAACACACCGTCGATGCCCGTCATATCCCGCGCCTTGACCGCCTTCACCAGCGCGATCTCGAAGAACACGCGTTTCGATAGCGCGTAGCGGAGCCGCCCCTCTGCTGCCGCCAGCGCGTCGATGATGCGCAGCACCGCGTCGGAGTCCGTGCGTTTCGCCTGCGCCTTAAGCAACCCCAACTCCGTGTCGGGCAACTGCAAAGACCCGATTCCTTCCTCGCCCAGGGTCACCACCAGCAGGTTCCGATAATGATCCAGCAAATCTGCCGCGAGCCGCTGCAAGTCCTTGCCGATCTCGTCCAACTCTTTCAACACTTTCAACGCCTTGATCGTTTCGCCATCGATGATGGCGTCCGTCAGCGCCGCGATCTGGTCGTGCGCGACGAGCCCGAACACTGACAGCACGTCGGCCTCGGCAATCTTGTTGCCGCAAAACGCGATGAGCTGGTCGAGCGTGCTTTGCGCGTCGCGCAAACCGCCTTC
The DNA here is from genome assembly GCA_049511095.1 of Verrucomicrobiia bacterium. Taxonomy (GTDB): domain Bacteria; phylum Verrucomicrobiota; class Verrucomicrobiia; order Palsa-1439; family Palsa-1439; genus Palsa-1439. The sequence goes on from JBEKYJ010000230.1 coordinate 4,302, forward strand.
GGCCCCGCGCGCGATCGCCGCCAAGGCCTTGTCGTCGATCACCACCTTCTCATCCTTCGCGATAGCCTTGAGGTGCTTGACGATCAGGTTCGCCGGTATCCGCCGCAAATCGAACCGCTGACACCGCGACAGAATCGTCGGCAGCACTTTCTGCGGTTCCGTCGTGGCAAAGAAGAACTTCACATGCGCCGGCGGCTCTTCGAGCGTTTTGAGCAACGCGTTGAATGCCTGCGTCGTGAGCATGTGGACTTCGTCGATGATATAGATCTTGAACTTGCTGCGGGCGGGCGCATAGCGGACCGTGTCCCGCAATTCCCGAACTTGTTCAACACCGTTATTGGATGCCCCATCGATCTCCAGCACGTCGAGCGATGTCCCGTTCGTGATCTCGCGACAATTGTCGCACTCGTCGCACGGCGTGACCGTGGGCCCCTTCACGCAGTTCAGCGCCTTGGCGAAAATCCGGGCCGTCGACGTCTTGCCGATGCCGCGCGGACCCACGAAGAGATAGGCGTGCGCCAGGCGGTTCTGGCCCACGGCGTTCTTCAACGTCGTGGTGACATGCTCCTGCCCCACCACGTCGTCGAACTGCTGTGGACGCCATTTCCGCGCCAGGACCTGATATTGCTGTGCCATGCGGTATAACTCGAGAAACTCACCACACCGAAAAAACGGCCGTGCACCTCGCGTCGACAACCGACATCGGCTCGCGCGCCGCGGTTAAAGCTCCGACCAGGCACCCCGACGGCACATGGAACATCAAGCTTACCGTTGCTGTCTTCCGACCCTGGCGGGGTTCGCAGGCAACCATTGCATCGGACCCGGCTTTCAACGCCGCCCCGTGGTTGGCTCACCCACATCGCCGCCGCGGCGAGGAATTCGACCCAGCTATAGCGGGTTGCTGGCCAGCCCGAATTGCTTCGGGACGAAGGAACCGCTAACTCCCCGTCTAGCACGACCAAAACTGCCGCCGCGAAACTGTTTCGCAGCCACATCGTGAATCAAAAAACTGGAGCCAACGGTCGGAATCGAACCGACGACCTGCGGTTTACGAAACCGCTGCTCTACCAGCTGAGCTACGTTGGC
>JBEKYJ010000231.1:0-5279 GCA_049511095.1 Verrucomicrobiia bacterium
GTACTCCTCTTGCCGCTGCGGGGACCCCTCCGGAGGTGTCCCCGCAGCTCGCGCAACCTCCGCGTGCTGATTACCTTCAACTTCACCACAGGGGGGTCACGATGTACCCACCGGTTCCCACAATGGCTGAGAATTGGAATTGCCTCTGGCACGCTTATCGGTTAAGATTCGCATTCCTATGCAAAACAGAATTCTAGTCGCGGGCGCGGGCGGGTTTATTGGCGGGCATCTCGTTGCCGACTTATTGCGCAAAGGCCACAAGAATATTCGCGCGGTGGACATCAAGCCGTTTGACGAGTGGTATCAGCGGTTCCCGGAAGTCGAAAATCTCCAACTCAATCTGCAACTCAAGGACGCTTGTGAACGCTGCGCGGACGGCGTCGAAGAAGTCTACAACCTGGCTTGCGACATGGGCGGCATGGGGTTCATCGAGAACAACCGGTGCCTGTGCATGTTGAGCGTGCTCATCAACACCCACTTGTTGATGGCTTCGCACAAGGCCGGCGTGAAACGGTATTTTTATGCCTCGTCGGCGTGCGTCTACGCGGCGGACAAACAGACGGATCCGAACATCACCGGCCTTCGCGAAAGCGACGCCTATCCGGCGATGCCGGAAGACGGCTATGGCTGGGAGAAACTCTTCAGCGAACGCCTGTGCCGGCATTACACCGAGGATTTCGGTTTGATCACGCGCGTGCCGCGGTTTCACAACGTCTATGGCCCGCATGGCACCTACGACGGCGGCCGGGAAAAGGCGCCGGCGGCCGTCTGCCGCAAAGTGATTTCCGCCAAGCTCGCCGGCCAGCATGAAATCGAGATCTGGGGCAACGGCGAGCAGACCCGCAGCTTCATGTACATCGACGACTGTCTCCACGGTATTGACCGGATCATGCACAGTGACGAGGTGACGTTTCCCATCAATCTCGGCAGCACCGAAAAAGTTTCCATCAATCAGCTCGTCGATATTGTGGAGGACATCGCGGGGGTCAAATTGAAGCGCCGCTACAATCTTTCCGCCCCCAAAGGTGTCAATGGCCGGAACAGCGAGAACACGCTGATCAAGAAGACGCTCGGTTGGGAACCGGCCACGCCATTACGAGACGGGATGGAAAAGACCTACACGTGGATTCTCGGCGAAATGACCAAGCGCGCCTGAGCGGGTTGCGTTACCGCCGCAACGCCGCGCGCTCCGCCACGGCGCATCTCTCAATCAGCTTCTTGTACGCGCCTGCCGCGCTTGGGCTGGGCCGAATCTCGTTGTGTAGTATGGGGCCGCAAGAAGCCGGCGACGACTTCCTTCCACGCGGGTTTCTGGCCTTTATATCACACGTCATTCGCTTTTGGTGAGCAACGGGATCTGGATTGCTTGGACTGGTCGCGCCAAATCATCAAATGGCCGTGCGTGTGCGGGCTTTTATGAGAACCCGGTTGCCGGCAGCGAACCTTGAGCATCCGGCGTCAAGCGGGGATCATGGCGTTGCCGCGGCCGGCAGACTGGACGGGCGTTTCCAAGTGGTCTTCGGCTTGTCGACACGGAAGGAGATCCGTCTATCTGGATCGGCCAGAGTGTACACGGAGTAGCTGAAGGGTTTCTGAAATAAAGAACCGCCGGTCAGGCATCGCAAGCGATGATGAAACACAATCGCAGGCGCGAAGGCTTTGACCCAGCGGGGGATCATTGCGTTCTTGATCTCGTTCTCGCGCAGCGCGTTGGGTTTGAGATTCATGTTCTCCCCGGTTTCGGTAAAAGCCGAGGTGAACTGTTGCAATATGGCCATGGGAACCTTGTGCTTGAGCATTTCCATCACCCAGAACATGTCCGCGGCGTCCCGCCATCGTGTGTCGAGGTAAATCCCTCGCTCCTCCAATACCGAGCGCCGCTGGAATAGAGAACAGGTGAACACCGGCATGCGGTACCATATATGGCCTTTGAGGGGGAGGATGGCCTTGCGATGGCAGTTGTACGTGCCGTCGGTATTGATCACGACTGTGTGTGAAAAGACGACGTCGATCCCGGGATGCTGGCGGAAGAAATTCTGTACGGCTTGCAGGGCGCCCGGAAGGTATTGCTCGTCACAGTTCAGGTAGGCCAAAAACTCTCCCGTCGATCGCCGGAAGCCGCGATTGATGGCATCGTACATCCCATTGTCCTTCTCCACGTAGGCGCGAACACGTCGATCGTGCACCAGCCACTCCAGCGTCCCGTCGTCAGAGCCGGCATCCTGCACAATGTGTTCCAGAGTAACGCCGCCCTGATCCGCGATGGAAGCGATACACAGTTTCAGCCATTTCGAATTCCGAAAACTGGGGGTGACGATAGAAAAATCCACGCCGCGAAGATTACACTTGATCGTTGTTTCAGGCAAAGAATTTCCTGCCGGCGGTGGGGCGATGTGAGCCCGCTTCTGCAGTCGGAAATCCGAAGCCGGAGCAGCAGGAAGGTTTTGACGGCACCCCCCGAGGTGATATGATGGCGACCATGCAGACGCAATCGTTCACAATGGTCGGTGGCTGCCGGCCAATTGGGAAACGTAAGGTGGATTCTTCGTCGGAATGAAGATCGCGCTGGCGCAACTGGATGCCACCGTGGGCGATCTGCGCGGCAACGGTGCCAAGATCCTCGATTTCTACCGCCGCGGTGCCGCGGCGGGGGCCGATCTGGTTATGACTCCCGAGATGGCAATCACGGGCTACCCACCGCGCGATTTGCTCGCCAAACACCGTTTTGTCGACGACAACCTGCGTGTTCTGGAGGATGTCGCCGCGCAAGTTGGCCCAACCGCCTTGCTTGTCGGCTATGTCGATTTCAACGCCAAGCGCCCGGGCCGCGACTACTGGAATGCCGTCGCGTTGATCCAAAACGGCAAGGTCATCGCCCGCCGCCAAAAAATGCTGCTGCCCACTTACGACGTCTTTGACGAAGACCGCTATTTTCAGTCGGCGGAGTCGAATACCGTCGTCGAATTCGCAGGTCGGCGGCTGGGGCTGACGCTTTGCGAGGATATCTGGACGCAGGATTACCTGCCCGCGCGCCTGTACGAGCGCAGCCCGGTCTTCGACCTGATGCGAGGGGACAAACGCGCCCAATTGCTTCTGAACATGTCGGCGTCGCCCTACCATCTGGGCAAGGAACGCGTTCGCTACGACATGCTCCGGGCCGTGGCGCAACGGCACGGCGTTCCGGTCCTGTACTGCAACCTGGTGGGCGGCAACGACGAATTGGTCTTCGACGGCAATAGTCTGGTGTTCGACGCTTCCGGTCATCTCATCGCGACCGGGGCAGCATTCGCTGAAGACCTGATGCTGGTTGATCTGGATTCACCGGTCGCCATTCAACCCGGGCCGGTCAAGCCGGCCGCCGCCTTGCACGATGCGCTTGTGCTCGGGCTGCGCGATTACACCCACAAATGCGGTTTCAAATCGGTCGTGCTCGGCCTCAGCGGCGGGATCGACTCCGCGGTCACGGCCTGCCTTGCGGTCGCGGCGCTCGGTCCTGAGAATGTGATGGGGGTTTCCATGCCCTCGCAGTTTTCGTCGCGGGGCAGCATCGAAGACGCGCGGGACCTGACGCACAACCTCGGGATTCGGTGGGAGATGATCGCCATTCAGGATGTCTTCGAGCGGTTCAAGGTCATGCTGCAGCCGGTGTTCAAGGAACTGCCGGAAGACACGTCCGAGGAGAACATCCAGGCACGCATTCGCGGCACGACGTTGATGGCCCTCTCGAACAAGTTCGGCCACATGCTGCTAACCACCGGCAATAAATCGGAATTGGCTGTCGGTTACTGTACGCTCTACGGCGACATGAATGGCGGGCTCGGCGTCATCGCCGATGTGCCCAAAACGATGGTCTACGAACTCGCCCGGTACATCAACGAGAACGGACAGCGAAAGGCGGGAAAGGAAGGATTCCCCATTCCGGAATCCTCCATCACTAAAGCACCGTCCGCAGAACTTCGCCCGAATCAAACCGACCAAGACTCGCTTCCGCCGTACGACGTTCTCGACGCGATCATCAAACGCTACGTCGAAGAAGTGAAATCAACGGTCGAGATCGTGAAGGAAACGGGTTACAGCGAGAAGCTCGTCCGTGACATCGTCCGCAAGATCGACCTCAACGAGTACAAACGCAAACAAACCCCGCCCTGTTTGCGCGTCACCACCAAAGCTTTCGGCATCGGTCGCCGCGTCCCCATCGCCCAGCGATACGTGGAACGGGATTGACCCGGTAGTTCAACCAATCCGATAGCCCAATCCGGCCCCCCGCCATCCGGAGCGATTCCGCACGACAGATTCCCTTCCCCTCGACCGACACTCTCTGGCAATGCAACCCGATTCACAGACTTCGCCAGCCTGCGGCTTAAAGCTTATTCACCCCGATGTTCGAAGAGAACGAGGTCTTCGCGCGCAAATGCTTCTTCAACCGCAAGTCGCCCGGAACGAAATCGAACCTTCCAAGCAACACCAACTTCTCCACCTGCCTTTTCACGCGCGCATAGACCTTGAGCGCCCTGCCCAGCCAGCCGCCCGGCAACCCGTACTCCTTTCGAATCAAGGCACCCTCCAGATGCATGTTCTGGCGGACCCTCATGTCAGCCGACTGTCCGTATTCATGGTACCGGTAATTGACGATGTACACCGGAATGCGCCTCACGTGGCATTTGGCCCGAATCAGTCGCATCACATACTCATAATCGCAGGCGTTCTTGAATTCCTTGTAGCGATACCCGCCCAACCGCAGATACACCGCTTTCTTGATAAACAAGGTCTGATGGTTGACCACATTGAGGCCATAGCGAATGATCTGCGGGTCAAAACACGCTTCCTCCCGCCGGAAAATCTCCTGATCTTCGCCGTCCACGAAAACAACACCCCCAAACAGCGCATCCCAATCCGGATGCTCCTCAAAGGCCGAAGCGACTTCCTTCAACACTCCCGGACGGTAACAGTCGTCCGCGTTCAGAATCGCCACCACGTCCCCGGTGGCCATTCGCGTTCCCTTGTCCATCGCGTGATAGTGTCTCTCATCCTTCTCGGAAACCCAAACGAGGCCGGAATAGCTCTTCAGAATGTCCACTGTCCCATCGGTCGAACCACCATCCATGACGATATGTTCCACGTCGGGGTAATCCTGATTCGCCACGCTGTCCAAGGTCGCGCGAATCGTATGGATACTGTCAAAACTTGGCGTAACGACTGTGATTCTTAATTTGTTCGACACGGCTGGAAAGTATGGCTACCAACGTGCACCACAGGCTGACGGGAAATCGATTCTGGCT
>JBEKYJ010000232.1:0-5245 GCA_049511095.1 Verrucomicrobiia bacterium
CCGCTCGCATACAAGCTATCGGCTATGGGTTGCAGATCGAAGTTGTCTTCCATGACCTGCAGGATTGACGCTTGAGTTCCTGTGCAGCCGGTATTTGCCAATCGCGGGTTCTCAGGGTCAAAACAGAGTTGCCCGACAGGAAGTGGAATAACCGGTATCTGGCTGATTTTTTTTGGCATATAGATTGGTCCGATTCTCAGGAGGCGGGTTTCGTTTCTTGGAAATCAGTTGCTTAGTCAGCGCTTTCGCAACGGCTTCGAAAAGCGGAGGCGGTACGGCGTTTCCGATCGCGCGGAATCGCAACTTCACCGGGGAAACATCAAACGCTTCCGGCTTCGGGAATCCCTGTAGAGCCGCACATTCCAAGTAGCTGAATCTGCGGGCCCTACCGGGTCTGGCAAATTCCCATTTATCTTCGCAGACCTTCCTTAGTGGTGGCGAATCTGGATGTAATCCGACGTGCCGCCAATGAGCAACAACACAGGGGGATTGCCGCCCCCACGTGCGACGGCGATTGCGCGATAGGTAATACCAATGCAGCGGCTCTGTGTTATATGACCCTTTGGGCGCGTCACGGAATCGCCAAATCACATCTCGAAGAGTTTGGTAAGGTTTTCGGCCTCCTGGACCGTGGGTCGGCTTGGGGAATTTGAAGCGAATACCTTCACTGCTGCGAATACCAACGATGAACAGACGCCGCCTGCTTTGGGCGAGACCATAATCTTTTGCATCAAGCACCTGCCATGTCACCCGGTAACCTGCAAGTTTGAATCGCACCAACTGGTTCCGCAGAAGTTGATCGTTTTGCGAGAACCGCATGCCGTCGACATTCTCAACGATAAACGCCAGAGGCCTTACCGAGCGAAGAGCGCGATCGAATTCACGGTAGAGGAAGTTGATCTTATCGCCTATATACCGCCGGCCACCTTGGCTATACCCTTGACACGGATAACACCCCACCAAAATGTCTGCCTTGGGGAACCGCCTGATTTTGCGGATGTCACCAGCGTGCATTATCTTCAGTCCCGTAACGCGCTCGTGGAGCTGGCAGGCAGAATCACTGATCTCGTTAGCCCAGATCGGTTTGATACCTGCCGCAAGCAGGCCCAAGTCGCTGCCGCCGCAGCCTGCGAACAAGGAAATCGCCGTGAACCGTCTCTCCATTTTACCTGCGCACGAAACTAATCCAAGCGTCCTGCAGACGCAAGCCTCTTGCGGCATTTGCTACTCAGGGATGAGAGCAGCAGGCGCGGGGGCGGAGATCCTTCGACAAGCTCAGGATGACAAATTGGGGGGAAACGATGGCAGGTGGGCGGAAAACGGCTCCGGCAGCAACGGAGCCTGTTATCCTACAAGAGGTTACATCGCGAAAAGAAAAGCTTCCAAACCTTCCAAACCTTCCAAAGTACACTAACGGTATTTTTGGAATTGTGGGAGAGTTGGAGCATGAAAAAAATAATATCGGTAAATCGGATCGAGGCGAATCGAATGAACGCGCGCAAATCGACGGGACCGAAGTCGGCGAAAGGCAAGGCCGTCTCGCGGATGAACGGGCTCAAGCACGGCATTCTGGCGCGTGAGGTAGTGTTGCGGGGAAAAGTCGACGGAGAACGCGGGCGCGAGTTTCAGGCGCTGCAGCGGTTGTACTGGGAGCACCTGGCACCGGTGGGGCCGCTGGAGGAGATGTTGGTGGAACGGATCGTGACGGCGTATTGGCGGTTGCACCGGGTGTTGATCGCGGAACGGGGTGAAATCCTTTACAGTTTGGAGAAGGACCGTGAACGGAGGGAGATGATGAATACGAGCCAGTTGCTGCCGGCGGTGATCGGTGGTCGCGTGCTGCGGACACCGTGGACGTACAGTACGGCAGGGGCGATAGAGGATGCGCGGGATTGCGTCCGTCGTGGAGAGGAACTGACGGAACCGTTGCTGGGTCGGCTTCTGAAGGCGCTCGAGGATCGGCCGGGCATGGTCAGCGATCTCCAAAAGGTGCGGGAGTTTGTACCCGACAACTCGAAGGGGTTGTCCGCAGAAGCGGTCCGGGCCAAGCGACAGCAACACTTATTGGAGTTTCTCAACGAACTGCTGGAGTGCTGCGAACACGGATTGCGGGACATAGCGGAGAGCGAGGCAGAGAAAGTGAAAGTGCGTCGGGACGCGTCGCTTATGCCTGCGCAGAAGATCGTGGACAAGCTACTGCGATATGAAGCCCGATTGGAGCGGCAGATGTACCGGGCGATGAATCAATTGGAGCGGCTGCAGCGGCTGCGCCGGGGGGAAGTCGTGCCGCCGCCGGTGGCGATCCAAGCGTCCTAGCGGCTTGGCTCTCTATAAAAGTACTTATTTGCGAAGCGAACCCAACTGAAAAACATGGAAGTATCGTAGAATGAATATGTTAGGAAAAACGAGGGTTGGGTTCGGTCGACCAAACCGAAACCATTTTGAGGGGGGTAGATGCACCGGAGAAGCACCGGGAGGGCGGTTTTGACCAAACCGAACCCAAAGCGAAGCCAAGGGGGGACAGAAGTCAGCCCCGAAAAAGATTCGGGGCAGGGAGGCAGGAGACAGAAGATGGAAATGCGACGGCCCAACATCAACGACGCGGCGGGATACCTAAACGACAGGCATCCCGCCCTACAATACGGAGCATCGCGCCCTACAATACGGAGCGATAAACGGGCTTTCCGAATCAGCGAGGAATGTTTATAATGAACGCAACCTTAAGGAGGTTACGGGGTGGAGCAATTGATCGACGCGTTTCTCGATCATCTGACTGTTGAGCGCGGCTTGGCGGCGAACACGCGCAGCGCGTACCGGACTGATCTTGGGCAGTTTGCCGATTTCCTCCGGCACCGCGGCATCCAGCACATGAACGCCACTCAACGGCAGCATGTCTCCGAGTATTTGCTGCACCGGCGCAAAGGCGGGTTGAGCGCCCGCAGTCTCTCGCGTCATCTCGCCGCGATCCGGATGTTCTGTCGATTTCTCCTTCGCGAAAAACTGCTGGCCGCTGATGTGACGCAAACAATCGATTCGCCCAAACTGTGGCGTACCCTGCCCCACACACTTGACTACGAAGAGATCGGACGGTTGTTGGCCGCGCCGGACACGCGGACGAGGCTCGGGGTGCGCGATCGGGCGATGCTGGAGTTCATGTATGCCACGGGGTTGCGGGTGAGCGAGGTCGCCCACATCAAACTCAGCGACATCAATTTCGAGGCGGGTTTCCTTCGTTCGGTCGGCAAGGGCAACAAGGAACGAATCGTGCCGATCGGGAGGCAAGCCGTGGAGTGGATCCAACGTTATCTTGGCGAGGCGCGCGGCTCGTTGACAAGGGGCGGAAATCTCGGCGAGGTTTTTATTTCGACGCGCGGCACGGCGCTCAATCGGAAGACGATTTGGGTGTTGATCAAGAAATACGCGCGGGCGGCCGGCATTGGCAAGGTGATCACGCCGCACACGTTGCGCCACAGTTTTGCCAGCCACTTGCTCCAAAACGGCGGCGATCTGCGGGTCATTCAGGAAATGCTTGGGCATGCGGACATTGCGACGACGCAACTCTACACGCACGTCGATCAGACTCGCCTGAAGGAGACCCACTATCGCTTCCACCCCCGTTCCGGGCGGCGGTAAAGATTATGCGAAATTCGGCTCGATTTTTGGGAATCGGTTCGGTAGACTTTGCCCATAGCAGTTGGATTTTGCGTCCTGACCAGGTTCGGGGCGGCAACATCCCCCTGCAGGCGAAGGCGACGCGACGACCATGCATCTGGTGAAACTACAGAAGATTATCGGCTACGAATTCAAAAACCCCGATCTCCTGATCGAGGCCCTGACTCACCCGTCCATTGCCCACGAGCGCGGCAACGAAAGCAACCATCACAATCAGCGTCTGGAGTTTCTCGGCGACGCGGTGCTGCAGCTCGTGGTCACGGATCGCATTTACAGGCTGTACCCTGACCTGCCCGAGGGTAAGCTCACGCAAATCCGCGCGCATCTGGCCAATCGCCACACGTTGTATCATCGCGCTCTGGCCATCGAGTTGGGCAAGCATCTGATGCTGGGCAAGGGCGAGGAATCCAGCGGGGGCCGCGAGCGGCTCTCGAATCTGGCCGATGCCTACGAAGCGCTGCTCGGTTCCATTTACCTTGACGGGGGTGTTCGCGCGGCGCGCAAGTTTATCCGCGCGCAGTTTGCCGGCGAGTTCAAGGACATCAAGCAAACCACTCCCCGCCAGAACCCCAAAGGCCGTTTGCAGGAGTTGCTCCAGGCCCATTCTCCCAAGGGTCCGATCTACCGCGTCGTCCACGAATCCGGGCCCGACCACAGCAAGCACTTCGAGGCCGTCGTCGAATGGGAAGGACGCCAGATCGGCCGTGGGAACGGCTCGAGCAAGAAACAAGCGGAAACAGTCGCCGCCGAAGCGGCTCTGGCGGCGTTGCCGAACCTCACGGCACAGGCACCCGCAGCGGCATCACCCAAGGTGAACTAACGCTTTGGCGACGGCTGCGAGGGCGCGGCTGCAGCCGAAGGGTGGAACTCGACACCGTGTTTCGCAAACAGCGCCATCAATTCGGGTTTTCCGGCGCTGTACTTCCCCAATTCACTCATCAAATACCCCAACGATGACTCGGTTGCTTGCAGTTGCGAAATCTGACGTTGCCGAACGCTGGCCGTGCCTATGAGATTGCGGTTCTGCTTGTACACGAACGCGGTCAACGCGACGCTCACGATCAGCAGCCCCGCTCCCAGGCCGCACACCAGCACCCGCAATTGCCTGACGGCCGTAGTCACATCCATCGGCTCATCGACCGGCCTATTCGCGCCTGGTTCGTTTTGGATTTCTTGTGGTGCGCTCATCGTCCCGCTCCCGGTTGGCGATTCGGATCCGCGGGCGGCGCGCTCAACGCGCTCGGCCCGGCCATGGCTTGTACCCGCTTGAAAATCGCGGCAATCTGCGGATCATTGTTTGCCCGCGCCGCGAACTCTTGTGCGACACCCTGCACGGCTTGTTCCCGCAACATCATCTGCTGGGCCTGCGCGTCGGCGAGGGCCGCTTTACGGTAAACCTCCACATGCCGCATCACGACCCAGATGTTGAGAATCGCGCTAATGGCCAGCACCATGCTGCCGTACCTGACTACTGCCTGAAACGTTTTTTCCGTCATTTGCATTTCTCCTCCGCCCAGCGGTCGAGCAGGGCGAACAACTCTGACACGTTAAACGGCTTCTCCATGAACGCGGC
>JBEKYJ010000233.1:0-5212 GCA_049511095.1 Verrucomicrobiia bacterium
GTCGAATGGTTCCGATGCGCCTTCGCAAAGCGGGCCGAGCGAGCCGGGGAATTTCTCGTTGATGATGCCGTTTTGGGCGGGATGACCGTCAATGATCGGGTCGATGTTGATCGGGATGATGCCGCTGGCTTGAAATAAGGCGGGCTTGGCCAGACGCTCGCTGAGCACGGCGCCCGTCGCGTAGGCGTAGATGCCGAAGGACTCGTAGTCGCTGTGTCCGCCGATGAATCCCGTGAACTCGTGGGCGCGCAACTCGCGTTCCATGACGGCCACCTCTTCTTCCTTGCTGTCGCGGAAGAATTCGCGGTTGAGGTCTTTGCCGGAACCGTTCTCGCGGGTCATGCGTTCGTATCCGACGGGGCTGACGCAAGGATAGATTGTCAGCGCGTAGGTGGAGGCGAGTTGCGGGCTGCGCGCAAAACGGCGCGCCAACTCCAGCGCGGCGAGAATGCCGTCGGGTTCGTCGCCATGCACGCCCGCTACGAGACAGATCGGGACCTGTACCGCATACGGCGAAGGAGATGGACGGTTGACGACCTTCAGGAACTCGTAGTCCTTCCCCGCGAACTTCAGAGTGCCGATTCCTTGGACATCGAAAACCTCGCCTTGTAGACCGCGGATGTCGGCGACGAGGGAGGCGTATTCCTTTTGGCGATTGGGACCGAGTGTGGCGAACGCGGTTTGGATTTTACTGGGGAAATCGTGGATGGTGAAGTTGAAGCAGCCATCGGCGAACATCTTCAGCACGCGCCACACTTCGTCGCGTTCCCCTTCCCCGATCATCAGTTCGACCTCGCGCACGACGACGGCGAACTGTTCTGGCGTCAATCTCGTCACCTGCGCATGGTTGCTGGAGAGTTTGCCGGGAGCAAGCCCCATTTACGCGGCTGTGCGGCTGCCAAGCCTACAAATTGACGTGGGCGCGGGGGTTTGTTAAACTGAGTTTGTGGCCGATACCCTTGTCATCAACGAGATATTTCACAGCATTCAGGGCGAGTCCTCGTTTGCGGGGTTGCCGTGCGCGTTCGTGAGGCTGACGGCGTGCAACCTGCGGTGCACGTGGTGCGACACGACGTATTCGTTTCACGAAGGCGCGCCGATGAAGGTCAGCGACGTGATCGTGAAGGTGCTCGAATACAATTGTCCGCTGGTGGAAATCACGGGTGGCGAACCGTTGTTGCAGCCGAACGTGTTCCCGCTGATGGCGCGGCTGTGCGATTTGGGCAAGCGGGTGTTGCTGGAGACGAGCGGTTCGGTGGACGTGTCGCGGGTGGACCCGCGCGTGATCAAGATCATGGATGTGAAGTGTCCCGGCAGCGGCGAGTGCGACAAGAACCTGTACGACAACATCCGTTTTCTCGACAAGAAGGATGAGGCGAAATTCGTCATCGCCGACCGCACGGACTACGATTGGGCGCGCCAGATGATGGCGGAGCATCAGTTGTCGAATCTGTGCACGGTGTTGTTTTCGCCCGTGTGGGGGAAGCTGCCGCTCAAAACACTTGCCGAATGGATTCTGGCGGATAAACTCGCCGTTCGCATGCAGACCCAGTGGCACAAACACATTTGGGGGCCGGAGACCCGGGGAGTATAACACCATGTCACTTCGCATGATCGTCAAGGCCGACCAAATCCGAGGTTGGATCGAGGACCGCCGCGGCACGCCGGCGCGACGCCGCAACACGGACGACGATCTCGCCGTGCTCTTCGACGGCGACAAACCCGAGCACGAGACTCTCAGCATCGATGAACTGGTCGAAGCGATGAAATTGAACCATCTCGTGCTGCTCGTCGATCAGGAACCCGACAAGACGTTTCACAAGTTTATCCAACACGGCTAGAGGACGGCCGTTGTTGTGAAAGACCTGCTGCCATCTCTCAAGACCAAGGTCCCCGGCCCGAAGTCGCGCGCGTTGGTCCGTGAGCTGCGCCGTTACGAATCGCGCAACATCACCTACATCTCCGACCATTGGCCCATCTTCTGGGAGCGGGCGGCGGGAGCGAACGTGTGGGACGTCGACGGCAATCGTTATATCGACCTGACGGCGGCGTTTGGCGTGGCCAGTGTCGGGCATGGGAATGCGCGCGTCGTGGCCGCGATCAAGGCGCAGGCGGGAAAGTTGTTGCATGCGATTGGCGACGTGCATCCGAACGAATTGAAGCTGAAGCTGGCGCGGGAGTTGGTGGCGTTGACATTTGGCCGATGGGAGAAATCAGAGGGTCGCGTGGTGTTCGCCAATTCGGGCGCGGAAGCGGTGGAGGCGGCGCTCAAGACGGCGGTGATACACACCAAGCGGCCCGGCGTGGTTGCCTTCGAGGGCGCGTATCATGGACTGACGTATGGCGCGCTCGATACGACGTGGCGCGCGGACTTCCGTTCGCCTTTCTCCAGCCAGCTTGGACATTTCACGGCGCATGTGCCGTTCGGACGGATGCCGGAGGTGTCGAACCTGCAAAACTTCGGCGCGGTGATTGTTGAGCCGATCCAGGGTCGCGGCGGCATCGTCGTGCCGTCGGACGATTTCCTACAAAAACTGCGGAAGTTCTGCGACAGCCATGGGCTCTTGCTGATCTTCGACGAGATTTATACGGGGTTCTGTCGGACGGGACGTTGGTTCGCGTGTGAACATTGGGGCGTGGTGCCGGATATTGTTTGCGTGGGGAAAGCGATGGGCGGCGGTTTCCCGATGTCGGCATGCATCGGGCGGGCGGACGTGATGGATAGCTGGCCCGAATCGAAAGGCGAAGCGATTCACACCAACACGTTTCTGGGCAATCCGTTGGGGTGCGCGGCGGCGCTGGCGTCCATCGGCGAGATGAAACGAATGAAGTTGGACGCGCGTAGTCGTGAACTGGGTGAATGGTTTTCGACGCGGCTGGCGCGAATTGGCAAGGTGCGCGGCAAAGGCCTAATGCTGGGGTTGGAAGTGGAAAGCGCGGTTCCGCTGGTGGAGAAACTTCTTCAACGCGGCATCCTCGCCTTGCCCGAAGGCAGCCGTAATGAAGTGCTCGGCCTCACTCCCCCGCTGGTGATCACGAAACGACAACTGGGTTTCTGCTTGGACGCGCTAACTACTTTTCTTTGAAGCCTTCCGCGTGAGGTAGTCGGCCAAGTCGTCCTGAGGTTCGGTTGACTTGAAGAAGATGTCGCCGCCTTTACGCTCTTCGCCGGGTGTCTGGTACTTGAACTCGTGCCAAGCGGCGTTGTCGTCTTTCAAATCGGAACCAACGCTCCAGATCACCCATTCTGAGCCTTCACGCCGGTATCGGAGCGGTTTGCCGTCGAACGGGTCGATAGGCACCAACGACAGGAGATCAGGGACGAGATCGGTGAGTTGCTCAGGAGGTTTGCCGTGTGTGAGTTCGTAGCGCCTGAGAGCGCACGCCGTAATGGTGGCTTGGAAATCCACGTCAGTTCGGACGGCTCGTCGCCCCGGTGTGTCAATAGGTGGCAGCATCATCGCCAGAAGGATTCTGGCAATTGGCCTATTCCACGCCCATGTCCACACGGGGCGACCCTCCAATGACCACTTGTGGAAGATTGCGTCACTATGACGCCTCCAAAACGGGTTCTTGGCGTCCTCAATCAACTCGCCGAAGGCAGCATCAGCCAAATGGTTGTAGTTTCTGGTTTGTGTCGTCATCCATAGCCCATTGGCTTGCGCGAACGTTTCCTTGCACATCTGCTTGGAGGAAAGCAACTCGTATCGCAACGTTTCATCGTAGGCCTGTCCACTGGTGCGCAACTGTTCCAGTTGTGATTGCACTTGGGCGATTGAGCGAGCGGACACCCCCTGCCCTCGGAGTGCGTAGCGGATGGCTTGGGTGCCTCTCGCGGTTGCCCCGTTGCCGATCAACAGGTCAAGAATCGGCCCTCCCTGCGTGCCGTCGCGGCCGAGTTTGACGACGGCGAGATAGTTCTGTAGAGCCTGATCCGTATTCCCTGCCCTCTCGGCAAACTTTCCTTCACAGATCAGAAGCCGTCCAAGCAAGCTCAGTTTGGTCCTATTCGTGGACGTATCTGGGGAATCGACCCAGGGCATCTGGCAGGAATTGATTGCGATGCCCTGGCGGACGAGATTGAGCGCCTCGCGGCAGTCGGCAATGGTGGGGCCGATGGCGAAGGTGTCGGTGTTTGTATCGCCAGCCAAGAGAGCGTCCATTTGAGAGGACGACTTATTGGTGTAGCTGCCCATTTGGTCGCAAGCCTTGAAGTAGAAGTATGCGGCGTTGTCGGGTTTAAGGTCGGTGAGAGCGAGCGGCGGATTCAGAGGGGTGAGGCGCACACCCTTGGGCGGTTTCGGGTAGGGTGTCAGACCCCACAACATACCGATCAACATGAGAACCAAGAAGAGTCCGATGAGCCAACAGACCCATTTGACAACGCGCTTCACGGGCCGCATTATGCGATTGCTGTTGGCGGAAAACCAGCTTCGAAACCACCGCAGGCTGAAGCCTGCGACTACGGGCGAAAGATACAGACATGGACAAAACCGCTGTGGAACTTCAACAACGCATTCTGGCGTTGATGGCGCGCGGGGTGGCGCAGGCGACGGCGGACGAGGAGTTTGATCGGCTGGCGCGGGACGTGTTTGCGTTTCAGCATCAGTGGTGCGCGCCGTATCGGGCGTATTGCGAACGGCTGAAGTTGGCTCCCCAAACTGTGGTGCACTGGAAGGAAATCCCCGCTGTGCCGACCAGCGCGTTCAAGGGTTTTGCGCTGGCGTGTTTCCCGGAGGCCGAAGCGGTTGCGGAATTTCACACGAGCGGGACGACGCGGGAATCTACTGGGAGACATTATCTTCGGACGCTGGAATTGTACGAGGCGGCGATTGTGCCGAATTTCGCGGCGCATCTTCTCCCGGACAAGGCGCGGATGCCGATGATGATACTGATGCCGTCGCCGCAGGAGGCGCCGCATTCGTCGTTGTCGCACATGATGGGGGTGGTGATGCGGGAATTTGGGGCGGACGGCAGCGCGTACTATGTCGAGAGAGGAGAATTACTGATTGAGAAACTGGTGCGCGATTTGAGCGAGGCGCAGCAGGACGGTCAGCCGGTGTTTTTGTTGGGGACGGCGTTTGCGTTTGTGCATTTGTTTGACCATCTCGCGCAGCAGAATTTGAAGTTTGAGTTTTCACCTGGCAGTCGGGCGATGGAAACGGGCGGATTCAAGGGGCGGTCGCGGGAGGTGTCGAAGGTGGACCTCTAC
>JBEKYJ010000234.1:0-5207 GCA_049511095.1 Verrucomicrobiia bacterium
TCGGCGAGATAGTTGAGAGTATTGAGGCGGGGAGGAACTGACACGTGATGGAGGAGCATCATGGCTGAATTCGGGCGAGGAATTGAACTGCCGAAAGGCGATTTTTTCGCAACGCTGCCGCTTGCGGAGGCGCGCTCGACGGTCATCAACTGGCGACACCAGGTGCAGAACATCAGGGACCAGTATATCCAGCACGCTAGCGTGACGGAAGGCGTCCAGAAGGACGCCATCCAAAACTCATGGGACGCCCGCACCAGCAAGCACGGACAGGGCTGGCGCATTCGCTTTCAACTCCACACTGAGGGCAAGCCGAAGTGGCTCAGTTTTACAGACTATGGGACACACGGCCTGACCGGGCGCGTCCTTCGGCGCGAAGAACTCGAAGCGGACCTGCCGGAAAACGAACGCTGGGGTCGTTTTGAAAACCTCGCATTCACGAAAGCACCTGCCGAAGGGGCTTTGGGTGCTCGTGGCCAAGGCAAGTTCATCTTCGTTGCCGCCTCGGAGAAACTGAGAATCCTCTACGACAGCTTGCGCCGCGATGGCACGCGTCGTATGGGCGTGCGGTGGGTCGAAACGACCGATTCGAAGGTAATGTCTTGGGATGGAGAGCAGGCAAAAGAGAGGCTGCGCGAATACTCGCCCGCCCTGCAGCTGCTCGACGCCGTCGGCACACGTGTCATCATCGCCGAGCCGAACGCCGCGCTTGTTCAGGCGATTGTATCCGGCCAGTTTGCCCGCTACATCTCTGTCACATGGTGGGAAATCATCACCCGCCATGGCGCGGTCATCGAGATTGACGCTGGCGACGGTCGCGGCTTCCTGCCTGTAGAATCGCCAAGCGACTTTGTCCTGCCTGAGCAAGATACGGCGCAGCATCTGGTCTCGCTGAAGGAAAACATCGGCTTCAGCCTGAGTGGCAAACGCTACGTCATTGAGAAACTCCACCTCGTTAGCGCGAAGAACGGGCCGGTCAAGGAAGACGTTCGCGGCATCGCTCTGCAACGCGGCGGCATGCGCGTCATGCGCTTGGAGATGAAACACGTCCCCAAGGACATCGCCGACAGCGTCTATGGCTACGTCCGCTTTGACCGGGAGCTTGACGAGGCCATGAAGGCATGGGAAGACCCGACACACTTCAACTTCACCCTGCACCGGGGCGTTGGCCGCAAGGTACGCGAGATTGTGGAAAAAGCCCTCGACGATTTTGCCCGCGACCGGCTTGGCGCGGGCAGTAGCACCCCGTCTCACGGCGTAAACAACGACGCCGCCAACCGCGCCTTGGCAGAAATGAACCGGATTGCCAAACTTCTCGGCATCACCCTTCGAGGACCAGGGCCACCACCGCCGCCGCAGCCACCCATCCCGCACGAGACCTTACCGGTGCGCGTCAGTTTCACTGGCGGGATCGTTTTCCCAAGGCCCGCAAGTCCTCGCGTCAACTACGGCGAAGGATTGCGTGCCGACGGCGTCGTCTTGATCAACGATACGGCCCGGACGGTAGAGGTCCGGGTCATGTTGAGCGTAGTTCAAGCCGCAACCGATCAAAGCTCACCGATCTTCGAGAAGGACTGTGAAGCAAGGCCGTATTCACGCATGGATTTGATCGTGCCATTCGAGCTTCCCATTCCACGTGACCGGTATGCGCCGGGAAAGTGGACGCTGACTCAGAAGGTGGTTGCTCTGCAGCCGTTCGCGCACGAACAACAGAGCTGGGAACGCGGCAAGATCATTCAGGAACTCGGCCATCACTTTTGGGTTGAGGAAGAGCCGCCGGGGTACGGCGTGTTCGAGAAGGTCCATCAGATCGAGTTTCAGCCCCCCGAACATCAACTGCAATACCGTGTGCGCCCTGGCTCGACCCCGCAACGACGGCAGCTTGAAATCAATGTCGCTCACCCGGCGTATTTGGAGGTGATGGACGAAGCCGAGCAGGTGGAGAAGTACGTGTTTGAGCAGGCGGCGGTGGCACTCGTCGAAGTCGACCTTGATCAGGAAAAATCCGTTCTTGTGCCGGAGCGTGATTCCCTGACCCCTGCGCTCTTGTTACGAGCGGCGACAACACAAGTTGCCAAGATCCTAGCGCAATACTTTGGGAGCTAACCGTGCCGGTGCGGATTTTAGAACCACTGGAGAGCGACCCGAGCCGATTTGAGGTCCACTACAAGAGTGCGCGCGGTGCAATCACCACAGTGGACAAGGAATTGGCGGATCGAAACGACGCGGATATTGAGCGCAGATTCCGAGAGATCGAGAAGGATCTCCAACAAAAGGGGCTTTTGGAGCTTAAGAAAACGCATCGAGTCCTGAAGCTATGGTGGGCACTCGGTAGGCGATTGGAGTTCCTTTTGAAAATGGATGTTGGTGATGAGCGCGACAGAATTTGGCTTTGGCGCGCGTGCTACGACCATTGCGGTAAACTGAATCCAAGCCGGGATGGCAAACTTTCGGTGCGGGCAAGGCAGCGTCTGAAAAACAGCCATTTCAGATATGCGGAGTTGCTCGGTCGCCTCGATTGGGAAACCGCCGAGGCCATCGGACTTTGGGACAGTTGGAGCGGAATCTGTGACTCGGAGTGCTTTCAGAGCGACGAGCGATTCGTGGACTGGCTAAGAGATCGTGCTCATGAGCCGAAGTCTCCCGTACCTCGATTGCTACAATCGAAAAAACACCAAGACCTTTTCCGTGAACTTGCCAAACGAATTCGTCATAGGTTCAAGAAGATGGACACGAGTGTTCTTTTGACTCAAGAGCTTTTCGGCGAACTGGACAAGGTCGCAAGGGATGCACTAGGAAGAAAGTAAGTTGTGATGTCGAAAGGAATTTACCGTGTCATTCACACCGGTGGCAGTTGATCTCTTTGCAGGGTGCGGCGGTATCAGCGAGGGCTTCACCAGAGCTGGGTATCGGGTCACAGCGTATCTTGAGAAGGATCGCTGCGCCTGTGAAACTCTGCGCACGCGGGTCATGTTTCACGAGTTGTCGAATCTCGGAAGGCGCGGTTGGTATCGGCGCTACTTTCGCGGCGAAATTTGCTGCGAAGACATCCGACGCAAATTCAGCGAAATCTCTGACCTGATCGATGCCCGAGTTATCGAAGGAGAGTTTGGAGAACATAGATACGCCGACCTGATTTCTTCGATCCGCAATGCACAAAAGGTTCAACAAGCTGAAAAGCTGCATGTTCTGGTTGGCGGGCCACCATGTCAGGCTTACTCGGTCGTAGGACGTTCGCGTGACGAGCACCGGATGGAGCAGGATGAACGACATTTTCTTTATCAGCATTACCTAAGTGTGCTGGCGGATTTGCGGCCTGATTTCTTCGTGCTTGAGAACGTGCCCGGGTTGCTAAGCGCCAAAGCGGAGGGTGAGGAAACCTTGCAACGAATGCTTAAGGATTTCGCGGCGGTCGAGCCGGCCTACGAGGTTGCGCCCAGCTACGAGGAGTTCCGCACCGACCCGCACAGCTATTTATTGGATAGTTCCCGCTTTCGTGTTCCACAGCGACGTCGGAGAGTGCTGTTGATCGGCTACCGGCGCGCTCTGGCAAAGGAGCGGCCTTCCGTACAAACTGTGTTCACCAAGTTGCTGGACTGGCAGAGACGAAACCGGCGTCGAGGCGTATTGACCGTCGAGGACGCCATCGGGGATTTGCCGCGCTTGGAACCGGGCAAAGGGAATGACGGCTGGTTTGGTGATTACACCAGAACCGAAGATCTAAAACCGTACCAGATTCAGATGCGCGGACAGTCACCAGGAGTCTGCAACCACAAAGCCCGAACACACATGCTGAGCGACTTGGATCGGTACAAATTCTTCATTCTCTCTCACAAGAACGGCAACCGTGCGACCACATTGGAGGATCTTCAGAAGGAACGTCCCGACCTCATGCCTGACCACAAGAACACCGACGACTTCATTGATCGCTTCAGGGTGCAGTGGTTCGACCGTCCAAGCTCCACCATTATGTCGCACATCTCGAAGGACGGTCACTACTACATTCACCCCGACATCAGCCAATGTCGCTCATTCACGGTCCGCGAAGCTGCCCGCTGTCAATCGTTTGCTGACAACTTCAAGTTTGAAGGCCCACGTACTGAGCAGTTCAAACAGGTCGGCAATGCAGTGCCGCCGCGAATGGCAGCCGCCGTCGCGCGAGTACTGCTGGATGAATTGCGCGCTATATACAAGTAGGCCGTGTGGTGGCTTCTCGACGACCATTTTGCAGTGTAGGCCGCACGAAAGTGATGTCTTGTTCCAAACGGGAACACTTTTGCCTCAAGACCGTGGTAATGTCCATGGAGATAAACAGGAGGCACTAATGACATGGTTCGTCCGACACGTAAAACGATATTGTTGGGTCTGTAACAAGGTAACCAAACAAGCCATCTCCCAAGAGAAATTTGATGATTATGGGAGAAGCTGGAGAGAGCGAAGTTGCACCGAGTGTGGACACGTGCACAACAGATGGTTGCATGTCTGGGACACCACCAAGACATCTCTACGCGAAGTCACTGCCAATGCCTGACGTCTTCACCAAGCGCAAACGCTCCGAAGTCATGTCGCGGATTCGCGGACGCGGCAACAAAGAGACGGAGCTGGCACTGGCGAAACTGCTTCGCAAGCACGGCATCACCGGCTGGCGGCGAAACCAGAAAATGTTTGGCAACCCCGACTTCGTATTCCGTCGCCAGCGCCTCGCAGTCTTCGTCGACGGCTGTTTCTGGCACGCCTGTCCCAAGCACGCCAACATGCCCGCCAACAACCGCGCCTTCTGGAAAAAGAAGTTAGCTGGTAACATCGCCCGCGACCGCCTCGTAAATCGAACCCTGCGTCAGGCCGGCTGGACCATCCTGCGCATCTGGGAACACGATCTCACCAACCACCCCTCGCATTGCCTCCGCCGCATCAAGCTCGCCCTGATGCCTTCCACTGGAAGGTATCAGTGACGTTCTTCGTGCCTTGGTGGTGAATTCGAATCCCCGGCCCGGCCTCACTTGAACGTTGAGCGTTCAGCGTTGAACGTTGAGCGTTGATTCCCCTCGTGTCTTCGTGTCTTCGTGGTGAAAACTCTCTTTCTCGTGCCCTTCGTGTTTGCGCCCCTTGCGCCTTTTTGCGGCCATCCGCCCCCCTCGCCCGCGACCGGGTTGTGAATCGAACCCTCCGTCAGGCTGGGTGGACCATAGTGAGAATCTGGGAACACGACC
>JBEKYJ010000235.1:0-5179 GCA_049511095.1 Verrucomicrobiia bacterium
ATAACCAGCGCCAGACCTCAATTTTCAAACTCGTCCCAGGCCTGCCCGGCGAGGCCGTGCCGATTAACGAATTGCCGCACGCCAAGGATTGGAGCGACGCGAAGCGCATCGAGGCGATCAAGAACAGTACGCGTGCATTCAGTCGCAAGGAATTTCAAGACCTGTTGTTCAAGTGCCATAGCATCTTGCGCGACGTTCACAAGATGGAGCCCGGACGCGCGTTCGATGCCATATCCAAAGTGCTTTTCATCAAGATGTATATCGAACGCACCGGCACTTGGGGCACGTTCACTACCGATTATTTGGATAGACGTGCTGCGGTTCGTTTGCCTGATGACCTTCCGGTACATCAGCAGCTTTTCCTGCAAACCAAGAAACATTACTCTATTGACGAAATTTTCTCCGAGCGCGACGATCTCGAAATCTCCGAGGAGACTTTCCGCCGCTTGGTCAAGGAACTGGAACGTTTCAACCTCTCGGCCACCGGCGATGACATCAAGGGCTTGGCATTCGAGAAGTTTCTTGGTGAGACGTTTCGTGGTGAGCTTGGCCAGTTTTTTACTCCGCGTCCAATCGTTGAGTTCATGGTTGATGTGCTCAACCCGCAGGAGGGCGATCTAGTTTGCGATCCCGCGGCTGGCTCTGGCGGATTTCTAATTCGCGCTTTTGAACACGTCCGTAACAAGATCGCTGCCGAAGTACAGGCGGCGAAGGACAGCGCGAGGAACAAGATTGAGAAGATGGATTTGCCGGAAGACAAGGAACGTCGACTCATTGAGAAAGAGTTTGCCGACCTCAATCGGCAACTCGACCCTGAACAAGCCGACCCACCGTCCCGCATTCGCCAACTCGCCCACGATCACATCTTCGGAACGGATGCCGAACCTCGCGCAGCTCGTACCGCCAAGATGAACATGATTATGCACGGTGATGGCCACGGGGGCATTCATTATCACGATGGTTTAGTGGACATTAATGGCGTCTTTCCAGAGCGTTTCGATATTGTTCTGACCAATCCGCCGTTCGGCCAAAACGTCGGCGAGGATCAGAAGTTAGGGAACACCGAACAGACGCGCATCCCACAG
The DNA here is from genome assembly GCA_049511095.1 of Verrucomicrobiia bacterium. Lineage (GTDB taxonomy): Bacteria > Verrucomicrobiota > Verrucomicrobiia > Palsa-1439 > Palsa-1439 > Palsa-1439. Next base: position 1,086 of record JBEKYJ010000235.1, read on the forward strand.
CGATCAGGTTACGTTAAGGACTGCCGCGAGAAGTACGGGGATGCATGGGAGATTAGTCACAGGCGGCTTCTCGCTGCGGTGAATGGGAAGGACAAGATCCTAGACAAGTTTGAAGTTGGCAAGGATAAGCCGAACCGACCCACCGAGATTCTCTTCCTCGAACGATGTCTCCAACTGCTGAAGCTGGGTGGACGGTTCGGCATCGTGTTACCTGATGGCGACCTGAACAATCCATCATTGAGCTGGCTGCGCCGCTGGGCGGAAGGCAAAGCCCGCTTGCTTGCGGTCGTCAGTCTGCCGGAAGAGACCTTTGCCGCTGCCGACGCCACGGTGAAAGCGTCACTGGTATTCTTGCAGAAGTTTACACACAAGGATGCAGCCGCATGGGAGAAGGCTTGGCAGAATGCTCACACAAAGCTTGATGCTCAATTCAATGCCGAACGCAACCGTTTGTGCACTGAGTTTGGCGCGCGCATCGCCTGCGCCGACACACCGGCACTCGCCGAAATTCTGAAGCAGCTTACTGGGCTTGGCGTCCGCCGCGTGCTTCCCGAATGGAAACAGGCCGACCCGCCGCCTTATCCGCGCGGTGTTAGCGCAACTACCATCGGCAAACCCCGCTGGGATGGCAAGCCGACTGAGAGGCAACACGCAGCCCAGTTCAAGAGCGACTTTGAAGAAGCGTTTGCGGGCGAAGCAGAACAGAAAGCCGAGAAACTTCACCGTGAACTCCGCGCCGCACTCCGTAAAGTGGACGTAGCGCATAATGCCTCGCTATGGCGCGTGGTGCGCGAAGCCCTTGATTATCCCGTCTTCACTGCCGCGCCTGATGCAGTTGGCATCACCGCCACCGGAGCCGAAGGCCCGAACCAGTTGCAGGATGTCCTCGCAGCCTACCGCAAGTTCGAAGAATGGAACAAGGCTGGCGCTAAGCCCGAAAAAACGCCGAACTACTCCGCATGATTGCGTCTTGTCAGATTCGCCGCTGGAAGGACATGGAGCGGTGGATACCGGGCGGCGACAGTGTTTGGGATTTCATCCATCCACTCGCGCCACTCGAAGACTTGCTGACACCGCGTGTTGAGAGGCTCGGATTGACCGGCGATTTGGGTGATTGGTTGCCGATCACAATTCACTTCGATGGCTCAATCGTGCCGCGTGACCGCCAGAGGGCATTCAAGGGCGGCATGTTTGCATCGTATCCCGGCGATTTGATTTTTTCCAAGATAGACGCACGTAACGGCGCAATCGGCCTTGTACCGGTATCGCTCCCCAAAGTAGTCGTTACCGGCGAATACCCCGTCCACGTTCCCGACGGAGAACAAGTGGACGCTCGCTACTTGGCGCTGCTGCTCCGCACACCGAACTTCCTGCAACTCATCCGCCGCGCCGCCAGCGGCACGAGCGGCCGCAAGCGGATTACGCCTGAGAACTTCCGCGCCATCCAAGTTCCGCTTCCAGACAAGTCGCACCAGCAGCGGCTGGTGGCGGCGTACCACGCAGCGTTAGAGAGCGCGGCGAAACTAGAGGGCCAAGCGACGCACGTCGAGCGGCACGGGCAACTTGAGTTCGAGGCCGCATTGGGCTTGACGCCACCGCCTGACCTTCCGAAACGCCGCTTCCAAATCGCACGCTTCAAAGACATCGAACGCTGGAGTCATGAAGGCATTCTGCAAAGAGCTTTGCTCGGCGACAAAGCGCCGGAATCGAAGTTTGAAATGGTCACTCTAGCGGATGTTGCCACCATCAGCTACGGTCTCCAGAAATGCCCCGGCAACCGTCCGGGTAAGCATCCGCGTCCGTACCTTCGCGTCGCCAATGTCCAGCGTGGCCGGCTCGATCTTCGCGAAATCAAACAGATCAACGTTCCGGACGAAGACATGCGCAAGTACCGGCTCGAAACCGGCGACGTGCTTTTCGTTGAGGGTAATGGCAGCCGCAAAGAGCTGGGCCGCGTCGCCATCTGGAACGGCGAAATTGAGAACTGCGTTCACCAAAACCACATTATTAAGGCTCGCCTCGACCAGTCGAAAGCCGTACCAGAATTCATCGCTGCATGGTTCAATACCGAAACCGGTCGGATGCACTTCTTCCGCAACGCCAAGACCACGTCTGGGCTGGGCACGATCAACTCCACTGAAGTCCGCATCGCACCTCTCCCCCTACCCGGCAAGAAAGAGCAAGCCGCCGTCGTCCGCGATCTGGAGCGCACGGCGCAGAAAGCCAAATCCCTGCGCGAGTCCGCTGCCAAAAAGCGCACCGACGCGTGGAACGATTTCATCACAGCCATTTTCATGTAACTCGCTATCTAAGGGGCTCAGGTTTAAGGGGTCAACTCTCCACTCGTCACAGAATGCAGCACCCCACACACCCCTTCGGTCTTATGGATAGTGCTATCCATAACTTTTCTAACGGTCTAAGCGATCAGCCGCGGCCATGCCCGCCATCGTTGCCGACAACAAACCGACCCCGCCATCGTATCTCTGCCCGCTCCTTCATCCTCCATAGCTTTAGCGAAGGAGGATCATCCTGCATCTCGTCCGTCGTAGCCTTGGCGAAGACGGAAGCCTTGGCGACGCAGGACGCCCTCCCTGTCCTCCGAAGCTTTAGCGAAGGAGGATCGGCTACTTGTCTCCTGCTCCTGTCTCCCCCTCTTTGCGTCCCCCCTGTCCACCAACTCGTCCGCCGTAGCCTTGGCGAAGGAGGAAGCTCGCAGAGCGGAGGTGGATTGCGCCTTTTTGCGGCTCACTTCAACCTTGAGCGTTGATTCCGTTCTACCGTTCTTCGAGGTCGTACCTGTCGTTCATCAGTTTGTTCTTTATTTGAAAGTTGAATGTTGGAAGCCGAGTGCAGCACTGGCTGCATGGAGCCGAAGCGAAGCGTAGACGCCGTCGTCGTGTGCGGCAAACCCGTGATGCTGTTTTCACGGCAATTGAGCGTTGAGCGTTGAATCCTTCTCCGTTCAACAGATCCATCCGCCACCCACAACCACGTCATCACGATAGAACACCGCCGCCTGTCCGGGCGTGATGGCACGTTGCGGCTCGTGCAGACGCACGCTCGCGCACTCCCCGCCCCGATTTTCCACGGTCGCCGCGCAGCCGGGATGCTGGTGGCGCGGTTTGACGGTGACTTCCATCGGCCCGCCCGTCTCGACCCCGTGCCAGACACAGTTCGCTATTTCAAATTCGCTGCGCAACAGCTCCTCGGCGGAACCGACGATGACCCGGTTATTTACGGCGTCGAGTTCGATGACGTAGAGCGGACGCGGCTGCCCGCCAAGGTTCAGGCCCTCGCGTTGGCCGACGGTGAAATTGTGAATGCCGTTGTGGTGGCCGAGCGCCCTGCCCTCGCGCGTGACGATCTCCCCTTGCACATCGGTTACGTTCGCGCTCTCGCGCAGGTACCGGCGGTAGTCGTTCTCCGGCACGAAACAAACTTCCTGGCTGTCTTCCTTGCCGTATGTCTTCAAGCCGATTTCCTTCGCGATGGCGCGGGTCTCGTCCTTGGTCAAATCACCCACCGGAAATATCGCCCGCGCAAGTTGCTCCTGGTTGAGCGAGAACAGAAAATACGTCTGGTCCTTTCGTTCGTCACGCCCTTTACGAAGCTGATAACGATGTCCGTTACCATTGGTTTTCTCAATCCTCGCATAATGCCCCGTCGCAATGCACTCCGCGCCGAGCGCCCGCGCCTTGCGCAGCAGCGACCCGAATTTCACTTTCTCATTACAAATCACGCACGGGTTGGGCGTCCGGCCCCGCCTGTATTCGGCGGCAAAATAATCCATCACCTCGCGCCGGAACGTGTCGATCTCGTCGATCACGTAGTGCGGGATGTCGAGCGAGTGCGCGACCATGCGGGCGTCCATGATGGCTTGCGGCCCGCAGCACTTGTCTTCCGCAAGCGATCGACAATCCTGTGGCCAGCCGCGAAACGTCAGACCGATGACATCGTAGCCTTCCTTCTTGAGAAGATGGGCCGCGACGCTCGAGTCCACGCCCCCGCTCATGCCGACGCACACTCTGGGCTTTGTCGTTTTCATGGGAACGCTGAAGTATACCGCAAAGAAACCAACGTTCAACGCCCAACAC
>JBEKYJ010000236.1:0-5162 GCA_049511095.1 Verrucomicrobiia bacterium
GGTTCTGAATTCCATTTCGATGGCACGGGCTTCAGCGATTTCTTCGAGCAGTTCTTCGGCAGTCGCGGGCGTCCTTCCGCCGGTTTCGGCCGAGCGGGAGGGAGCGGTTGGGAAGCCGAAACTTTCGCCCAGCCCGGCCAGGACATCGAGGGCGACATCCTGGTGACGCTGGACGAAATCCTGCGCGGTTCGACGCGCACGATCCGGCTGCAACGCGTCGACCCGCGCACGGGGCAATCGACCGCGCAGACTTTGCGGGTGAGAATCCCGCCCGGCGTCCGGGAAGGGCAGCTCATCCGTCTCGCGGGCAAAGGACAGGAGGGCATCGGCGGGGGCGCCTCGGGAAATCTGTATTTGCGAGTAAAATTCGCCCAGCATCCCGACTTCCGCGTGCGCGGGGCCGACCTGTATTATGATTTGGAACTGGCCCCGTGGGAAGTGGTACTCGGCGCCACTGTCCAACTCCGAACTCTGGATGGAATGGTGTCCTTGAAAATCCCGGCGGGCACCGTGGCGGACCAGCAATTTCGTTTGCGCGGGAAGGGGTTGCCGACCGGTAACGGATCGCGGGGCGACCTGTATGCCGTTGTGTCGATCGAAGTCCCGTCCCATGTTACGCCGGAACAAAAAGCGTTGTGGGCGCGGTTGGCCGCAACGTCGTCATTCAACCCGAGGAAACCCTCATGAGCAAACGATTCGATCCGGACCGACCATCCCCCTTTGCTCTGGAGCTGTTTCAGCCAAAGCCAAACGTTCTTTACAGCCTCGACGCGGCCGCCCATCTCGCGGGCGTCCCCCGTCGTGCCGTTCTGATTTATTGTCGCGCCGGCCTTGTCCGACCTGTCTTTCTGCCGCCGTATGGCGTGATGGAATTCACGGAAGAGGCGATTCATACTGTTCGGCGAATCGAACATTTGCGAGCCGTTTACGGTGTCGATTTGGCCTGGCTCAAAACCATGTTCGATCTACTCGATGAGGTGGATCGTCTGCGCGCCGAGCTGCGCTTTTTGCGTAACCGTTGAAAAGGCGGACGCACTGAGGCTCGTCTAAGCGCGGTAAAGATGACTCAGGGTCGGACCTTTATCAGATGACGTTACACAAAGCCGTGGTGGTGTGGCACAATAGAGGGAATAGTAGCGGATGCGTTCGGAGATGCCGTCCAAAACAAGGCTGAAGGAGAGACCATGAGCGGACAACCCCGTGCCCGTAGCCCGATCCCGAGTTTTCTGCCCGCGGAAATCGGTGGGTTCAGTTCACTCGCGGAGCTTGCCCTGGACTTGCGCTGGTCATGGAACCATCGCGCCGACGAAGTGTGGAAGCAACTCGACCCTGCACTCTGGGAGCTGACTCGAAACCCGTGGGTCGTCCTCCAGACGGTCTCGCGGGAAAAACTCCGGCTCCTGTTGGCCAACCCCTCGTTTCGCCAGAAGGTGGATGCTCTCGCACAAGCTGAGAAGCGCGCCGCAGAGTCACCCGCGTGGTTTCAGCAAACTCATCCACAGGCGTCCCTGACTTGTGTCGCGTATTTTAGCATGGAATTCATGTTGGGTGAGGCTCTCCCAATTTACTCGGGGGGGCTTGGCAATGTGGCCGGTGATCAACTGAAAGCCGCCAGCGATCTGGGTGTGCCGGTGGTCGGCGTCGGACTGCTGTACCAGCAAGGGTATTTCCGCCAGGTGATCGACAAGGACGGGGTGCAACAGGCGCTCTATCCGTACAACGATCCCGGGCAATTGCCGATCACGCCCTTGCGCCACCCGAACGGCGAGTGGTTGCGGTTGGAGATGGCGTTGCCCGGTTACTCGGTCTGGCTTCGCGCGTGGCAGGCGCGGATCGGGAGGGTGAAACTTTACCTGCTGGACAGTAATGACCCGGCGAACCCCCCCGCCCACCGCGGGATCACCAGCGAGTTGTATGGCGGCGGGCCGGAGTTGCGGCTCGTGCAGGAATTGGTCCTCGGGATCGGTGGCTGGCGGCTGCTCGGCGCGCTCGGCATCTGTCCGGAGGTCTGTCACCTCAATGAAGGGCACGCGGCGTTCGCTGTTTTAGAACGCGCCCGCAGTTTCATGCAAGAAAGCGGGCAGCCCTTCGATGTCGCGCTGACCGTCACGCGGGCAGGCAACCTCTTCACCACGCACACGGCGGTGGCAGCGGGGTTTGACCGTTTCTCTCCGGCACTCATTGAGCAGTATCTCGCCCGCTATGCGCAGGAGAAGCTGGGCATTTCCCTTCACGAGTTGCTGGCTCTGGGACGCCAGAACCGCGATGACGCTGCGGAGCCTTTCAACATGGCGTACCTGGCAGTACGCGGGAGCGGGGCGGTCAATGGCGTGAGCCGCTTGCACGGCCAGGTGAGTCGGCACCTTTTCGCGCCTCTCTTTTCCCGCTGGCCAGAAGACGAAGTGCCCATCCGACATGTGACCAACGGAGTCCACATGCCGACCTGGGACTCGGCGGCAGCGGATGATCTCTGGACGAAGGCGTGTGGGAAAAACCGCTGGTTGGGGGCAACGGAGCCGTTGGAGCAGGACATTCGCCGCGTTCCCGACGCGCGGCTCTGGGAACTGCGCACGGCCGGCCGCCAGTCGCTGGTTGATTGCATTCACACCCGATTGCCGCAGCAACTGGCCGCTTCCGGACGGTCGGCCAAAGTGGTAGAGGGCGCGAAGCATTTGTTCGATCCCAATGTGTTGACGCTGGGTTTTGCGCGGCGGTTCGCCACCTACAAGCGCCCAAACCTGTTGCTGCACGACCTGTCGCGGCTGCTTCGCCTGTTGACCAACCCGCAGCGACCCGTGCAACTCGTCATCGCCGGGAAGGCGCATCCGGCAGACCAGCCGGGGCAGGCATTGATCCAAGAATGGATTCGCTTCGTCCGGCGACCCGAAGTGCACCAGCATGTGATCTTCCTCGGCGATTATGACATGCTCCTTGCCGAGCGTCTGGTGCAAGGAGTGGACGTCTGGATCAACACGCCGCGGCGGCCCTGGGAGGCTTGTGGAACGAGCGGGATGAAGGTGCTCGTCAACGGAGGCATCAATCTTTCGGAATTGGACGGCTGGTGGGCCGAAGCCTACACCCCCCAAGTGGGGTGGGCCTTGGGTGATGGCCAGGAACATGGCGACGATGCGGCTTGGGACGCTGCCGAAGCCGGGGCGCTTTACGACCGGCTCGAAAACGAGGTCATTCCAGAGTTCTATTCCCGCGATAAGGATGGCCTGCCGACCGCGTGGATTGCACGAATGCGGGAGAGCATGGCGCGTCTAACGCCCCAATTTTCCGCCAGCCGCACCGTGCGCGAATATACCGAGCAGCATTACTTCCCAGCCGCGGCGAACTATCTTGAGCGCGCTGCCGACAAGGGCGCAGCGGGTGCGCGAGTGGTGAAGTGGCAGCAGACTCTGGATGAGAAATGGGCCGCGCTGCGCTTCGGCGAAGTGAAGGTGGAGACGACCGGCAAGCAGCACGTCTTTGACGTTCAGGTTTATCTCGATGACCTCGACCTGCAGGCCGTGCGAGTCGAGCTTTATGCCGATGGAGCCAACGGCGGTGGCCCGGTGCGGCAGGAGATGACACGGGTTCGTCCGTTGGCGGGTGCGGCGCATGGCTACCTCTACCGCGCGCCGGTGCCCGCGACGCGCCCGGCTGCCGAGTACACGCCTCGAGTGCTACCGCGTTGCTCCGGCGTGACGGTTCCTCTGGAAGCTGCACACATCCTGTGGCGAGGCTGATCTCACTGAAGGCGAAATGATGACCACAGTTCAAACCAGTGTCCTGACGATCAACGGGGGCTCGTCGAGCATCAAGTTCGTGCTGTACCAGACAGGCGAACCGCTGGAGCGAAGGCTTTATGGAAAGGTTGATCGCATCGGCCTGAGCGGAACGAACCTGACGTTCCACGACGGCACCGGGAAACCGCAGAAACGTCACAACATCGTCGCCTCCGATCACAAGTCGGCAGCGAAGTTTCTGATTGATTGGCTCGAAGGGCGGGATGGTTTCGTTTCAGTCCGGGCTGTGGGACACCGCGTGGTTCATGGCATGAAACACTCCCAGCCCGAGTTGGTCACCCAGAAATTGCTGGATGAACTGCATCGCCTTCGACCGTACGACCCGGATCATCTGCCTCGCGAGATCGAACTGATCGAGGCGTTCCGCCAACGGCATCCGCAACTGCCGCAGGTGGCCTGCTTTGATACCGCGTTTCACCGCGCTTTGCCGCGCGTAGCCCGGTTATTGCCGATTCCGCGACGCTTCGACACCAAAGGAATTCAGCGCTACGGGTTCCACGGCTTGTCGTACGCCTACCTGATGGAAGAACTCGCGCGCCTCGGCGACCCGGCGGCAACGAAAGGCCGTGTGATCCTCGCGCATCTCGGCAACGGCGCGAGCCTGGCTGCCGTGCGGAACGGCAAAAGCCTCGACACCAGCATGGGCTTCACGCCGACGGCGGGATTGGTGATGAGTACCCGCTCGGGCGACCTGGATCCCGGCTTGGCGCCCTATCTGGCGCGGACCGAACAGCTGACGACAAAGGAGTTTTACGAAATGGTGAACCACGAGTCCGGGTTGCTCGGCGTTTCGGAAATCAGTCCCGACATGCGGGACTTGCTCGCGCAGGAAGCCGCTGACGTGCGGGCGGCGGAAGCCGTCGCGCTATTCTGCTACCAGGCGAAAAAGTGGCTGGGTGCTTTCGCCGCTGCTCTTGGCGGTTTGGACACATTGGTCTTCTCCGCCGGCATAGGGGAAAACTCCCCGTCCATCCGCGCACGCATCTGCGAGGGGTTGGGTTTCCTCGGCATCGAGCTGAATACGTCGCGCAACGCGGCCAATGCGGAAGTGATTTCCACGGACGCCAGCCCGGCCACGGTTCGCGTCATTCGCACAGACGAAGAACTGATGATTGCCCGCTCGGTGTGCCGCGTTCTCGGGCTTGGCGCGGCGAACAAAAAGATTGAATGATGAAAACAAAAACGAATTCGAAGACGCTCACTCCGGAACTACTCCAGAAGATGGATGCGTACTGGCGCGCCGCCAACTATCTGGCGGTCGGACAGATCTATCTTTACGACAATCCGCTGCTGAAGCGGCCGCTGACGCTGGCGGATGTGAAGCACATGCTGCTGGGACATTGGGGCACGACCCCCGGGCAGAACTTCATC
>JBEKYJ010000237.1:0-5024 GCA_049511095.1 Verrucomicrobiia bacterium
ATGACGGTGATCATGGCGTGGCTGACGGTGGTGTTGAGCTTGTCGGCGAACGCTTCTGTGCGACGCAATATCGACGCAGGATCGTGTTTCGGGTCGTTTATCGTCCACCAGCTTCCCGCGCTGCAGTCCGTGGTCGAGAGGAGCCTGCCCAAGAGCCGGTGGATTACACAGGATTTGAAGCGGCGCCCCGAGCCGAATTATGAAGAAGTCGGGGCCGCCGATACGAATACGAACCGTTCCAAAACAACCATCCCATAAGCCGTGCCCGGTCTTATTTCCGAACTCGTTCTCGAGCAGATTCGCCAAAACAACGATGTTGTTGAGGTGATCGGTTCCTACTTTCCGCTGAAGCACGCGGGCGCGAACTTTCGCGCCCTCTGCCCGTTCCACAAGGAGAAGACACCGAGCTTTAACGTCAACCCGCAGAAGCAAATCTGGCATTGTTTCGGGTGTGGCGCGGGCGGCGACGTCTTCACGTTTGTGATGAAGTACGAGAGCCTCGATTTCATCGCCGCCGTTCGCCGTCTTGCCGAGCGCGCCGGCATCAAACTGGAATACGAAGAGCGCGCCGGCGAACCGGGTCGGGACCAGAAAGAATCGCTGCTAACACTCCATGAACTGGCCGCAAACTTCTTCCACCGCAATCTGATGAAGGCGCCGAGTGGGCAAACCGCGCGCGAATACTTGAAGAAGCGACGGATTACCTCCGAGATTGCGAAGAAGTGGCGGCTTGGCTACTCGCCGGATGCTTGGGACGGGTTGATCCAATACGCTGCGGCCAAAAAGTTTCCCGCCGAATTACTCGAAACAGCCGGACTGGCGTTGCGACGCGAGAGCGGTGGCGGGTTCTACGATCGTTTCCGGGGACGGCTCATGTTTCCCATCGGCGACGAGCAGGGCCGCACTGTCGGCTTTAGCGGTCGCATCCTGACCGACGACAAGGACCAGCCGAAGTACGTCAATTCACCCGAGACGCCGATTTTCCAAAAAGGCCGCATCCTATTCGCCCTCGACAAGGCCAAGCGCGCAATTATCGATGAGAAGTACGCCATTGTTTGCGAAGGACAGGTTGATACGATCTCCTGCCACGAAGCGGGCGTTGAGAACGTGGTCGCACCGCAAGGCACGGCGTTGACCGAGCACCACGCTCGGATTCTAAAGCGTTATGCCGAAGAGGTCGTGTTGATTTTCGATGCCGATACCGCCGGCCAGAACGCCATTGTGCGCAGCGCCGATCCGTTGTGGGATGCAGGTGTGGTGATCCGGGTCGCCGTGCTGCCAGAAGGGCACGACCCAGACAGCTTTGTGAACACTTTTGGCGCGGAAAAGTTGAAGACACTGGTTGCCAACGCGCCCAGTTTTTTCGCTTATTTGCTCGACCGTCTCTGCCAGCAACAGGATCCCCGCACGGAGCGCGGCAAATTGCAGATCGGGCGGCAAATGGCGGAATGGCTGGCGCGCATTCCAACCCCAATCCTATTGGCGACCTACGCGCAGCAGACGGCGAAGCGACTCGACATCGGCGAAGACGCACTGCGGAAGGAGGCGGCAAAGCTGGCCGGCGGCCGACACCACGGTCGTCGTACCGCGGCGGAGGATAACTCCGACGCCGATGCGGACATTGGTGCCGAGAGTCCGCGTGGTCTACCGGCAGAAGTGATGCTGCTGCAAACGATGCTGGTCGATGAACGTCTGCTGGAAATGGCGGCCGAGCAATTGGATCTGTCGTGGCTCAGCAACAGTGTTGCCGCTCAGACAATTCAATATGCATTGCAACTCTACAGGGGCAACAAATGGAACGGGCCCAAGTCGCTGCTCAATCGGCCACAAAGTGAGGCGACAAGCAATCTCGTCTCAAACTTGCTCTTGAACGCGCAGTCGCCCAAGCGGCCCGAAGCGGTTGCAGCCGATTGCCTTGCCACGCTCGAAAGACAATGGCTGGAGCAGCAACTTCGCGATGTTCGGAAGGAATTGGCGCGGCCCGGTGTTGGCCCGGCGGAAGTTGCCAAGCTACAGAAACAGTGGCTTGACTTGGATTCCAAACTACGACATATTGCCGCGTTTTTGATGGGAAAACAGTAATCTACCTTGCGTTAACACACACTTATGTCGAAAGGCAATCATCACCGCAAAAAGCCTGCACCCCAAGAGCCGCCGAAGCTCGATCGCGACGAGAAGAATGAGAAGATCAAGGAGCTGATCAAGCTCGCCAAAGAGCAAGGCTACCTGACGTACGGCGACGTCAACGACATTCTCCCTGAAAATATTCTTTCTCCGGAAGAACTCGACGCCATCCTCATCATGTTGCGCGGGATGGACATTGAGATCATCGACGCCTCGGAGGTCGACCGTTTCAAGCGCGAAGCCGAAGAGGAAAAGGAAACGGCGAAGGTCGATTCCCGCCTCGACATTCTCGACGATCCCGTACGCATGTATCTGAAGCAGATGGGCCAGGTGCCGCTGCTCACGCGCGAGCAGGAAGTGGAGATTTCCAAGCGCATCGAGACCGCCGAGAACCACGTCAAGCTGATCATCAACAATTTCGGTTTTACAGCAAAGGAGCACGTGGGTCTGGCCAAGCGGTTGTTGAGCGGCAAGGAGCGTTTCGACCGCGTCATCATCGACAAGAAGATCGACAGCCGCGAGCAGTACATGCGCGTGCTGCCTCGCTTGCTCACGCAGGTCGAGAAGGCCGACAGTCAGGTCGATGGAAAATATGAGAAGGTGGCGCGCTCGGGGCTCAGTAAACGCGAGTTGGAGAAACTCCACCGCGGTTTTAAGAAATCCGACGCGTCGTTACAGCGGTTGTTCGAGAAATTCTACTTCAAACAGAAGGTGCTTGAGGAGTTTGTCGAGAAGGCCAACGAGGTGCGTGAAAAATTTGACGACACACTGTTCCATATCGAACGGCTGGAGAGACTGCGCAAGTCCCCCGCCCTGGACGCCGACCTCCGTAACGAAGAGCGCAAGCTGAAGAAGCTCGAGTTGACCGCGCGGATGAACACCGAGGGATTCATCAAAGCGCACGATGAACTCAAATCGTGGATGAAGAAGGCGGTGCAGGCCAAGAGCGAAATGGTGGAAGCCAACCTGCGCCTCGTCATTTCCATCGCCAAGAAGTACACCAACCGCGGCCTCTCGTTCCTCGACCTCATTCAGGAAGGCAACATGGGCCTGATGAAGGCTGTCGAGAAATTCGAGTACCAGCGCGGCTACAAGTTCTCGACCTACGCCACATGGTGGATTCGCCAAGCCATCACCCGCTCCATTGCCGACCAGGCGCGTACGATCCGCATCCCGGTCCACATGATCGAGACAATCAACAAATTAATGCGCGTTCAAAAACAGCTTCTCCAAGAATTTGGCCGCGAACCGAGCCCCGAGGAAGTCGCCGAGGAAATGCAGATGCCCGTCGACCGCGTTCGTGCCGTTTTGAAGATGGCGCAGCAGCCGATCTCGTTACAGTCCCCCATCGGCGACAGCGAGGACACGAGCTTCGGCGACCTCATCGAGGACAAATCGGCTGAGAATCCGTCTGATATGGCGTCTTACTCGCTGCTCAAGGAGAAGCTCAACGACGTATTGGACACGCTGACCGACCGCGAACGCAAGGTGCTGCAGCTTCGCTTCGGCTTGGGCGACGGCTACTGCCGCACACTCGAGGAAGTGGGCCGCCAGTTCCGCGTCACGCGCGAGCGTATCCGCCAGATCGAAGCCAAGGCGCTCCGCAAGATGCGTCACCCGACGCGCCTGCGCCAAGTCGAAGGCTTCCTCCAAGCCCAAGGTTTTTAAGCACGTTTCACGACCGGGCCGCCTCGTACGCGCCCCAGTCGATTCCCGCGCCGGCCAGAGCGCTCTTGGTGCGTCTGGAGATGGCAATCTGATTCGACGCTGCCTTACACGTCGGCTACCGCCCGGTCATAAAACGCCACGTAGTCGTCGGGCGTCGCCCCCGCGCGGAAGCCCATCGCCGTCCGCGGATGCATGTTCATCTGACCGGTGATATTGAACGGAATCGACGGCCCCCAGTCGAACTGTTTTCTCATCGGCAGGATGGTATGCTGGATGGCTTCCAACACGGGACGCAGTTTGAACTTGGGGTTGCGCAAGAACCCCATCAGCAGTTCCATCGGGCAATTGCCCGCGCCGCGACCCAGCCCCATCAACGTGGCATCGACCCGATTACACCCCAGGATGATTGCCTCGATCGTGTTGGCAAATCCCAGCTGCAAATTGTTATGCGCGTGAATGCCCACGTCCTTACCCATGCCCTCCACCGCCTTCGCGTACTTGCGCACGAGATAATCGATTTGTTCGCGGTACAGATTGCCGTAACTATCCACCACCATCACCGCGCTGATCGGCGTCTTCGCGGCCAGTTGCAGCACCGTGTCGATTTCCGCGTCCTGCGCGATGGAAACGGCCATCAGATTCAGCGTCGTCTCGTAGCCCAACTCGTGGCAATGATGGATCATCTCCACCGCCTCGGAAATCTGGTTCGCGTAACACGCCACGCGGATCATCGACAACACACTCTCCTTGGCCGGGATGATCTGGCGTTTCCAGTCGCTCTTCCCACCCGCATCCGCCATCGCCGCCAGCTTCAACCCCGGCGCCTCCTTCTTATGATCGCCCACCACCCGCCGCAAATCCTCCTCCTCGCAATGCCGCCACGGCCCATACTCGCTGCGCGGAAACTGCGTCGTCGAATTCTTATACCCGATCTCCATATAGTCGATCCCACTCTCCACACACGCCCGATACACCGCCTTCACCTGCTCATCCGTGAACTTCGAGTCATTGATCAACCCCCCATCGCGAATCGTGCAATCCAGCACCCGCAACTCCGGCCGATACGTGATCCATGGCGCCTCATCCATCATAGTAAACTCCCTTCCCAAAACCGACCCCCTCATACCGGCCCCCCGCCCTCCTGTCAAGCCGAGCCTGCCTGTCTCCACCTGACTCCGTTTGACCCAGCTTGACTGCAACTACCACCCCCTCCCGCCCCTGTAGACTCCGCG
>JBEKYJ010000238.1:0-5020 GCA_049511095.1 Verrucomicrobiia bacterium
GCAGACACCGCAAGTGTTGATCGAGGCGAAATTTGTCGAAACCACGAAGAATCCCAGGAAAGACCTCGGCATCAACTGGGGCAACACGTTGCTCAACCACCAAGTCCAAATACGTCGAGCTGACCCGACTACGCCGATCCAGGACCCGACCAATCCAGGTCCCTTCGAGTGGTCCAAGAACCTGGCGGGCGGGGCGTGGACTCCGTCCACCATGATTTTGGATGCGGGCGAGGCCGGCATGGTCTTCTCGTTCTTGAGTCAAGACACGGACACCGAGTTGCTCGCCAATCCGCGGGTGGTGACCACGGACAACAGCAAGGCGCGCATCTCCATCGCCACGCAATATCCGATTCCGAATTTTTCCTTTAGCGAGCAGACGGCATCGCTGCAGATCTCAGGGTTTGAATACAAGGACATTGGCATCATCCTGAACGTGCTGCCGCGAATCAATAAGAATGATTTTGTTACCCTGGACGTGACGCCCGAAGCGAGCAGCTCCACGGAAAACGCGACGTTGCAGAGTGGCGGCGGTAACGCCGTGTCGATTCCGATCATCAACGTGCGCACGGCGTCGACCACGGTGCTCATCAAGAGCGGCAACACCCTGTCGATTGGCGGTCTCATGCGTCAGGACGTAAGTGACAACTATACGAAAGTCCCGCTCATGGGGGATGCACCGTTGGTGGGACGGCTTTTCCGCAGCAAGAGCCTGAGCAAAAACAAGCGTGACTTGCTGATTTTCCTCACCCCGACGATTGTGCGGCCTGAAGCGCAAACGGGCTACGAGAAGTATGCGAACGGATACCCGAACCGAGAAGTCTACACGACCGACAAGTGGATGCCGAAGGACAACGCGAAGCCGCGTACGATGTTCGGTTTGTTCGGCAATTCGGCGGAGAAAGAGAACGCGCCCGTCCCGCAGAATTTCGGACCGAAGTGATTTGCGAGACCGCGTTGTTGGTTCCCGAGAGGTGAGGGCCGGAACCATCATGGTGGGAAGGGGCGTCCCAAGTCGGACGCCCCTCACACTATGGCAATGCTTCTTAATTCTGAGGCGGCACTGCCGCCAGGTGAAATTGGGGATCTCTTTGAAACCCCAAGTTTTCCGCATTTTCCTTTCCGGCGCCGCAATGGGTACATGAATTGCTTCCATGGAATTGGAAGGTTTTTTCGATGAGCGCAGGAGAGACGATGACTCGGGAGCAACTCAAAGCCAAAGACGGATTCACCCTTGTGGAAACCGTTCTGTCGGCCATGGTCCTGGGCATCGCCCTGGGCGCCTGCATCCTCAGCTTCAGCATGGCCATGCGGATGGTGAATACGGCGGGCAATCAGATGACCGCGGTGCATACGGCCCGCAACGCGCTGGAGTCACTGCGCACGAACAGTTTCACCAGCACTGCGTTGACCGCAGGATCGCATACGTTTTCCAACGCCTACTTCACGGCGCCCTATACGGTGACCAGCGTTGATGCCTGTAACAAGACGGTGGCAGTGAGCGTGCCCTACTTGAACAAAATCCACGGCGGTTCATCCACGAACGTCTTGACGACGATACTCTGTTCAACATTGCACCCATGAAAACCTCCTGGCTAACCGGGCGAAGATCGTCGGGCGGGTTTACACTCGTGGAAATGGCGATGTCGTTCGCCATTATCACCCTCGTGACCATCGGGGCATTCAACGTGTTCGTTTCGTTTCTGCGCTCGTATAACTCGTCGACGTTGATGCGCACGGCAGCGGGACGCGCCAGCACGGGCATGGAACGTATGGTGTACGGAGTCGGCACCAACATTGGTTTGCGCGAAGCGGCGGCCAGCAGCGTTACGGTGACCTACTCGAATACCACGGATTGGACATTGACATACACCAACACCACCGACTCCACCGCGAAGTATTTCAAGTACACCACCAGCAAAAAAATGATCACCGACTGGGCGGGGAAACTGATCTGCACCAATGTGATTTCGTCGACGGCCACGGACCTCTCGAACGGTTGCCAGATTACGCTGTCAGTTACCGAGAGCGGGGGCGGTCGCGTGATGACCAATTCCGTGATGACATTTGTCCAGTTTAGAAACTAGGCTTGAGAACGGAATGAATGACATTCGTAAAAAAAGAGGGTGCACATGAAGGGATTCAATCACATTCATCGGGATCAGCAGGGTTCGATCCTGCTCGTCGTGCTGGGGTTCCTCTGCATCACGATCGGGTTGGTCATCACGATCCTGGGCGTTGCCAGCAACGCTCGAAGGATTTCCCAGGAGCAAGTGGACATGGAGAAAGCCATGTACGTGGCCGAAGGCGGCTTGGAACGCGGCGCCCGCTTCATGCAATCGAATCTCAACGTGATCGTTAGTTCGTCCACCGGCTGTACCAATGGCAGTGGGAGCATCGGGTCGGGGAGCTACACTTTTTCCATCATCCGGTCCAACGGTGCCTCCAGCACGTACTTCATTATCGCGACCGGAACTGTGAGCAGCGCGAGGTCGGGCGTTGGCGTAACACGGGTGTGCAAGCTGCTCAATGTCTACCAGCCGACCTACGCGCAATTTTCCTTGTGGAGCGCCACCAACGGCGCGATCTGGTTTGTTTCCGGCGAAACATTTTCCGGACAGGTACACTCCGACGACCAGATGTATTTCAACGCTTCGGGCGGAGGCCCGGTGTTTCATTCCGCCGTCACGTCGGGTGCCGGCACGTACACGATATCGGGCGGGGCCATTACCGACATCGAATTCGACCAAGGGTTCGCACTGAATACCTTTCTGGGCAAAATGGCGGACGTGGACTTTAATTCCGCCGCATCGACGTCGCTGAAGAACGAGGCCAGCAACACGGGGACACTGGGAACACTGCTCGTCGGCACCTCAACGATCACGTTTAATAGCGGCACGTTCACGGTTACCAACACGCGAAAAAGTTGGAACAATCACGTCCTGACAAACTCGACGACCGGTGATAATATCATCTACGTTCAGGCTGCCTCGTCCGGCACTTTGGACACGGCCGGCAAGGTGTACTTGAACGGCGGCACCTTACAGGGTCGAGTGACGATCGCGAGCGAGGACGACATCAACATCGGGGGCAACATCTTCTACAAGAACGATCCCCAGACCATCCCGTCTTCCACGGATGCGCTGGGGTTGATCGCGATGAGCGACGTCTGGGTTGGCAGCACTGCGCCCAACAATCTGCAGATCCATGCGGCCATCATGGCGACCGGTGTCAAGGCCGGCGTCGACGGCAGTTTCGGTGTTACCGGCTATGATTCCGGGCCATCGCGCGGCATCCTGACCGTTTACGGCGGCATCGTGCAAGAGATACGTGGCGCAGTCGGCACCGGCAGCGGAGGCGCGAGCACCACCGGATACAGCAAGAATTACAGTTACGACTCGCGGTTCATCACCAAGCCGCCGCCGTACTACCCGACGATCTCCAACCAGTTGTCCTTCGCCCAGTGGAGTGAGTCGAATTAATTGCCTATGAGTATCATCTCCTGGTCATTGGATACACCGGCGAAGCGTTGGCTCGCCCTGCTGGCGGGTGCATTTCTTCTTACGGTAATATTCTTAATGCACTCGTTTCTCAACGTCTTGTCTCCACCGGAGAAGACTGTCGTGGCGCAACAGCCGCCGGCCGAGGTCCCGGAGCCGGTTCGCGTCAGGACCGAGCCGGCATGGCCCAGTCCACCGCAAATGGTGGGCGCGACCGAAGAAAGGCCGGCCCCTCCCGTAAGGGTTTCCCCATTCGCGGCCCAAGACGCGGCGAGAATCAGCAACGATCCAATCGCCGCGCAGAACCGCGTGCACCTACAGGCGGAATACCTCCGCAAGCTCATCGCCGACGGCAAGGTTCCCAAGGGGCTCGGCAATCTCACGAAGGAAAAGATCGACGAGATGGAGAAAAAGGGCATCCTGATCGAATAGGATGCCCCGGGGTGGCCGCCTCACGAGACTTCCAGCCGCTTGGCGATCCTGAATTTTTCGATGCGCTTGCGTAATGTCGCGCGGGTGATTCCCAGCAGTTTGGCAGCCTGAACCTGGTTGCCGCCCGTCTCGATCAGGGCCCGCGCGATGAGTTCGCGTTCCACCACCGCCATGATCTTCAGTTTCGGGTCCTTCTTCGCCAGCGCGTAGAGCGGACGCACAGCGGCATCGATGGCGGCGGCCAGGTCTTGCGGCGGAACGGTAACCCCGCGCGGTTCCCGCACCTCGGCCGGCAGGTCCTTGGGCAGGATGGAGTCGCCGCGAGCGACGACGGCGGAGCGTTCGATCACGTTTTCCAATTCCCTCACGTTGCCGGGCCAAGGGGATCGATCGAGGATCTTCAATGCTTCCGCTGAAATCTTCGTCACCTTTCCGGCGATCGTGCCCGATTTCACCAGCCGCTGCAGGAAATAATCCACCAACAACCGAACGTCGTCACGCCGCTCGCGCAACGGCGGCAGGTGGACGCGGACCACGTTGAGGCGGTAATAGAGGTCCTCGCGAAACTTTTTCGCCGCGACGAGTTGTTCCGGGTCCTTGTTGGTCGCGGTGATGACGCGCACGTCCACCTGGAACGTCTGGTTGCCGCCCACGCGCTGGAACTCGCCGTTCTGCAGGACGCGCAGGATTTTAGTCTGCGTCGAGAGAGGCATGTCACCTATTTCATCGAGGAAGATCGTCCCTTGGTCGCATTGCTCGAACTTGCCGATGCGCCGGTCGGCGGCACCCGTGAACGCTCCCTTTTCGTGGCCGAACAGCTCGCTCTCCAGCAGGTTCTCGGGAATCGCCGCGCAGTTGATTGCCAGGAACGGTTTTTTCGCGCGCCGACCGTGGTGGTAAATGGCCCGCGCCACCAACTCCTTGCCGGTGCCGCTCTCGCCGGTGATGAGCACCGTCGCGTCAGACTGCGAAACCTGGCCGATGAGCTTGAAGACCTGCTGCATCGGCTCGCTCTTGCCCACAATGCCCTCGGCATAGTCTTCGCTGGCCAGCATCGGCTGGTAGCTGACCACCTCGCGCATGTCGCGGGC
>JBEKYJ010000239.1:0-5006 GCA_049511095.1 Verrucomicrobiia bacterium
GAGACGCGCCACGGTCGGACTGGTATGCGGTACCGTGGGATCCGGAGCGCCGTGCGCGGTGACGCCCTGCCAGACCAAGACTCCGGCAACGATGAGCGCACCAACCAGCAGAAGAATGCGAGAGATCAGGCGCACGCTACACCGTCCAAACCGGATGGGCTGGGGATTGCCGCAGGAAAGGAGTTGCGGCGTCTCGAGGACTCGGCTTCCCACGCTACACCGACCAATGCAGATGAAATTGAAATAGTCGCCTCAGACATTGTTATTCCAGTAACGTGGCGATTCCATGCGCGTGCTGGAGTTCTTCGATCAGGCAATGGCCGTGGCAGACGTCGCAGGTCCTGCTTTCGGGACAATGGTCGTGAAAATCTCTGAACCGAGACAGCACCTGCTTGGCGAGCGGATCCTCGGAAATCAGAAACCTCATGAAATGAACCAGTTGTTCTCCCGTGGGCTGGCTGATGAGATGCTCGACTTTGCAACTGTCGATTTCCGCTTGGGGCTCGGGGACATTGAGGACGTTGCAGAGGAACGCCTTTACAACCGACTTCTTCGCCATCACCGCTTGGACGGCTTTCTGCCCTTTCGGGGAGAGTTTCACCATATGATGTTCGTCGGTATCGACCCAGCCGCGCTTCTTCAATGCTCGGAGATTGATCGACACGCTGCCGCGGGTGATGCCGAGCTGACGGGCGATGTCTGAGACGCGGGCCCAACCGCCGTACTCGAGGCCGACTTCGTAAACGCCAAGCAGATGATGTGCGGCGCTGTGGGTGAGCTCGTTGGCTTCGAATTCCTTCCAGGTTTCCATCGGTGATGGCGTTATAAGACATCTGTATGATATGTCAAACGTAAAAAGGAGTTTTTTTGTCTGCTTTCCATGACCAACGCGATCTAGCGCAATGAATGCGAGCTTTGTGAGTTCGGCGTCGCGGAGGCGGGTTTACGAAATGTGAGGGCGTAGAATCGGCCATTCCGCAGCATCTCAAGATGTATTTCCTGCATCTCTGGGGGGACTAGATCAATCGGAGCCGTGACAGGTTCCCGGCGGTTCTTAAAATATCGGCTTGTAATGGGAATCCGTTCAAAGGTGCTTTTCACATGCTCTTCGGTCTCATCGGCGATCAGCAGGCGGCTCCCGGGCTTTGCCACACGGATCATTTCCCGGATCGCTTTTGCCCTGTCATTAAAGAAGTTGATGCCTCCCACGTGAAAGACAACATCAAAGCTGTCATCGGCAAATGGCAGGTCCTCGGCATTCCCGAGAAAAAGGTCGGCGTCCATCTCCCAGCGGCGCAGATTGGCCTGGCAATTCGTCAGCATTTCCGCTGAGAGATCGAGACCAAATAGCCTTGCGCCACGCGGAACGTATTTGTAGTTGAGGCCGGTGCCCACGGACGTTTCCAGCACGGAATCGCCAGGCTTGATTTCAAGAAAGCGCAGATAACCCCAAAGGTATTGGCCTACGCTGATGCCCCGTAAGGCACACGCCACCCTCTGGACGTCATCATAGAAGCCGCCGATGATTTCATACAGCTGGTTGTATTTGCGGTTGGAACCAGTGAGCTTCTTCTGCTCTAGAAAGACGGGCATTCCGTTGCGAACCGGAAACCGTTCGCCTGACTGGCTGAGCAAAGCCTCCTGGCCGTCTTCGCTGACAATATGCAGAGAATCTCCGGTGAACGGACTTCGCAAGAGGGCGACTGTCCCGGTTTTATCTGCCCATAGCTCGCGCCGCTTGACAGGTTGAATCAGACACCACGCGCTCACAATCAAACCGGCAAGAAGACATATCCACGCAAAGGCTGGACTCGTTGGCAGGACTTGAGGCGCAACCGGGTGGATTGTCTGCAGGAAGAAGCCATATCCCAAGACCAGGGCGCACACCGCGGCGAAAACACTTGCGCCCGTGGCAATCTTCCTGGCCTGGAATTCCTGGCTCCACATCCAATTGATTACCGCCGCGAACCAATAGATGAGAAACGAAGAGTAGGGATTGAATATTCTGGCTGGAAAAAACAGTTGTCCCAGTGTCTGCAACGCCACGCCCCAAAGCGGCAAGGAAAGGGTTGACAGAAACCCTTGCCGCCGCTGGCTCGTCAACCGATAGAGAAGGAAGGGCAGAGCGTTGATGAGGACCGCCAGCATTATCCAACCGGCGCGCTCAATTTCAGTCAGTGGAGACCCAGGCCATTTCGAAACCAAATGCGAAATGAAATTGATGCCTGCCAGCAATAAAAATCCGCGCCATGCTTTCTGCGTGCCGATGAACCATGCGGCCAAGACTGCGTTAGTCCACGTCCCCACGGAGGGGAATACGAAGCCGAGGACAAAGATGGCGATGATCGCAACTGCCGCGAACTGTAACAAACGATTGGGAGATGTTTTCGTAGTACCCGCTGACGATATGGTGTCGACAATCAAGCTGACAAGGCAAAAGGGCCTGGGTTGCATTGCGACCGAGGATACGGCGAGGTCGCGTTTGCCGCACACGACAGCGGCGTCTCGAGGACTCGGCTCCAGACGGCTAGTGCCGCTTTCGGCTCCGCTCGCCCCCGTTCGTCACGGCATTGAATGCCTTGCCGTGTGTGGGCGATTTCCGGTAGCCTCCCTTTGATGGAGGAGCGCAAGCCATTGCAGGCAGTCTGGATGCTGCTACTGGCCACGGTCTGCTGGGGCATGAGTTTTCCCTTAATGAAAGGGCTCGTGCTGCTGCAACAGCAACTGCTGCCCGGTGCGAGCGTATGGTTCATCACCTCGCAAACGTTGACGGTGCGGTTCGGCCTCGCGGCGATCGTCCTGGCACTGGTCCTCGCACGGCGCATGCACGGACTCACGGCACTCGATATGAAACTGGGCGTGGGACTTGGGTTCTTCGCGGGAACCGGCACGCTGCTGCAAATGGCCGCATTGAGCGAGACATTGGCGTCCACGTCCGCGTTTCTCACTCAGTTCTATGTGCTGTTGTTGCCCGTCTGGATGGCAGTACGGCATCGGCGCCGGCCATCACTGTTGTTGTGCGTTTGCTGCGTGTTGGTGATCGTCGGCATGGGCGTGCTGTGCGGGTGGCGGCCAACGGAGCTGCGGCTCGGGCGCGGCGAATGGTTGACGTTGCTGGCAGCGGTGTTGTTCGCGGCGGACATTCTGTGGCTCGATAATCGTGAATTCGCGTCGGCCGACAAACTGCGAGCGACGGTGGTGATGTTCGCCACCATGGCGGTGATACTGTTCCCGGTGGCCGTCGGCAGCGCCCCCGCTGGTGGTGGTTGGTGGCAGATCTACCGGTCTGTCGCCCTGTGGTCGATGATGCTGGTTTTGCTCGCGGTGTGCACGCTGGTGGCGTTCACGCTGATGAACCTCTGGCAGCCGCACCTCCAGGCGACACGCGCCGGGCTGATTTACTGCAGCGAGCCCGTATTCGCGAGCCTCTACGCGTTGTTCATGCCGGCCGTGGTGGCGCGCCTTGGCAAATTCACCTACGCAAACGAAACCGCCACGTGGAATCTCTTGATCGGCGGCATGATCATCACGCTGGCGAACGCGTTGGTGCAGTACGATCAGTAGGGTCCGCCGTGGATTGCCATGCGTGTGCCGATTGCTACAGGCGGTCGCGACAATTCCAGAAAGCAGAGATGTGAGCCCGGGCGTTCGTTGACGCCCTAGATTGACCCCTTAGAATTCGGCTCTTCAGTTTCCTGTTCTATGGCAAATTTCAAAACGATTCCCGCACGGATCCTCAAAGAACACCGCGTAGTGATATTCCCCCTCGAATCCCGGACCTTCCACATTCCTTCCCCCAGCCGTCACAACAATCTTACTTAACTTATCCACTTCTTCAATGCTGTCCGCCCAAAATGCAACTCGATTCTCATTGGGCACGTGATTTCTGGATTCGGTGATCGCAAAATAATCCGTGATTTTTTCACCGTCCTCATATTCATACTCGAACCACTTCTCATTGCTGTCGTTTTTGGTGAATCCCAACGCAGGGAGCAGCACTTCATAGAATGACCGCACGCTGGCGAGGCTCGAAACCCGCAAATCAACGTGATCGTAGCGCCGAGTCATAATCATGGGTCATCATGCCGAACGATGGAACTGAGCCACGCCGGGCCAGCGACTCAGGACAACCAGCGACTTCCCGGAACACTGAAGGCGCAAACCGGCGTTGGCTCCAGTGATCTGGTTAGCTCTTCTTTCGACTCTCCATCCTCTTCGGATCATAAAAGCAGTAAAGCAACAACCCGACTACGATCACCAGCGCAGGCACCAGATTAGCGCAGTAGAAAGCGGTGACAAGCGGAGGCGGGTCCGGACTCACGTATGGCTTGGAAATCCACGGCAAATGAGGAACGATCAAGTCGAGGACAAACATGACCCCGGCAACAAGCAGGAAAGTTGCAACGTAGAGACTCGCAAGAATGAGCCAAGTCCGCGGTCGGCGCAGGTCCGCGCGTGCTTGAGCACGCCATGCAGCACGCCGGACTTTGGATTCCTCGTCCATGGGCTTACAGAGCTAACTTATGCTTGTATGGACTCATTCCGTGTAGCAAAGCCATCCATACGTTGAAATTGTTTTGTTTTCTGCCTAAAAATCAAGCATTTAAGCAAGCGCGAGGCGGCGTCTCGTCTGACTCGGCTTGCGGCCTACAGGGTCCGACGGGAGCGCGGGCGGGAGATTGGAGACCTTCGGTCGGTCGGAGTGCGCGGTCGGGAGACCGGCGCACAACGGAGTGTCGGCGGGACCGGCGGGAGGCGGAAGACGAGAGGGCAGATTGGAAAAGAGTGGCCGCGCAGGCGTTTGGGAAGTGGAAGGCGGTGACCGCTTAGACTTAGACTCATGAGCGTCACTGCCAATTACGGATGTCATCTCGATTACCCTGGATGCCGTCAGGTCCGTGGGAAAAAAGATCATAGGTCGTTGTGTTGTGATGGCCCGGATTGAAGTAGATGAAATCGTGATTCCAGAAGTCCTTCCGGACTATTGGCGGCTTAACGTACGGACC
>JBEKYJ010000240.1:0-4996 GCA_049511095.1 Verrucomicrobiia bacterium
TGCGCACGGCGTAATTCTCCAACGCTTCCCCGCCCGAAAGCATCAGCACAACCAGTGCACCCGCGAGGTACTCCCCCAGCAACACGGAAGTCACAATCGAGATGCCGGCCAGCAGGTCTGAGCCGAATTCGCGCCGGGTCAGTTTGATGAAAAGTTCCCAAACCAGAGGAATCCCACCTAACGCCAGTGCCGCAATCAGCGGAACACGGTGGATGCTCTGGTCGGCGCGCAGGCCAAAGCGGAGCAGCAGGTGAAGGAAGATCGCCACCAGCGAAAGCACCGCGATTGCGGCGTGCTTTCGCGTTGTGGTTGCCACCGCCGTGTTTTCAATTGACTGTTGCGTCATCCGACCACTCTTGGTTGGTGAGGCCATCACTCCTTCTGCGATGGTGCCGGAAGCCCCTCTCGCGGCTTCGACAGCGTGCGAGTGAAGGCAGACGGCACCTTTCCTCCCAGAGTAACCAGATCAACGACAAGCGCAACCCAGAACGCTTGCCAAACCAATGATGAGTCCACTGCGCCGCGCTTATAGCCACGCGCGTGCCATGAAATGCGACACTTCAGTAAACTCTTCCGCAAGCTGTAGATAGCCATGATCGTGTCTTGTAGAGCCACAGGGGCAGGATGACAAATTGACGGTTCATGCAGGGTTTCCGTGCCGACATTCTGTCAGCATTTGAGCCCCGGCAGCCATACTAATTTGGAGCAAACTGGCTGGCTTACTCGCTGTGGTCCAATGTGTTAGCCAAACTCGCCGAAGGAAAGCACTACACTGGTATTCGCAATGCTGGAAGTTCACATCAGATGCCAGTGAGCACTGTGTTGCGGGCTTTTGAAGAATCGGATTCGGAAAAGCTCTTCGAGATGTATTGCCAGTTCGAACCGAAGGGCGAATTCCAAGGCCTACCGCCCCGCAACGCCCCGCAAATCAAGAAGTGGCTCAATCAACTTCGGGAGCAAGGTTTCTACCAATTCGTGATTGAAGTTGACGACCGCATTGTTGGCCACGCCGCGCTGTGTCCCTCGCAGCGAAAAACCGAAGCGGAAGTGGCGATTTTTCTTCATCAAGACTACCGCGGCCTCGGCCTCGGAAAGCAGTTACTCTTGGGAACGCTCAGCTTTGGCTGCAAGAAACTTGAACTGGCGCGCGTCTGGCTCTTCGTGATGGGCTCCAATTCAGTGGCGCTACGCTTGTTTGAAGAAGTCGGTTTCCGACCTGGGCGTGGCGGCGATCCGCTGGCGTGGGAAATCGAAATGGAACGGCCCTCGCATTGCGCAAAGTGCAAAGGCGAGAAATGCGTCATCTTTGGCGAAGCCTTCCCCATGACTGTCGCTGCTCGCGCCCACTGCGCACCCAAGCGTTGAGCGAAGCTGCGCAGCGCCCGATACGACCACCGCCGTCGCGTGACAATGTGTCGGGATTCCCGTTGCTGGTTGACAGTTTGTCCTCCAAATTGCCGCTGATATTCGTTCGATTGTGAAATTATTCACACCATATCATGCTTGTAATCAATACCTTATGATTTCTCCATGAGACATCCCATAAGCTGGCAAGGCCGTTGCTAAGATAGCAGGCGGGCAACGATGCAAGCGCTACAAAACACAGTTGGACCGTCGAAACAATCGGCAGGGGCTGTGCGCGGCGGCGAACGACTCGAAGCCATCTTTCGTCCAAGTTCTGTGGCGGTGATCGGCGCATCGAATCGCGTGGGGACGGTGGGTCACGATCTGTTTCGCAACATCCTGCTCAGCGGTTACAGCGGCACGTTGTACCCGGTCAATCCCAAGGCGGCGTCGATCGCCGGTGTACATGCCTACACGAACGTCGGTGAGATTCCTGACGACATCGATCTCGCGCTGATTATGGTCCCGGCCACGGCGGTGGCGCAGGTCCTGGAAGAATGTGGCCAGAAAGGCGCACGCGGGGCGGTGATCGTGACGGCAGGATTCAAGGAAGTTGGAGCCGAGGGCGCCGCGTTGGAGCGTCGCGCGGTGGAGATCGCCCGCGAGTATGAGATTGCGCTGGTCGGCCCGAACTGCCTCGGCGTGATCAACACCGACGCCGACCTCATGCTCAACGCGAGCTTCGCGCGCTGTATGCCCAAGCACGGCAACATCGCTTTCCTTTCTCAAAGCGGCGCTCTCTGCGCGGGCATTCTCGACTATGCCCGAGGCCGCGACATCGGATTCTCAAAATTTATCAGCGTCGGCAATAAAGCCGACGTAACCGAAATCGATCTGCTGCGTTATCTTGCCCACGACGACAGCACCGACGTGATTTTG
This sequence comes from Verrucomicrobiia bacterium, assembly GCA_049511095.1. Taxonomy (GTDB): domain Bacteria; phylum Verrucomicrobiota; class Verrucomicrobiia; order Palsa-1439; family Palsa-1439; genus Palsa-1439. The sequence continues at coordinate 2,284 of JBEKYJ010000240.1, forward strand.
ATGTACTTGGAAACTCTTGTGGACGGTCGCGCCTTTATCGAACTGGCTCGCGAGATCACGGGCGAACTCGCACACCGCAAACCGATACTGGCCATCAAGTCTGGGCGGACTACTCAAGGCGCGGCCGCCGCCCGTTCGCACACCGGCGCTCTCGCCGGCAGCGACGCGGTCTACGACGCCATTTTCGCGCAGGCCGGCATCCTGCGCGTCGACACTGTGGAAGAACTCTTCGACTTCGCGGTCGGGTTCTCACGCCAGCCGTTGCCCAAAGGCAACCGCTTCGCCATCGTCACCAACGCGGGTGGACCCGGCATCATGGCCACCGATGCTGCCATCCGTCATGGACTCGAGCTCGCCAAACTGCGACCCGAGACACTCGAGTCCCTCAAGGCGAAGCTGCCCCCGACCGCGAACTTTTTCAACCCCGTCGATGTGGTCGGCGACGCCACTTGCGATCGCTACACCGTTGCGCTGGAAGCCGTGCTCGGCGACCCGAACGTCGACGGCCTGGTGGTGTTGCTCACGCCGCAATCCATGACCGACATCGAGGCCATCGCGCGCACAATTGGCAAGATCGCCACGGGCAGTAAAAAACCCGTGCTCGCCTCATTCCTGGGCCATGTGGATGTGTCGGCCGGTGTGCACATTCTCGAACAACACGGCGTTCCCAATTACGAGTTCCCCGAGAATGCGTCCCGCTCACTCGCCGCGATGTACCGCTACACGCAGTGGCTCTTGCGCCCACGCACCCAGGAGCGCCATTTTGAGGTGGACAAGGAAGCGGTCCGCCGGATTTTTGCGAAAGCCCGTGAGGAAGGCCGCACCTTTCTGCCCGAGGCCGAAGCGCTCGCGGTGTTGAAGGCGTACGAGTTCCCGCTGCTGCAACATGGTCTGGCGAAAAACGAAGAGGAAGCCGTCGAATTGCTCCAGAAAATCGGCGGACCTGTCGCAATGAAAATTGCCTCACCAGACGTCGTCCACAAGGTCGACGTCGGCGGTGTGTTGCTGAACATTTCCACGCCCGAGGAAGCCCGTGCTGGTTATAATAAAATCACAAACGGGGTGAAACAAAAACTACCCAGTGCGCGGCTCCTCGGTGTGGAAATACAGGCGATGGCCGGCAAGGGTGTCGAGGTCATTCTCGGCATCAGCAAGGATCCCGCGTTCGGGCACCTTATCATGTTCGGCTTGGGCGGCACGTACGTCGAGGTGCTCAAGGACGTCAGCTTCCGTCTCGTGCCCATCCGTGAACTCGGGGCGCACAACATGATCCACTCGATCCGCGCCGCCAAAGTATTTGAGAGTTTTCGAGGTCAACCTCCCACCGACACCGACGCCATCGCCGAATGTTTGGAGAGACTTTCCCAACTTGTCGTTGATTTTCCCGAGATCACCGAACTGGACATCAATCCTCTCATCGTCCACGCACAGGGCAAGGGCGCGCGGGTGGCCGACGTGCGCATCGCACTCGCCGCTGCGCCCGGACCCTAGGAGGCACACGATGCATCTGGCGCCCGCCACTTTTTCAGACACCGGCGCGGGCGACGCGCGCAAGATTTCGGTCGCACAGGTTCTTGTTTACGAATTGCGCGTGCGCGACGCCATGAGCAAGCCGCCCATCACCGCCGGCCCCGCGGATTCTCTGCGGACTATCCAGGAATTGATGAGAACCCGCCGCATCTCCGGTGTGCCAATCACCAGCAACGACCTGCTCCTGGGCATCATCAGCATCGAAGATATCATCAACGCGCTCACCAGGGGATACATCGACGACCCGGCGGAGAATCACATGGCCCGCCACGTCGTCACGCTACGCGATCATTTTTCCCTCGTGCGCGCCGTCGCGGAGTTTGACCGCCATGAGTTCGGCCGCTTTCCTGTGCTCGACGGAAACGACCGACTCGTCGGCATCCTCACCCGTGGCGACATCACGGGCTGTTTGATGCAGCACCTCGAACGCCGCGCCGAGGAAGCGCTGGCGGTTGAGGCGGCGTTGCGCGCCACCAAGAAGGCGGATGACGCAGCGGATCGTGTCGTCGTGCGGGCCCACGTCCGCACCGGCGACTACGACAGCGCGGGCAGGGTTTCCCAACGGATGCGCCAGGTGTTGCGCGAACGCGGCGTCGATCCGGAAATCCGGCGCCGCGCGGCGGTGGTCGCGTACGAAGCCGAGACGAACATTATGATTCACTCGCTCGGTGGGGAGATTATCGCGGCGATTGACCCCGCAAAGGTTGTCATCGAAGCGATCGATGTGGGTCCCGGCATCGAGAACGTCGAGCAGGCGATGCAAGAAGGCTGGACCACGGCGGGCCGTCTGCCCCGGGAACTCGGTTTTGGCGCGGGCATGGGCCTGCCGAACATCAAGCGCTGCTCGGACAACCTCACGATCACGTCGGACAACAAGCATGGGACGTATCTGCGTTCCGAGATTTACATCCACAAAGCAGGAGCCCCCACATGAAAACATCAACGCGGGTCAAGTTTCAGCCACTGATCGCGGCACTGCGTGCAGAACCGCTTACCGACCGGGTTCCCGACGAACTGTCGGGCTCCTACATCAGTGATTTATTGAGCGACGTGCTCGCCCATGCAAAACCGGGGACGCTCTGGCTGACGATTCAGACGCACCGCAACGTCGTCTCCGTTGCCGCCACCAAGGACATTGCGGCGGTGCTGTTCACCTGCGGGCGCAGGCCCTACGCCGAGGTCA
>JBEKYJ010000241.1:0-4984 GCA_049511095.1 Verrucomicrobiia bacterium
GCCGCCAGCAGCACCTGCTGCGCGGTGCGGCGGGTTTCCTCCCATTTGGTCTCTGCCACGGAGATCAAATCATTGGCACGGCCCAACAACGTTTCGTCCAACTGTTGCGTGGTATCGGCGACGACCACGTCGTGTGCGACGACCGCAGCCGGCTCCAGCACGGTGGCCAGTCGGGCGACGTTGGCCGGCCCGCTCGATTGGTCATTGGTGAACCGCAAGACTTCGTCGAGCTGTTGTGGGGCCTCCAGCACGGTCAGACGCACGGGACACATCCCGTCGGGCCCGGCCTGCTCCTCCACCGGTTCAGCCAGCACGAACTTGTCGCTTTCGCCCACGCCCGCTTCTTTCAGCAGGTCCACGACTCTCTCGGCTAGGCCGCGCTCGTCGATGTTGACACTGAGCGTGCAATCGGAACGCACGAACAGCCGCAGCCCCCATTCGACCCACCGGGCGTCACACAGGTACGTGTGATCGGCCGGCACCGCCAGCGCCGCAGCCAACCCGATGGGAAGCTCGCCGGCCAAGTAATGGTCGTTGGCCTTGGTCGTGACGCGGGCGTAGCGGTAATGTGCCAATTCCCCGAGGGGTCTCTTGAGGAACTGTTCGAGCGCCCCCGGCAAGCGACCGGCACCGGCAGGTTGGCGAAACAGGTATACCACCAGATAGTCGTGGTGCAACTGGCCGGTGAGACGGGCGCGACGGACTTGCAGTAGTTCCAGTTCGCGCTCGTGTTGGCCGATCAACTTCTCCAGTTCGTTGAGGGCGCCAAGGGCGTGCCCGGTTTCGCCGATGGTCAGTGGCAGCACGCATAGTTGGTCCCCGGGCAATTCCTCCCGTGGCGCGATGACGACGGGGCAGTCCTCCCGCACTTCGACATTGCAGATGTTTTCGATGCGAGTGGTGGCGTCGCCTTCGACCACCAGCATGTTGGACCGGAACCAAGCGCCGTGAGCTTGGTCAATCGTTGACCGTTCGACGACGGGACCGGCGGTGGCGAGCACGATATGTTGGCGGCCGCTGACCCCGCCGGAGCGTGTTTCGTCGTAGAGTTCGTAAAAGTCGGCGGGCTTGGGATACTCGTAGCCCCACTGCACAAACAGAAAACAGTCTTCGCCCTCCCACACCGGTGCGAACAATTGCAGCGGGGCCGGATGAGCGCGTCGAAAGGCTTCGGGTTCGAAGCCCGGATCGAGATGGCGCACCAGTACTGCCGGCCAAGCCGCCGCCTTCTTCGGGACCACGAGAAAGAACTCGCTTACCGTATCCTCGGCTTTGGGCAAATCCCACCAAGCAGTGCGCAGCAGTTGGTGGAGGTTGGCTTCTCCGACGCCCGGCCCGGGCGGACAGGCCAACACTACGGAGGTGATTTGGGCGACACGGATGACAGAACCTTTTAGCGGCAGGTGCAACAGCAGTTCATTCAGATGCTTTTGCACGCCCCGCGGCGTGGTGTTGGTGAGGATTTCGCCACCGAAATTCTCCGCGACACGCCGCCGCTCCGCCTCGGGGCGGGGCCAGGCGTTTTCGGTGAAACCAACACCGTACAGTGGGCCATCGTCCAAGTGAATCCATTCATACAGTAAGGTTTCATCCGTTTGGTCTTGACCCATAATCTCACGTCTTTCGCACGCATTGAGGAACGCCAACAGGTCTTCGAGATGACGGAATTGGATGGTGTGAGTCATAGCACAAGGTCTCCGCCATAGATTGTGGGGATGATTCGCCGCTGTTCAACAGGGCCGATGATCATGTTCATGAAGCGATGCACGAGACTCTCCCCGGTGGCGTTGGGCAGGGGCAAGGCCGCGACGTTGGCTTCCATCAGGTCGCGGAACGCGTCGCCTTGGGGATCGCGCTGGCCGTCTTCGGCGCAGCAGACCAGCACTGTTGGCGTGTGCGCGTCAAAACGCGGCAGCACCAGCGAGGCCGGAGGCAGACAAATGGCCTTTTCCGCGGCGCGCATGACGGCGACGATGTACACTGCTTGGTAACAGCGTTTTCCGAGCGCGGCGGCCAGGTAATCCGTCGGCGGGGTGTGGAAGGTCGTCACCTCCGGTTTCCACGACGGCACGACCGCTCCGGCGAAATGTACAAAGAAAGTCGGCAAAACCTTGTCTACCTCAACCAGGTTGCGCCAGTATTCCGGTGGGCTATCGGTCAGCACCAAGCTGCGCAAAGGGAAGGCGCTGCCGCCCCACTGGCCATCGGCCCGCTCAAACCACGCCACGTCTGCTTGGATGAAGCGGTGCGGCAACTTGAGTGCAGCGTTGACCAGCAGATCAAACACGCATGTCTTGCCAGTGACGTTGGCCGGGTACTCGACACCGGGTCCGCGCTCGACCCCAACCACGAACGCCAGCAGGATCCGGTGGGAATTCTCGGGTCGGTGTGGATCGAAGTGTTGATAGCACGGCGGGGATCGGTTGACAACCGCATCCAAGGTTTGGATGTGGCCGATTTCGCCGAGGGCCAGCGGGGCAAAAGTCGCGGGAAGAATCTTCGGGATTTGGTCCTCGCGGGTTTTCTTGGTGACGCCGCGGATGCCGGAGAAATCGCCCGGCAGCGTTTCGGTTTCCCCGCCGGGGCGCGGGAAGGGCCGGAGTTGGCGCGTCTTGTAGCGGTGCGGGTCGCACTGCAGTTCCAAACAGTTCTGCACGAGCTTCTGATGAATCTGCAAATTGACCGCTTGGGCCACCAACATCCGCCGCAACAATTCCACCACCACCAGAACGTAGCGATCCACGAGGAAGTCGTCGGCCTTTTTCTTCGAGGGATCATTGATCTCGTGCAGATAGGATCGGCCCAGATTCTCCAGTCCGAACTCACCATCTTGGATCAACCGCATGCAGTTGTCACAGAGCAACTTCACCACGTTCTTCATCACCGTCCGTTCCGCCTCGGTGTGCTCGCTTCCGCGCCGCTGGCGCGGCTGTACGCGGCTGCGCAAGTGGCGCCAGCGCCGGCCGCGACTGATCTTGTGCCACATCTGGACATAGTTGGTGAGATCGGCCTTGCCCGTGTTGTCGACGGTCATACGGCCTTGGCTCAGCGCCAACAGGAGGTCGCCGATCAATTCCGCCGGCGGGGCCGGTTGTACGTCCTGCAGTTCGGCGACCAGTTCCTGCTCCAGCACCCGCAACGGATGGGACAACGTCGCCGCCTGGATGACCCCACTAGATGGCATCGAAGAGATCCCCGTGTGTTTCGCCAAATCCGGCGATCTTGGATTTGACGATGTGTTGCAGGTCGGCGGCATTGGCCAGCTTCGGCGCCACGTACGCCCAAGCCCGCAGGTGCCGCGGCTCCAGTTTCGGTGCCGGTGCCTCCGCTTCCAGCAGTCCCAGCGCCCGGCACAAGTGCAGCACCTGGGACATGGTGCGATCCGATACACCGAAGTCGCGGCGAATCGTGCACAACACGTTCATGAACTGGTCTGGGAAACTGGAATTGCTCTCGAATTCTTGGACGCCGCCGTACACGCCCCCGAGCAGCACCTTGGACAGCAGGCGCAGGTCATTCAAACATGCGCGGCGAGTGATGCGGTCTTGTTGGCGGTCCAGCTCGCGCCCACAGGCAAACCGGTGCGCATGCTGGATAACTTTGAAGAGTTGATCCTTGTCCGTATCCACCGACCGGCATGGCACGCGGATGGGGAACCGGTCGTACAGCGCGCCGAGTTCCTCTTCGGCCGGGGTTTCGTTGGAAGCGCCGACAACAAACGCCAAGTTGACACGGAACGCCTGCCCCATGTTGTAGAAGATCCGTTCGTTGGTCAGCGACAACAGCGTGTTCAGGATGGCGCTGTTAGCCTTGAAAATCTCATCCAAAAACGCTGTCTCCGCCTGCGGCAGCATTCCTTCGGTGCGGCGGCCATGCACGCCGGCTGACAACAGCAGATCGATGTCCGCACCGCCGAAAATCTCTTCCGGCGTCGTATACCGGGTCAGCAAGTACTCGAACATCCGCCGCTTCGAAGCAGTTGCCAGTTTGTGTTGGCGAGCCTGGCGGGCGGCGGCGTCCTCCTCACGGATCGAGCGAGTTTCGGAACGCACCCCCAATGCTTCGGAGAAGCTGCGCACCATGAGCGACTTCGCGGTGCCGGGCGGGCCGAGCAGCACCAAGTTGACCCGCGCCAAGGCGCAGGCGACAATCATTTCCAAAGCATGGTCACGCCGCTCGAACCGTGCCTGCACTTCCGCCAACGCTTGGCGCAGCCGGTTCACGGACGGCAGATGCAGGCCTCTTTTAACCAGTTCTTGGATGGCATCCTGACTCAGTTCCTCCTCAATGAACTTCATCCAATTGTCGTTGTCGGCAAAGTCCCATTTGCCTGCCGCGGGTGGGACTTGCTTCACGACGCGCTCGAACTCCGCTAGGTCAGGCGGAAGAGTTATCTCCGTCGACTCAATGAACCGGACTTTGCCGGGAAGACGCCCGCCCAGAAAATCGCGTGTAAACTGATCCAACTTGTTTTCAGCCAGCACCAAGATTAACTTCTTGCCCGGCACATCATGCAATTGATCATACACCATCGGGAACAGGATCGGTAACGAGTCGTCCTTGGGAGTCCCGCCCGGATCCATGTCCCAAAGCTCGCCCGGATCTATGCCGAAAAGAAAGGTAGTCTTGGTACGCAGCCGCCTTCCAGCCGACAGCAGGAACGGCAGTTGGTTGAGCCGACGTTGCTCCTCGGTCAGCACCTGAGCCTCGTCAATCGGCATAGTCCCGGGGCGCCAGATCACGAGTGGCGCATCGTATCTTCCAGATTCCTCGATGATTCGCAAGGCTTGAGGCAGGTCGAGCCGATCAGGATCAAACCCGACCAGCACAAAGGGTTGGTTCGAATCGTCAACATAGGTCCATGACATGCTCAATGTTCTCCTTGCTAGGCTTAGCGTTTCTTGTTTTGCCGTTTCCGTGGTCGTGGTGGGCGACGCTTCGTGTTTGGCAGGACGGCGGAATCGCCTTTGGTTGCCGACGGCGA
>JBEKYJ010000242.1:0-4874 GCA_049511095.1 Verrucomicrobiia bacterium
GTAGTGTGCGATGGCTTCCTCATTCTTGCCCACTTGCCCCAAAGCTATCCCGAGATTGTAGGGCGCCTCGGCGTAATCCGGCTTGATTCGCAGGGCCTGCTCGTAGTGTGCGATGGCTTCCTCAATCTTGCCCGCTTGCTTCAAGGCGTTCCCCAGATTGTTGTGCGCGCGCGCGTTCTGCGGCCACTTCGCCACGGTATCGCCCCAGATGGCAATCTCGCTGCGGTAGTCCTGATTGCGCTGCACGGTGAGCACCCCCAGTCCGACCGCCAGTACCGCCACCACGGTGACAGTTCGCCGCCCGGCCAAGGCATAAATCCCCATCACCACCAGCACGACCACCGCCGCCAACGGCAGGTACATGCGATGTTCAAACGCCGGGCTGTCAGTCGGGATGAAACTCGAACTCGGCGCCAGGATGAGAAAAAACCATGCGCCCACAAATCCCCAAGCGGAGGTTGTCTTCCATGCCCAACCTGTGGCGACCAATAGGATCGCAATCACCAACGTTGGCAGCAGAATACTCGCCCAGCTCCCCGAGAGGGGCCACCCAAAGTAGTCAAAACACAGCGGGTCCGGCCACGCGGCCAGTCGCAGGTAATGGAGGATCACCCCGGGCTCGGTCAGTAGGTACGGCCACCGAGCGATACACTCGGATCGTGCATTCACCAGAGCGTCGCTGAAACTTCCGGTGAAAACCATCAAGCAGCCCAGCAGAATCCACGTGCTGGCCAACGCCAGATACAGTGGCCAGCGTCGTCGCCACGCCTCCGGGAATGATCCCGAAATAAAAGTACGGTCATAGAGCATCACCAGCAACGGGGCGGAAGCCATCACCTCTTTGCTGGCCATCCCCAACGCGCAGGCGCTCACGCACAGGCCGTACCACACGCGGGGCCGGGGCGACTCAGCGGCGCGGATGAAACAATACAGCGTCAGAAGGTAGAACAGTCCCATCAACGACTCGGCCCGTTGGACGATATAGGTCACCGACTCGGTCTGCAGAGGATGAACCGTCCAGATCACCGCCACGGCCAAGGCCAATTCATTGGCTACAGCGCCGAAGCGCTCGCGGAGTCTCGGCTGCAGGAGAGTCCGCCGCACGATGCCCAACAGGGTCAACCCCGCAAGAATGTGAATGGTCAGGTTCAGGGCGTGGTATCCCCACACCTCCGTGCCGCCAAGGGCGTAGTTGATGGCCAGGGAAAGGTTGATGACCGGCCGCCCTTCAACTGTGATGCCGCCTTTGTGCGGCGGCGCCAGCGCATCCCAGATCGGCCAGAGATGACGGATGGTCGGGTTCTCCGGGATCGACGGCACGTCATCAAAGATGAATGGACCCGTAAAACTGTTGTGATACGCCAGCAGCCCCGCGGCCACCACCAACAACGGGATGAACTTCCGCGCTTTCACAAAGCAACAAGACTAAGCGATGTTGCCAGCCATGACCAACTCAAAGTTCCCGGAGAGATGATCAACCGTCAACTCAAGAATGGGAAATTTAGCTTGCCTCCGCGCACTGAACGATTTGCAGGCCCCACCCCCACCTAGAATTGTGGGCCTCTACAGCCCACACCCTCAGCAGAAGTTCCTCATCTACTTCTACTCTTTCGCAGACAACCGACGCATACGGTAATCGGTGCCGGTTGATAGAAAAAGACTTTGGACAGCGGGCAAGAGTGCGTAAACGGGGAATGCAATCGGGCATGAGCCGCTACGATGCCCGCCACACTTCGCCAGAAGCCGCCAGAGGCACGATCTCCCTAGCTGTGAAAAAAGGGGGGGCAGCGGTTTGACCTGTGGCAAATTCGTGGCAAAAAACCTTCTACAGGGTGCGTTTCCGTGCGCGAATTGGCAAAAATGATGAGAGTGTTGCGAAGTGCGTTTCGCCCTTATTTCATAGGCATTTCCGACACTTCTGCGAGTTTCCGCGGCGTGCTTTGGCAAACCGCCGCCTTCAACCACTCGGCCATCCCTCCGCAGTTGGAATGCGGTCAAGATACCAGACGACGCAAACGGAGGCAAATTGTTTGTCGGGGCGCGGACAGTTGGGGCGTACTACCTCTCTTCGAGGCCGGTGCCGTGGACGTTGGTGTGGGTAACGAGGGGGCCTTCGTAACCGGTGACGCTGATTCCGGAAAGCACGACGTTGAGCATGTTGGCGAGCGCGAGCCCGTGGGTGCAAGTGCCCCTGATGTCGATGAGCGTCAGGCCATCGACGGGGCGTTCGGGCGGGACATTTTTCCCGCGGACGAGATCGGTAACGTTAATGACACGGATGTTGTGGAAGCTGACATCGTGCATCCGGGTCCATTTGTCGGCCGCATTCGTGACCGGGTCGCTCGCCTGGATGCCTTTGTTGAGCAGGTTGATATCGATAAACGTGGGTGAGTGATCGATCAGCAGGTTTTCGCCGGTAAAATTCTCGATGAAACCGCCTCGACCGTCGCGGCTCTTGAACGAAATGCCGTTTTGACGGCCCTTGATGAAACAATTCTCAACGCGGATGTTGCGGATCCCGCCGGACAATTCCGAGCCGATGGCCAGTCCGGCGAAGATGCTGCTGACGAGCGAGCAATCCTTGATGACGACGTCCTGCGTGGGGCGGGCGAGATGGACGGCCGCCGAGCCCCGGCCGGATTTCAGGGCGATGGCGTCGTCGCCCGTATCGATGCTGCAATGGTCGATGAGCACGCCTTGGCAGGAGTCCATGTCGATCCCGTCGCCGTTGAAACTGACGGAGCGGATGGTGAGATTGCTCGCAACGAGTTTTTGGCACAGGACGGGATGGATGGACCAGAGTTGCTGGTATTGCGTCGTGAATCCCTCCAGCGTGACGTTGTTGCACTCGGCCAATTCGATGAGGGCCGGGCCGCGCGGATTGCGCAGTCGGCTCACGGTGATCGGCGGCCCGTAGATGGTACCGCGTCCCTTGATGGCGATGTGGTCGGCCTTTTCGGCGGCGATGAGCGCGCGGTGGCCCTGGGCATACTCGCCCTCCCAACGCACGCGCACGAGCGGGTAATCCTCGATGTCGGGGCTGCCGAGGAGACTGGCGCGACCGTCGAGTTGCAGCGTCGTGTTCGAGCCGATGACGATGCTCCCGACAAGGTAAACACCCGATGTGACGGTGACGGTGCCTCCGTTCGCGGCGGCGCACGCGTCGAGCGCTTTCTGGAACGCAGCGGTGTCCTTGGTCTTGCCGTCGCCGGTGGCGCCGAAGGCGCGCACGTCGAAGATGCCATTGGTTTCCGCCCGCGCGACCGGGGCGAGCACCGCGAAGAAGCAAAGAAGCAAAATTCTCATGGATTTACCTTGGGGCGAAGGTTCTCGGTCATCCACTTCACGACCCAATCCTGGGACGCCTCGGGCAGACGGTTGTAATCCCACGGTTCGTACAGCGCAAGTTTGTCGGTCGCGCCATACAGCCCGTAGACCTTGGTGGCCTGCGCGATGGCGGCGCGCACGTCGGCGATATGGGCGTCACGATCCAGTTGCGGCTGCATCACGAGGATGGGACGCGGCGCGATGGCGCCCAGCAATTCGTCGAAATCGTAGGGAATCTGCGCTTCATGGCCCACGAAAAAACCAAGGCGCGGAATGAGCCCGTGTTCATGGCTGTAACGGGCCACGCCGCCCGCCCCGCGTTCGGCCGCGTCGGAGCGCATCGGCGTGAAGCCGCAAATGGCCACGAGTCCTTGCACCCGCGCATCGAGCGCGGCGGTGTAAATGCCCACGGTGGCGCCGATCGAGTAACCGAACAGATAGATGCGCTGTGGATCGACAAGGCTCACGTGTTCCAGCGCGTCCATCGCCGCGCGCGTGTCCTCGACCATCCGGCCGAACTGGGACCAGCGGGGGAAGCGCTCGTAGAACTGTTGCGCCTCGAAGATGCGCCGGCCGAAGCCGGTCTGGTCGAACGCGAAGACGGCGTAGCCCGCTTTCACGAGCGCCAGAATCGGACTGAGGTCCCAGTGATACTCCCATTCGTAGCCCATGGGATAGTTGTACCCATGAAGCCAGATCACAACCGGCAATTTTGCATCGGGCGGGGTGGCCTTGGGCCAGTACAAATCGCCCGTGGCGCCGTCGCCGAAGCGGATGCCGCGCCGCATCGCCACAAGATCGCTTTCGGGTTTGCGCCACCCGGCGTGTTCGCCCGCGCGCATCGCAATGCCCGGCAAATCGTCGAGCATGGACGGCGCAGGCGGGTTGTTGGTTCCCGCGCCCGCTGAAATTTTCACGTCCATTGGCTGACTCGGCGTCCGCGGCGGTCGCTTGCCCAGCATCCACTCGACCGATTGGCGGACGATGGCAGCTTTTCTTTCCCATTGACCCGGCGTGGTGATCGCGCTGCCGGTCGGCTTGAGAATATCTTCCGAACCGTGCGCGGGATAGTTGGTGAGATTGACCGATTCGCCGCTACGGGTGCGCCACGCCTCGAAATCGTAGTTGAAAAGCAGATCGGATTGCCAGGTGTGGTCCAAGCGACCGAACTGGATGTCGAACCAATCGAGCATGCGCTCGGCATCTTCCGTGGACACCGCGTGCAGGCCGTACCGCCATTGCAGGCCCAGATTCTCCGGCTGGCCGAGGAAACGATACACCTTCAACGCGGACAGGTAGGATTGCTCGTCCGACCACGGGTCGGACACGGAATCATGGACCCCAAACGAAATGAGGCACGCTCGCGGGGCGGCGAGCGCGACGAGCAGGTTGCCGTCGACGGGCAAGCGGTCCTCGCGCCCGACGAAAAAGCGCAGACGCGGATGAAACCACGTCGGGAACCGGCGGGTGGTCGCTTCCACGCCTTCGCCCATGGCGCGTTCGCCGGAGAGCCGATAGGGCAGCGTGCCGCCGACGCCGGTGCTCAT
>JBEKYJ010000243.1:0-4810 GCA_049511095.1 Verrucomicrobiia bacterium
CGACTGCGCGGGTGGTAGCGGCGTGATCTGCGTCTCGACGACCGGCTCAGCCTCCGCTGACGGACGCCCGACGATGTAGCCGCGGTTGCCCCACTGACCGCGATCCACCCAGTAGTGCCGACGCCAGTTCGGATAATGATCTTTTACGAAATCCGCCCATTCAGGCTCCAGCTCCGGCTTTTCCACCACGTCCATCCCCTTCAGGAACTCGCTCTTCTGCTCCTCGTTGACGGGCTTCATCCGTTTCTGCTGGGTCGCGCATCCATTGAAAATCAGGGCGGCGCCTCCGACGAGGGCCAACGATAGGAAAATCCTTGTGAGACTCTTCATAATATCAACACCTTCCTCCTTGCGTTACCACTTGGTGATAACACCATCCTCCACCACCGTCAACGCCTTTTTAAAATTGACTTTCGCTCCTCAATCCACGGGTTACAATGCCCCCAACGAAGGCGCTTTCCTTATGGATCTGATTCTTCGCAACGCGCGCGTACGCGGACACGACAAGAACGTCGACATCGGCGTCAACGACGGCCTCATCGCCAAAATCGCCCCGAAAATGACGGCGCGCGCGCGGCAGATTATCGACTGCGATGGTAAACTCGTCTCACCGACATTCACCGATATTCACGTCCATCTCGATGCCGTGCTCACCGCCGGCCAACCGCGCTTCAACCAAAGCGGCACGCTCATCGAAGGCATCGAGATTTGGGCCGAACGCAAGAAAACGTTGACTTTCGACGATGTGAAACGCCGCGCCACGCTCGCCGTCAAATGGGAACTCGCCCACGGCGTCACCCGCATCCGCAGTCACGTCGACGTGTGCGATCCCGGACTCACCGCCGTCAAGGCCCTACTCGAGGTGAAACAGGAATTCGCGGGTCTCGTGGACATCCAGCTCGTCGCCTTTCCGCAGGACGGCATCTACGCGTTTCCGAACGGCGAACGCCTCATGGAACAAGCGATGGAACTCGGCTGCGACATCGTCGGCGGCATCCCCCACCACGAAATGACCCGCGACGACGGCGTTGCCGACGTGAAATTCGCCTGCGACCTCGCCCAGCAGTTTCACAAGCCGCTCGACCTGCACATCGACGAGACCGATGATGCCAACTCGCGCTTCACCGAAGTGCTCGCCGCCGAGACCATCAAGCACGGCCTCAGCGGTCGCGTCACCGCCAGCCACACGACTTCCATGCACAGCGTGGACAACGCCTACGCCTTCAAACTCATCCGCCTCATCAAACGCGCCGGCCTCCACATGGTCACCAACCCGTGCGACAACTCCGTCCTCCAAGGCCGTTTCGACACCTATCCCAAACGCCGCGGCCACACGCGTGTCAAAGAACTCCTCGCCGCGGGCGTCAACGTCGGTATCGGCCACGACTCGATCATGGACCCGTGGTACCCCCTCGGCGTCGGCGATCCACTCCAAGTTGCCTTTGTCTGGATTCACTACGGCCAGATGAGCGGCGCCAGTGAAATCCCGCAAGTCTGGGACATGATCACCACCAACCCGGCCGAAGCCTTCGGCGCCACCGACAAAGACTACGGCCTCACCGTCGGCAACCCCGCCGACCTCGTGCTCCTCGACGCCGAAACCGAATTCGACGCCCTCCGCCGCATCGCCCCCCGCCTCCTCGTCATGCGCCGCGGCCAAATCGTCGCCCGCACCACCCCCAGCGAAACCATCCTCTGCCCGAAGGGGTGGAAGAAGGAAGTCATCACGTTCGATCCGTCGCAAAGGTAGGGCGCGGTGGCCCACCGCGCCGCAGCGCTCCGCTTGCCGTCGTTTCCGGAGGGAAGACCTCCTTCTCGACCGCAATTGGAGAAGCTACACGGAGTTCTCTTCTTAATTGTCACCCTGAGCTTGTCGAAGGGTCTCTGCCTGATTACACTGCGTAGCGATGAGTACTAAGATTGATCAGCCAACAGTTGCTTATCGGTTTGATTGCCGGGATCGCATCGAGAGGTTTGTCCATTGTGGCGCTGTTTGGTTCGGACATGCTCGTCTCTACTCAAATGAGGAACTGCCAGTGGCGCAACGCGACGAAGAACAAGTGCGCAAGCACAGACTCAAGCCAAACGACGGGCGAATCCTTGTCACTCCAGAGGGTCAATCGCCAATACAAGTCACGAGCGTCTTGGAAGTAAGGCTAAACATACAACTCCCCGACTACTACATGCTTTGCCTTACCACGACATACGAAAGGCAATTCTATGATGAGTTCCGGTGTGACGCATGCGTAGAGATTAGAGATTTTCCGGAATTCCGTGCACGACTAAACAGAGGTGTTACCACCAATATGCCCGGATGGAGATTGTATGGTCGCGCGGTTGAGTACTTTGAGGGAGATACGGTTCCGGTTCAGAAGGACGATCCAGTGCGTCTGGTCTTTTTAAAGCGCGCAAGAATACCATCCCAGAATGAGTACCGCCTCATTCTATGGAACGAGGCACGGCCGTCGACAGAAAACGGAATAATCCTCACAATGGGGTCGTTAACTGATATCTGTCGAGTCGTGTACAGTTGAGCGATCGCCCATAAGCGACCGGTCAGTTTAGATTTTTGTCGAGGCCAACTATGGACATCTTCTTCCACTGCGACAGATGCCAGCAGTCCATCGTGATTGATACGGCCGGCGCTGGCTTCGCTGTCCAGTGCCCGTCATGCGGTTCAGGCCTGGTCGTTCCCTCGCCCGCTGCAGCCCCACCTCTGGCGCTCCCTACTGCGGGAACTAGGAGAGAACGCGTTTTGTGGGATTCGCATACTAATTTCATTGGAGATTTTGGCGAAGTAGTTGCTATGTCGTGGCTGCGCGAATCGGGGTATAGGATCTGCAGGGGTGAATTTGTCACGCATGTGGGCCACACGCTCTGGAGACGAGTGCGAGACGACGACGTTTTCTTTGGTTATGGTCATGCTCTGACAAAGACCCTTTGGGACGAGGACAAACTGCCCGAATTGGAATGCCAGAAGCTTAATGAGTTAGCCGGAAATTGCTTTCGAATGCTGAAATGCGGGGTTTCAGGAACCCCATGCCAGAATGCCCCCTCCGAATTCTTCGCGGAATGCAAAGACTCTCGATTCGAGTGCACAGAAAAACTTACGTACCTCGCCGTCACAGGTAGATGTGCTCAGGGTTGCGAGATCGCCAGTTGCCCTATCAAAGCCCAACTTCAGATCGAACATTTCATATTGGCGCTTCATGAAGAATGTCATCGCAACCCCGCTCTCACCAGCTGGTTTGAGCATTGGAAAGGTGCCCCCGGAAGGATAGACCTATTTGCGGCAAAGGAAGGCAGGCTCCATGCACTCGAAATCAAGACCAACTCGGGTCAGTTGAACAAGTGGCAGGCTATGAGGATGGCATGGCTGAGACAGCGAGGATTTGAGGTCGGAACTGTGCGAGTGCGCCTCAATCCCACGGATAAAGAACAACTCACAAAACTTTATGACGCGGCAGAACGGGATGCCGTCGAGTTCGTCAGTCTCGATGATGTTAGACAAGCGTTACGCCCACCGCCCAATCTAAAACTGTTGCATAACATTCGAGAGGCGTGCCGCAGAATGAGGAATGAACTAATTGCCAAAGCTCTGACGATTTGTAATCCCTGCTTCACCATCGAGCTGTTTGATCCATCTGAACACGAAGAGGTATGTCGGTGCTTGCCAACAGAAGAGCAGATCAAGATGGTCGCTGAGGCGCGTCCACGATGGAGGCGTGCCACAAAGTGGAATGACCACGCCAACAATACTCAGGGGGCTCCGGATTACCGCCTGCATTTCGCGCAGCTTTGCAGTCGGCTACTTATGCCGGTTGAATCTCAATCTGAACCGAAACTGTAGCGAGCCTACGACCGCAGACCCTCTCCTATGCATAGCTCCGAACTATACGAAACGAATCTCGTTCGCAGAGGCATGGAACTTTCGAACGACTTTCTGCGCACTGCATTTGGACCCGACAAACGGGGCCACATCGTCCAGCGTCGGAAGTTGGAGCCACACGAAGAATACATTAGGTCAGTCTTGGTATCTGCCGGCGAGGTTGTTGGTATTTGTGAGCAGTTAGAACAAGCTGCTGCTTTTCTCATGAATTATCGAGCAACTCCCGCAGCAAAGAAGGAGGGAGTGACGCGCTACAGGCACATCATTTACCATCTCGAAGGCTATCTCGTCCGAACGACCACTGTCTTCGACCGAAGCTTAATTCTTGCGAATGACGTGTTGCGTCTGGGCAACCCCCCGCGCAATTGCAGGCGCAACGTGATCCTGAACAACTCCTACGTGAAGGGCACTGTTGTCGCTGAAAGCTTGACCCTGATGGAGAAAGCCATAGATCGCTTCAAGCCAACTCGAAATCTCGTCTCTCATAGAGCTGGGTATTCCGACGCGGAGCTGCATCGACTGGGCATCTTCTACTTTGTAGTTCAGGCGAAATCCGCGGTTGTGCCAAAATATATCGTCAACGTAGCCACAAATAGATACGTACAGTCGAAGGTGCGTGAACTGCGCGCCTTTTGCGGTCAACTCAACCGAGTAGTTGCACTTCTTATGAGGGCACTCGCGCCGCACCTCGACTCTCAGTATAAAGCAATGACCGGATCGAAGGTAAAATGATAGGCTATGAAATCCCGTCTCTTCGATCACATTGACTTGCGCGTGCGCGATGTCGAGCAGGCGCGGATGACCTTGCCCCCTGAAACTGGACAGTTTGCAGAGTGAGTCTTGGCCGATAAAGTGGCGGGAGCCACAAGGAGCCAAGATGAAACGGAAGCGATTCAGCGAAGAACAGATTATCACGATTCT
>JBEKYJ010000244.1:0-4718 GCA_049511095.1 Verrucomicrobiia bacterium
CGCTCACCGCCCCGTTCAACGTCCCCGCCGCGCTGTTGTTCAACGTCAGACTGTGCCCCCCACCCGTCACGCCGCCCAGGCTCAGCGTCGTCCCGATCAGCGTCGCATCCGCTCCCAGCGTCGCTGCCCCGTCATAGGCTTGCGCCCCGCTGGTGGTGACCGTCCCGCCATTGAGCGCCGTCGCACCGGTCACGTGCACCGAACTCAGTGACGCGCTGTTGCCCACCGTGCTGCTGAACGTCCCGTTGCCGGTGATCGTCAGCCCATGCGCCCCGTTGACCGTACCGCCAAAGGTCACTGCCGACGCCGTCAGGTTGACGTCCGCCAATCCCAAGGTCACGGCATTGTTGAACGTAAACGTTCCGTCGTTGCCAACGCTGGTTCCAGTTCCACCCGCTGCCGTTCCATTGTTGTTGAGTGTGATCCCGCCCGTCCCGGTTACAGAGATTGATCCAGCATTTCCACCTGCTGCGCCTGTACCGCTACCACCATTGGCATTGATCGTACCCACACTGGCCACCCCGCTCGCATTGAAAGTAATCGAGCCCGCATTGCCTCCCGCACCGGCGCCGTTGGCCGCCCCACTCGTGGTCAACGAGCCGGACACTGTGATGTTCTTGCCAGACGCAGCGTTATTATTGATCGTGATGCCGCCGCCGTTACCACCGGCCGTTGTCGCAGAGGTGATCAACGTTTGCAACGTCATGTTGCCGGTGTTGGCGCCAATACTGGTCGGGCCGGTGTCGTCCGAAGAAAGCGTGCCTGCGGAAATGGAAATCCCGCCTGCGGCTGTGATGGATGAGCCCCCACCCATCGCGAAGGTAGCCGCGCCCGGCACTCGGTTCGCCGCCACTGCACCGCTGTCGTTGATTGTGGCGGTGAATGACCCTTGCACGATGATTGCGACATTGTTACCCAGCGTGATAGAGCGGCCCGCATTCAAAGTGAGGTTGCCGGGGCTGGCATTCAAGGAGGCATCGACTGTGCTGTTCACATTGATGTCCGAGCTGGCTTGCAGAGTCAAATCCGCGCCGTTCAGCGCCGCAACCACAATCGTCGGGTCGAACGTTACGCTACCGCCTGGATTGTCCGTAAACAGCTCATTTCCCGAAAGCAGATCAGCGCCACCACTTTGTATGGTGATTGTGGCCGGGTCAAGAAGCAGGGTGCCCCGGGCTCCCAACGGTGCAAGCAGATCTGTAAACCCACCATAAATCAAGGTGTTTCTCCCTGACACTTCGGCAGATCCGCCATTGCCACCCATCGCTCCACCGCCGGCAGAAATGTTTCCATAAAACGCTGTGCTGTCATTCGCCCACACCACAACCTCGCCGCCGTTGCCCAAGGTGAGGGCATCGGCTCTGATAGTCGCATCAGCGCTTACGTAAGTAGCTTCGGCATTTTGAATCAGTGGGTTTGCGCCGTGGAGGTCCCCGCCGATAAGAGCCGTACCGCCGCCCGCATCGCCGCTGACGTCGACCAGGGCGCTGCCAAATAGTCCGACATGGTCACCGAGCATCTCGACTGTCCCGCCTTGGGTACCCACAGCGTCGCCTCGCGCTTCGATGTCGCCAGAGTTGATCACCGTGGACGGCGTGGTCGCGTTGTGACCGCCGTCCATGATGATCGTGCCGCCGCTGCCATCAGCGTTCTTGGCTGTGAGTGTGCCCGAGTTCTGGATATTGCCGTCATCAGCCGTCAGAATGATCTTCCCGTTCTGATTTGCGATTCCTGTAGCGCGAACGATGCCGCCGTTGTTGACCGCCAAGGCATAGATGTTCCCACCGGCCGCTTTCAGTTCGGCGGCCGCCGCTTCAATCTGTCCCGCATTGTTGACCCCGACCGCCGCTTGGCCAGCGCCGGAATTGCCCACCGCAACCTGAAGCCGCTCACTTCCCGTCCGCGCCAGCAGCACCTCGGAGCCGGCGGCCAGCCCCACCGTTCCCTTTGGCGCACGGATTGTACCCGAGTTGTCCACCGTGCGTGCGATCAGATAAACGTCTCCGCCAATGGCATCGATGACTCCGTTGTTCTGGATTCCAGAAGTCGAATCCCCTGCAAACTTGAGATCGCCGCCTTTCATGAACTGCGAGTTGTCGATTGTCAGGGTCGAGGCCAGGAAACCCCGCGTGTTTATCTGGCCGCCGGGGCCGACGATAATCCCGCTGGGATTGATGAGGTAAACCCTGCCATTCGCCTGAAGACTGCCGTACAGCCGCGATAGATTGCCCGAAAACACCTCGTTCAACGCAACGGCGCTCGGAGACGGCTGAATGAACTTCGTGATTTCGCCTGGGTTGATGGAAAAGTCCTGCCAATTGATGATCGTTCGCGGAGAGGATTGATTGATGGCAACGACACTCGGAGACGGGTTGTTGATTGTTGCCGTGCCTGCAACCACGACACCCCCTTGGGGATTCGCCAGTACAGTTTGCTGGCTGACGAAGACGAAAAGCATTGTTGATGCGGCCAGCTTTTTGAAAGCAGTCTTTGTCATGGTGTCCTCCGGCTTCTCACTCGTACGCCCTCACGCGGACCCTTCCGAAACCCCTAGACCACAGCCCACAATCCGACTGATCTAATTGGCATGAAACTTCCAGGCAGACAGCTTCTCCAATTCCCCACCGCACGCCTTTTTGCAGAAACCCTAGCCGTAGTCAACATTATTCGGGGGCGTCCGCCCACAACGATATTACGGGCACTACCGAGCATCTACCGCCCAACTGAAACGAGCGATGCGGAATGCGGCGCCCTCCCTCGGCTCACGCCTTGATGTCTGGGTTGACGACCGGACACACGTTACTCAGTATGGTCTGAAACCACAGCCGCGATCCCTCAACGGTATCAGCCCAACCAGCACCACACCTGCCGGACAATGGATACCTGTATAAAGATATATTCGCAGACGAGCTCATCTTTCAAAAAAGTGGAAAATGGTGCCGCATGGATGCTCCAACGGACAGGGTCACCATACCGATAGTCACTCGGCAGGGCGTGGTTGAGAACGCAAGCGAGGGTAATGTTCCTGCGTTGCGTGTCAAACCTGCGAAGCTCGCCCTGAGAACTTTCGGCTGGAGGGCGCTCGGCAAGCGTTTCCTCCATCACGCCCCATGTGGAAAGACTCGCAAGAGGGGAATTCAGTGAGAACTGACACGCGCAACTGCATTGGAGACCATGAGGCAACGAAATCCCAAATCTCCCGCCTTTTTAGCGTCCGAT
This sequence comes from Verrucomicrobiia bacterium, assembly GCA_049511095.1. Taxonomy (GTDB): domain Bacteria; phylum Verrucomicrobiota; class Verrucomicrobiia; order Palsa-1439; family Palsa-1439; genus Palsa-1439. The sequence goes on from JBEKYJ010000244.1 coordinate 3,220, forward strand.
TGTTCATCATCCTTGGTTATCCTTCCCCGAAGACCGCCCCCTATAGAATCGAACGCATGTCCCCTGACTTTGGCATCCGCGCACCACACCCAGACGTTGCCCAGTACGTCGTACAAACCAAACTTGTTCGGTTTTCTATTCTCTCCCGCCGGTGACGTTGCAACCTGATAGTCCTTGCCCATCCAGGCATATTGGTCATTCAATTCCGCATCGCCACGGATGAACGTCCATTGGTCTTTCGTCGGCAGGAAGTACTTATCACCCGAGCGCTCAGTAAGTTTCTTGCAGAAGTCTTCCGCTTCCTGATAGTCTATCTCTTCCACGGGCCGCCGCGGACCGCGATATTTGCTCGGGTTGTTCCCCATGGCGCGTTCATACTCCTCTTGCGTCACCTCGTACTTCCCAACCCAGCATCCGCTGCCCGTTTCGGGCACTCCCGGCACCCATACCAACACCATCCCAAGGCTGTTGGTCATCTCCCGCGGCCCAACCACGAATCTAAAGGACACCGTCTTCTCCCCGGACTTCTTCACCGTCACCGTCCTCATCTTCTCTTGCTCACCGTAGGCCGCGCGCACCTCATGCGCTACACCTGCCAGACTCTCAATCGTGAGTGGACTCAGCCCTCTCGGTTGCCCATCCACAAAGACTTGAAAAACTTGCGCCCCCGGCGGCTCACTGTCGATTACCAGCTTGCCCGTTCCCCGCCTCAACACCACGTTTGTCTTCGTAGTTTGGCCCGACACAATGTCCACATCCACAAACTCGCTCTGGTAATCCGCCGCCCCTATCTCCAACTGCATCCGCCCCGGCTTAACCGGATTCGTGCCGACCAGCTTCCCATCCACCCACACCGTCGCGTTGCTCGGATCGCTCGTGACCGTCAGGCTGCCATACGCAAACCGCACCACGGGCGCTTGATTCGTCCGATCCGCCCACACCTGCACCGCTTGCCTTGCATCCTCCAGCTCGGGGTACTTCAACACCAACTCCTGTAGCCCTTGGGCAACAGGAGCCGCCTTCAACGGCGTCTTCCCCAACGGCTTCTCTCCCCAATAGACATCCGCCCCCGTTGGATCACTGTCCACATCCAGCCAGCCTTCGCCACTCGTGAGCGTCACCGCTGGCGTCCATAACGTCCCCGTGCTCAAGTTGGTTTCCAAGGCCGCGCTTTGATTTCCCTTGCTCACCACGATGGCCACGCGCCCCGGGGGCACCAATACCGTCAAGGGCGTGTTCCCCGCCAGTTGGTTGGTCCCCACAAACACGGTCGCGCCCGCCGGGTCGCTGCTGACCGTGAGGGTGGCATGGGGAAATGTGAAGACGAACTTGTTCGTGTGGTTGCGCATGACGTTGACTTCATGCGACTGCTCCCCCAACAGCGAGTACCTGGCCACGAGCGTGTGCGGGCCAACATCCAGATTTGCAACAACCTCACCGGTCGCACCGAGGCTCTTCTCGTCCACGAAGAATTCAGCCCCCGCCGGATCACTCGTGAG
>JBEKYJ010000245.1:0-4641 GCA_049511095.1 Verrucomicrobiia bacterium
CCTGCCATTCTTGAACAGTTTGTATCCGCCGAAACGCCGGAAGACAGCCTCTTCCGCCAAAGCCCCGGAGAAGGTGGAAGGACATCCAGCCCCGTTCCCGGAGGAGTTGATCTATCGGCTCATCAAATTCTATAGTTACCGGGGCAACGTCGTGCTGGACCCGTTTGGCGGGACGGGAACCGTGGCCGTGATCGCGAAGAAAACGGGCCGGCACTTCATCCACGTCGACGTTTCGAAGAAGTACTGCCAGATCGCGGCACGGCGTTTAGCGCCACAGCCTGTTTCACCCAGCGGGTGAACTCGGCGGCGCGAATGTCACGCCGAGGTTGTGGAAGTGTGGCGATGAATTTGTCGACGGCTCTGGGATCGGCACCCTTCACGATCGTCATCCCGCATGCTGTCCGCCCAACTCCTGCATCAGTTCGCGCGCGGAAACCTGCCCGGGCGCGACGGGCGCATCCAGATAGCCGTAGGTGAGGCATGAGCCAAGTTTGGGGAATTCGGTGCGCGTTTGCGGGCCGAGCGGTCCCATGCCCAGGACGCAGATCGACGCCGAACAGTTTCCCTGGAACAACGTCCGCAATGCGGCAAGATCCTCTTCCGTCTTGGTGAACGTGGCGATCTTGACCACGCTGCCGTAGTTGGCAGCCCCCATCATGATCTTTCTGAGTTCGTCCCGGGGCGGCGTCTTCTTGAAATCATGATACGAGACAATGAGCGGACGTCGGCGCTGATAGGCCAGCGTGGAAACCTTCTCGACGAGCGGGCTGCGCAATTCGATGTCCGCCGACGTGAGTTGTCGCAAGGCGCTCTCGAACAAGGGGAGGCGCGACTGGTCGGTCTGTTTCCATTGGCCGCCTTCTTCCATGAGGCGAATGGTGACGATGACGGGCAGGCCGCGCCCCTCGATGGCTTTCGCCTGTTCGATCCAGCGGGGCGTGCTGGGGCCGATGAGGTCGAGGCGGATTTCGACGATGTCGCAATCGCGCTCCGTGCCGGTGGCCAGTTGCGCGAGCGTGGCTGCCTGCGAGACTGTGCCCACGACCCGGGGAACACTTCCGATCATGATGTTGCCAAAGTGGATGGGTGCGTGCGTCATGGCTGCCATGGTAACCCGTTCGAGCGCCGAGGGAAAGCGATTCCTCCCGCGTTGTCGGCATGATCAGGTGCCCTTCTTGGCGGTCGCACTCGACGCCAAGCGAGGTCGAGGGGTCAGGGCGGCAAACCCCGCGATGGCCAAACCGTGCCCCGATCAAGTTTTTTCTTTAGTTGCCGCCGCAAAATTGTTAGAATTATTCCGTGTCAGTCCAACCGTTACCTCTCTCATGAATAATATTCTCAATCAATTGATCCAGTTGCAGGAATTGAACTTTGCCAAGGAAGAGCAGAAGGCGTCGAACTCGAAGATGCCGCTCGCGCAGTTGGAAAAATCCATCGCGAAAATCCGCGCCCAGTTGCCCGAGGGCATCGCGGATCGGTATGATCGTTTGCAGAAGCGCTACCCATTGGCCGTGGTACCGCTCGCGAACGGGAGTTGTTCGCGCTGCGCGCTGGCCGTGCCGACCGCGGTGGTGAATGCCGCAAAAGCGGGCGAGGAAATGCAGACCTGTCCGCATTGCGGACGCTTCCTCTTCTACCCCGACACCGTGGCGCGGCAACCAAAGAAGAAGCATGAGAGGAATCGTCCTGTTCAGGTCGGGATCGCGCGCTTTTCGGCGGCGACGTTGATGGTCCCGAGCCTCGCGGCGACGACGCGCGAGGAGGTCGTCGGCGAATTGGCAAAGGTGCTCGGCGACGGGGGGTTCGCCGAGGATGCGGCAACACTGGCGGAGTTGGCGCTGCGGCGTGAAGCCATCGTGAGCACGGCGGTGGAGCATGGACTGGCGTTCCCGCACGTGCGCGACGTCGAGGGCGGCGGCCTGACGTTCGCCGTGGGATTGAAAGAGAAAGGCATCGACTTCGGCGCGACCGAGGATCACCTGAGCAAAATTTTCTTTTTCATCGTGATTCCCACACCCGCGACGGCGTTTTATCTGCGGTTGCTTGCCGGTCTCGTCCGCACCTTCGAGTCAGCCGACGCGCGCAAAGAACTGCTCGCATGCGAGAAGCCCGACGAGATGTGGAAGACGCTCGTAAAGCTCACCAAAGACTCGGTTCCGTAAGCGCGATAGTTTTTATCTTGGCTTTTTAAGACTCGCCGTGTGTGGTCGTGCTGGTTGCTGCTCTTCTCACCACGTCATCGTCCCATGCGAAGCCACTGAAAACGTCGGCAGACCCGGCGGTCCAGCCCTACCGCCAGCCAAATCCCCGTGCATTTGGGCAGGATACGACCGCTGGCCGCGCCGTTTCAGCGATCCTGGCGTATCTTCAACAGCCTTTTGTATCATCTTTTTTGCGAGGCCGTTCAGAAACGCGCCGAATGCCTGCCGTCGGCGCAACCCTCACGCGGTGAATTCTGGACTTTCTGCATCAGGTTCTTGCAGATTGACCCAGCCTTGGAAACCATGATATATCGCTTAGCGATATATCATGGGTATGCTGGAGCGAAAGATGTTGCATGGGAACGCGGAGACCCTCGTGCTGGCGTTGCTGGCCGAGGACCCGCAGCACGGCTACCAACTCCGCAAAGAATTCGCCACGCGATCGCACCACTACTTTCAGTTCGCATTTGGCCGGCTCTATCCCCTGCTCGCCGCCATGGAACGACGCGGCTTGGTCACAGCCCGCTGGGTGAAAGCCGGCAAATCACGCGAGCGACGGAATTACACGATCACAGCCAAAGGCCTGTCCGAACTGCACATCAGAAAGCAAAAATGGCGTCAATTCTCCGAGGCGATGAACCGCGTGCTCGGCGGCTGAGGCGCGTTGGGGGCGATGATATATCGCTTAGCGATACATCATGGCTTTAGCCAAGAAGCTTGAGAGGCTAAACAGGCGTCAGGTGGGGACTGAGTAGTCTCCGGGATCTTCGCGGACTTCGTTCGTTAATCCGCGTTCGATGATCTCAGACAAGGCGAGTATCTTCACGCCGCTTTGCTCCAATTGCTCCGCCCTGTTCGCAGACAGATCATTCTCCCAACACACAATCATGTCGCAGCCGGTCGGGTCATGTTTATGCAAGAAGAAATTACTGCTCACAAATTCGAACTCGATGCGCACCCTTTCGAAGCCTCGCACGGTCTTAATTCGCCCGATCATATCCGGAAACATCGCTGGGCTCGATTCGTAGATGATTCCCAAGTCCTCCATCATTCTGGAGAACAACAAGATTACACCAGCTTCATTAAGGGGTGCGTAGATGATTCCTCGATAGTTAATCGGCTCGCCTACGATGTCGCTCGGTCGAGATGCCGGACGTGGCTGCTGAGGTGGAGGTTTCGCCGCCGTCTCTTCTGTCGTAACGAGTTGGCGTAACTTTCCTCTCAGGTCGTCGCTCATCTCGGAACTCTTCTCACGAAGCACCGCTGCCAAATAGCGAGAGAGTTCATCTGGTTTGAGATGCACGATGCTACCGGCAAGACGCATCGCCGAGAGTGCCACCTTCGACGAGTACTTGGAAGTGCCGGCGAACTCTTCACAAAACGGAGACGCGAAACTGGCCAATTCCCGGAAGGATTGCTTCCAAGTGTACTCCGAGTCGGTCCAAGGAACGTCGGTTGCCGTCTCTTCGCTTTCGAACTCCCAAATCCGTAGGCACCCATAGTCCTTGCCCGTGCGCCTTACGAGAAGAACGTCGCCCCGTTCCAGCCCACTGCGATTGGCGCCACGCGTCCCGAAGATCTTTACCCTGTCGCACTCATCCCAGTTGATCGGCCGGATGTTCAGGATGTAAACTTGTGGTCGCATTCAGCAGTGATGCTACCACAGCAAGTGCTCAAAACAACAAAAAGCCCGGACACATTTCTGTGTCCGGGCTTTTCATAAATTACCCCGGCAGCGACCTACTCTCGCGCAAGCTATACAGGCACTACCATCGGCCCTGCGGCGTTTCACGGCCGTGTTCGGAATGGGAACGGGTGGGACCACCGCGGCAAGACCACCGGGAAATCTTCGAAGCTGTCTGCGCTCAACCTTCATCCCCGGCTCAAACCGGGCACGGCGACTGATACGCCGACAACTTCTATGTAAAGAACAAGTTCTCTGATAATTGCATACAGGAGCGGGCACGACTGCAACGTGCTGGTTTGTAAATCACCGTTTCCTGAGCCCGGTCGCGTCCGGGAGGCCGCTCTTGCGAGCGACTTCCCGGGGCGATGAGCCTGGGAGATTTAAGTGATCAAGCCGCACGGCTGATTAGTACCAGTCAGCTCACGCATTACTGCGTTTACACACCTGGCCTATCAACGGGGTAGTCTTCCCCGAGCCTTTAGGGTCTTGCGACCGTCAGACGTAATCTTGGGAGGCGCTTGGCGCTTAGATGCTTTCAGCGCTTATCGTTTCCGCACACAGCTACCCGGCGCTACCCTTGACAGGATAACCGGCATACTGGAGGTGCGTTGTTCCCGGTCCTCTCGTACTAAGGAACAAATCCCTCACGTCTGCTGCGCCCACAGTGGATAAGGACCGAACTGTCTCACGACGTTCTGAACCCAGCTCGCGTACCGCTTTAACCGGCGAACAGCCGGACCCTTGGGACCTTCT
>JBEKYJ010000246.1:0-4576 GCA_049511095.1 Verrucomicrobiia bacterium
GGCTTTGAGCGCGCGTTTGTCGAGCAGGCGAAGCGCAGTGTGAATCAGGTTTTTCATGGCGACCGGCTGAACGGCGTGCGATCTCTCAGCGGGTGCGGCATCGGTTTGACCCCGAGCGGCGACGACTTCATTGCCGGTCTGCTCATCGGGTTGAATCTGCGAGGAGAGAGCTTCCGCGGCCTCGTGAATCAAGTCTTTGCAGCGGCCCAGACGAAGAACATTTTCTCCAGTTCCTTTCTGGATCTGGCCCGGCAAGGCTTGCTTTTCGGCCGCATGAAAGACTTGATCCTCGCGCTGCTGCATGGCGGTCAAGAGGCCGTACGCAATTCAGCCGAGAAGTTGTTCGCGGTCGGCGGAAGTTCCGGAGCTGACTTGGGAACGGGCTTCCTGATGACGATGCGCCCTGAGGTGCGTGTTTCATGAATGTCGTCGGACAAGTCCGAAAAGGCGCGTATTTCGACTCGGTAACGCTGATGCGCGTCGGGAAAGAAATCGCTGGGCTGCCGGGCATCACCGACGCGGCAGTGGTGATGGGGACAAGATCCAACAAGGCGATTTTGAAGTCCAGCGGTCTGCTGCCGCCGACGTTCAACGACGCGAGCGACACCGATCTTCTGGTTGCGGTAAAGGCCAACACGGAAACCGCGGCGGGAACAGCCTTGGCCGCAGTCGACGGGTTGTTGAAAAAGAGGATGAGCCCCGCCACCACGGGCGGCGAATCTCACCCGGTAAGTTTGGGTGGGGCACTCGAGGTCTTGCCCGGCGCCAACCTGGCATTGATTTCGATTGCCGGCCGCTTCGCCGGCGAGGAAGCGATGCGCGCGCTGGAGAACGGCCTGCACGTCATGCTGTTCTCGGACAACGTGTCGTTGGAACAGGAAATCGCGCTGAAGAAGTTTGCCCGGAAACGGGGATTGCTGGTCATGGGGCCGGACTGCGGCACCGCCATCATCAATGGCGTTCCACTTGCATTCGCGAACACGGTCAACCGGGGAAATATCGGCATCGTCGCGGCGGCCGGCACCGGGCTTCAAGAAGTGAGTTGCATCATCTCCAATGAAGGCGCCGGGATCTCTCAGGCCATCGGCACCGGCGGGCGCGATGTGAAGAAGGAAGTTGGCGGGATCATGTTCTTGGAGGGCTTGAGAGCGTTGGCAAAAGACAAAGCCACGGGAGTGATCCTTCTCGTTTCAAAACCACCTCACCGGCAAGTCCTCAGTCGCATTGCCAAGGCGATCAAGAGAATCCACAAGCCCGTGGTCACGATCTTCATCGGGGCTGAGGCGAAAGCCGGCGGGCCGTCCACGCTCGAGGAGGCCGCACTGACGGCGGTTGCGTTGGCTCGCGGAAAAAAACCAGAAGACGTCGCGAAGCAACTTGTCGCGAGGGACGCAGAGATTCTTCGGATCGCACGGCGCGAAGCCGGTAAGCGGACGAAACGTCAGCAATACGTGCGCGGCCTTTTCAGCGGCGGCACTTTTTGTGCGGAGGCGCAGATTCTCCTCAGCAACCAGCTGTCGAATGTTTACTCGAACGCGCCCGCCGGTCGCGCGAAGCAGCTCAAGGATTCTCTGAAAAGCCAGAAGAATACCCTGGTCGATCTCGGCGAAGACGAGTTCACGGTGGGCCGTCCGCACCCGATGATTGACTACTCGCTGCGGAATCGCCGGATCCAAGGGGAGACAGCCGACGCGGAGACGGCGGTGATCCTGCTTGATGTTGTTCTCGGCTATGGTGCCAATCCCGATCCGACGGCCGAACTTTCGGGCGTAATTCGTCAGGCGTCGCGAACCGTGTCCGTTGTTTGCTCGATCACCGGGACAGATCGGGATCCACAGAACCGTAGCCGGGTTGAGGCTGCTCTGCGAAAAGCCGGTGCGCTGGTGATGCCCTCCAACGCGGCCGCCTGCAAACTGGCGGGCCGCATCATTCAATTCCTGGGAAGGAAATGACGTCGATAAACGAACTGTTCGGCAGTGAACTGAAAGTGGTCAACATCGGCCTGTCAGGGTTCAAACAAGCGTTGGACGATGCTCACGCGCCAGCGGTGCAGGTCGACCGGAAACCGCGAGTCGACGTCGATGTCCGGCTGGTGAAACACGTGAAGGCGTTCCAGCCCGCAGTCGAGAAAGCGAACGCCGAGGTCGTGAAGATCATTCTGAACGGAATGCCACAACTCATCGGCATGGAACGGGCCATCGATGTGATCCCCGGAATGACCAAGGAAATGCTGCTGCACGCGGGTCCGCCGATTACCTGGGAGAGGATGTGTGGCCCAATGCGGGGCGCGGTTATCGGCGCGCTTCTCTATGAAGGTCGCGCCACGACTGCCGAAGAGGCGGCGCGGCTCGCAGCTTCAGGTCAGATCAAGTTTTCACCTTGCCACGAACATGATTCGGTCGGCCCGATGGCCGGAGTCACATCCGCATCCATGCCGGTATTCATCCTGAAAAATGAAGCGTATGGCAATTCCGCCTATTGCACGATGAACGAGGGGCTGGGCAAGGTGCTGCGGTACGGAGCCTACAGTGAGGCGGTCGTCCAGAAACTCAAGTGGATGGAGAACGTTCTGTATCCCACCCTGAAAAACGCCATCGCCAAGCTCGGGCGAATCGACCTGAAGAACATCATCGCGCAGGCTCTTCACATGGGTGACGAGGTCCATAACCGCAACCGCGCGGCAACATCGATTCTCTACCGGATGCTCGCGCCGGCCATCGTGACGACTTGCGACGACGCGGCGACCGTTTCCGAGGCGCTCGAATTCGTCAATCGCAACGATCACTTTTTCCTGAATCTCTCGATGCCGGCCTCGAAGGTGACGTTGGACGCGGCGCGCGGAATCAAAAACAGTAGCATTGTCGTCGTCATGTCGCGAAATGGCACTGATTTCGGCATTCAGCTCTCGGGTACCGGCGACGACTGGTTCACCGGCCCGGCCGACGTGCCGGACGCGCTGTTCTTCCCGGGATACACGAAAGCGGACGCGAACCCCGACATTGGCGACAGTGCGATCACGGAAACCAACGGGCTGGGTGGATTCGCCATTGCGGCGTCGCCCGCGATCGTCCAATTCGTCGGAGGGAGCACCGACGACGCGATCCAGTACACGCGCCAAATGTATGAGATCACCGCCGCGGAGAACAACGTTTACCAGATTCCGTATCTGAATTTCCGTGGCTCGCCGACGGGGATCGATGTGATCAAGGTCATCGAGAAAAACATCCTGCCGTTTATCGATACCGGCGTCGCCCACAAGGAGCCCGGCGTCGGCCAGATCGGGGCGGGTGTGCTGAACGCCCCGCTCGAACCGTTCAAGAAGGCGTTCGAAGCATTCGCGAGAACATTGAAGAAGAAATGAGGGGGGTCAGATGAATACCAAACAATTCCTGCAGTTCATGGACAAGGTGCGGGTGTACGACCTGACGCAGCCGCTGAGCATTCACACGCCGCCGTGGCCGAGCTACATGCCGCTGGGCATCCAATACTTCAAGCGCATTGCCGGCGCGCACATGGGACAGGGGGCGAACGGTCAGATCATCACGACCAGCAACCACGTGGGCACGCACATGGATGGGGAAATCCATTTTCACGCCAGCGGCAGATCCATCGGCCAGGTGCCGATCGAAGAATGGATTGGCCCCGGCGTCGTCGCGGACATTTCCAGGGAAGTTGGCGATTATGACCTGTACACACCGGAAACGATCACCAGGAACGTCGAGGTCAAGAAAGGCGACATTCTCATCATCAACACCGGCTACCACCGGTACGCCTGGGATCAGAAGGAGTCCGATGAAGTTCGCTATTTCGTCAAGCACCCCGGCCCCGGGCCGGGCTTTCACCAGTGGGCGCTGGACATGAAACTCAAGTGGATCGGGGTTGACTGCGGCAGTGCGGACCACCCGATGAATACGATCATCCGCAACTGGCATCCGGCACGCTTCGCCGAGGCCGAGAAGAAGCTGAAGACAAACTACGGCAAAGGGTGGGACGAACTGTTCCCGCCGGACGAATACTATCAGGTCATGCATATCAAGTTGTTCCCGAAGAGACTCGTGCATGCCGAAAACATCGGTGGCGAGATCGACAAACTCAGCAACCAACGATGCTGGATCGGTTTTTTCCCGTTGCGCGGCATTGAAATGGAATCAGCGATGGGCCGGGTCGTCGCGTTGTTGCCGCCGAAGTAAGGATGCTTCCATGGCGATCGCTCACGAGTTTGAATATGTGAAGCCCGGCACGTTGCGCGAGGCGGTCAACACTCTCGCGCGGTACGGAACGCGGGCCCGGGTTCTCGCTGGCGGGACGGACTTGATCAGCATGATCGCCGAGCACTTGGTGGCGCCGGCGGCCGTGGTGGACATCAAAAGCATTCCCGGTCTGAACAAGATCGAATTCAAGAACGGCATCCTCTCCATCGGCGCCCTTGTCACCTTCAGCGACCTGAGGGATTCTCCCATCGTCGCGAAGAAGTTTCCGGTGATTCGCGAGATGACCGGCTGGCTGGCTTCGGTGGGTGTTCGGAACCGGGCCACGATGGTCGGCAACCTCTGCTCGGCGGTGCCCTGCTGTGATA
>JBEKYJ010000247.1:0-4472 GCA_049511095.1 Verrucomicrobiia bacterium
CGCCCGCTCTTCGGGAACGTAAAAGGCCGCGACCTGTTCGTTGTAGAGGCTCACGATGACGTTGAGCAGATCCGTGCCCTCGGGCACCAGCCCCATCGTCGCCAGGGTGCGGTTGTAATCGCGCATCTCCTGCTCGGTGTACTGTTCCTTGACCTTCTCCACGAGCACGCGGCGTAACTCCGTCCGCTCGATCATCTTGTACTGCACCGGGTTCTTGAACGGCAGGCCGCGCAGTTCGCTGGTCTGTTGTTCGATCTGCTGGCGATCCAGGGTCCGTTCTTCCGGCTTCGGACCCCGTTGCGCGGCGGACACTTTCTGCTGCAGGTCGCGCCGCTCCCGTTCCAGTTGCCGGATCTCGCCCCCCAGTTCGCGAACCTTCAGGCGCAACGCGCGATTGCTCCGGCCCAGCACGACGAGCGCAACCAGCGCGGCAGCCAACGCCAGAAAGACGAGCGTGCGAAGAAACTTTTTCATTGGTGGGCCTATCTAGCCCGTGCTAACGTGCCGCGCAATCTAATGGACATCCGCCAGAAAATCCAGACGCTTCTCGCCGCCCCGAATTATCACCCGCTCCGCCGTGATGAACTGGCCGGCAAACTCCGCCTGGACGCCCGCGAACGGCGCGATTTTCGCCGGGTGCTGGCCGGAATGCTGGACCGGGGCGAGGTTATCCGCGTTCGCACGGACCGTTTCGTCCTCCCGCAGGATGCCGATCTCGTCGTGGGCACCATCGAGTTCAACCAGAATGGCTTCGCGTTTGTGCGACCCGATCCTCCCGCCGAACCTGCCGCCCGCGCCGAACCGCAGCCCGACGTCTATGTTGCGGGAGAAGATACCGGCGTCGCCATGCATGGCGACAAGGTGGTGGTCCGGCTGCATCGTGACCGGACGAAATTCAAGGCCGCCGACAAACCGGCCGGCCGCGTGATTCGCATTTTGGAGCGGGCCAGCGAAACCGCCGTCGGCACGCTTCAGAAGGGCCGACACGTTCACTATGTCATCCCCGACGATCCGCGCATGCCTCACGACATCTACACCAAGCCGGCCCTGAACGCGCAGGTCGGGGACAAGGTGGTCGTCAAACTGGTCGAATGGACGTCGCGTCACGTCAACCCCGAGGGCGAAATCGTCGAGGTGCTCGGCAAGTCCGACGCCCCCGGCGTCGATATCCTGGGCATCATCCGCAAATATCATCTCCCGACTCATTTTGCCGAGCCGACATTGGCCGAGGTGGCCCGCATTCCCGAAAAAATCCCCGCCGCCGACTACCAGCACCGTCTCGACCTCCGCAAGACGTTCATCGTCACCATCGATCCCGACGACGCGCGGGATTTCGACGACGCGATCAACGTCGATGAATTGCCCGGCGGAGGGTGGCGGCTCGGCGTGCATATCGCCGATGTCTCGCACTACGTGCAACCCGGTGGCGCTCTCGACCGCGAGGCGCGCGTCCGCGGCAACAGCGTGTATCTCGTGGACCGTGTGGTTCCGATGCTGCCCGAGAAGCTGTCGAACAACTTGTGCAGTCTGCGGCCCGCCGAAGACCGCCTCACGCAGTCGGTGTTCGTCGAATTCACGCCCAAGCTGGTCGTGCGCAAGATGGACTTCGCCATGAGTGTCATTCGTTCGCGGCATCGGCTGACCTACAAGGACGCCTTCGCGCTGCTGCAGGCGCGTGACGCAAAGGACGAACTCACGCGCGAATTGAAAAAGATGTGGCGGCTGGCTTCGCAGTTGCGGCAGCAGCGCTTTGTCCGGGGCTCGCTGAATTTGGAGTTTCCCGAAGTGAAAGTCCGTCTCGATAAGCACGGGAAACCGACGCATATCGAGAAGATCCATTACGACATCTCCCATCAACTTATTGAAGAGTTCATGCTCGCCGCCAACGAAGCGGTCGCAAAGCACATTTGCCAGTTGCAGGTGCCGTGCGTCTACCGGATTCACGAGGACCCCGACTTGGAGAGGCTGCGGGACTTCCGTGTCTATGCGCAGAGTTTCGGCTACAAGGTCGGCGACGTGACCCATCGCCAGGAGTTGCAGAAGCTCCTGATGCAGGTGGAAGGCAAGCCCGAAGAGTACGCGATCAACCTCGCGCTGCTGCGGTCCTTGAAGCAGGCGCGGTATTCAACCAATCCGGTCGGACATTACGGGTTGGCCAAGAAGTTCTACACCCATTTTACATCGCCCATCCGGCGGTATGCCGACTTGCTCGTCCATCGCACGCTGCTCTCGGTCCTGCAGACGGGACAGCGCACTTCTCACCGTTACCGCCTGGAGGAACTGGCGCGCGATTCCGAACACATCTCACGAACGGAACGCGTGGCCGCCGAGGCGGAGAAGGAATCCGTCGAGTTGAAGAAACTGGAGTACTTCCAGTTGCAATTGATGCGCGGGAAACTGGATGTCATGGACGCCGTGGTGTGCACGGTGAGGAATTTCGGGCTCTTTGTTGAATTGCCCGAAAGCCTGATGCAGGGTCTCGTCCATGTCTCAAGGCTGGAGGATGATTTCTACCAATACGATGAGCGGCTGGAACGGCTGGTGGGGCGTCGGACAAAGCGGGTGATAAAAATTGGCGATAAGCTTCGCGTCCAGGTCGAGCGCGTCGACGTCATCAAGCGCCAGATCGACTTTCGCGTCGTACCGCGCATCTGAATCGGTCGCACTCTGCAAGTGCAGAATCCCGGAAATCCCAATCCCATCACTGAAAACACGGTCATTTTTTTGATGAACGCCCGACCAGTGACTCGATCGGGCGTTGTTGTTTTGCAGTCCAACCCCAGAATGCCAGAAGCACCAGCGGTTGGCTTGACCCCCACCCCGCCCTGCGGCACTATAGGCCGACATGTGGCCATGGACTGAAACCGTCGAGCAGTACGTGCTCGACGTCATTTTCGAACGTCGTCGTGGTTTGCTCGCGCGAGTTACCAGCCTGGTCTTGCTGGCTCTGTCCAAACTTTACCAACTGGGCGTTCAAGTCCGCTTGCGCCTTTGGCAACATCGCATCTTTCGCGACCACACCCTCGGCTGCCAGGTCGTCAGTATTGGGAACCTGAGCGTCGGTGGCACCGGCAAGACGCCCGTGGTCGAGGTCTTTGCCCGCGCACTCCAACAACGTGGCCGACGCGTCGCCATCCTTTCCCGGGGCTACAAGAGCACCCCGCGTCCGCTCTGGCAGCGTCTGGTTGCCAAAATCACCCTTCAGGAGGCCAGAATCCCGCCAAAAATCGTCTCTAACGGCAGGTCATTGCTCCTCGATAGCGAACAGGCCGGCGACGAGCCGTACATGCTCGCTTCCAACCTCAAAGATGTGGTCGTCCTCGTCGATAAAGACCGCGTCAAGAGCGGCCGCTACGCCATCTCCAAGTATGGGTGCGACACACTCCTGCTCGACGATGGCTTTCAGTACCTCGCCCTCAAGAGCCGCCTCGATATCTGCCTCATCGACCGCAATAACCCGTTCGGCAACCATTACCTCCTTCCCCGTGGCACCTTGCGCGAGCCAATCGCCAATCTCAAGCGGGCCCACTATATCTTCATCACCAAATCCAGCGAACCCGGCGCGAAAAAACTGCGCAAGGCCATCCGTCAGTTCAACGATCAGGCCGAAGTCATCGAGTGCGCCCACCAGCCGCTCTATTTACAGGATGTGTTCACCGGTGAGCGCCACTCGCTGGAAAAACTGCAGGGCCGCCCCATCGGCGCCGTTTCCGGCATCGCGGTCCCCGAGAGTTTTGAAGAGGGCCTGGTGGGCCTGGGCGCAACCCTCGTCTACGCCAAGCGTTATGCTGACCATCACCGCTACAGCCAGCAGGAAATCATCAATATGATCAACCGCAGCCTCAAACGCGGCGCCACGGCCATCCTCACCACGGAAAAGGACGCCGTGCGTTTTCCCAAGATTGACCGGCGCGATATTCCCATCTACTACTTGCGGGTGGAAATCCGCATCATTTCCGGCGCGAAAGACTTCGATGATGCTGTCGCCAAAATCTGTCACCGATAACCGCACCACCCGCATCCTCATTCGCGCGACCAACTGGATCGGCGATTCGGTCATGACCATGCCCGCCGTCCAACGTTTGCGCGAACTCGCACCCGATGCCTTCATTGCCATACTCTGCCCCGGCAAGCTTACCGACCTCTGGCGTCATAACCCGTATCTTCACGAAATCATCCCGTTCGGCCGCGCGGTCGATGTGGACGACCTTCGCGAGCGCGAGTTCGATGTCGCCATTATTTTTCCCAACTCCTTCCGCTCTGCCTGGGAATGCAAGCGGGCCGGGATACCCCGCCGCATCGGTTTTGAAGGGCACTGGCGGCGATTCCTCCTCACGGATGTTGTCCGCCAGCCGCGTTCAGAACGTGTCTCGTACAAGACGCTCTCCGTGGCCCACAAGAGTTTTCAGGTGAAAGTATTTCACTCCCTGCGGCACCAGTCAGAGCACTATCTCGACATCGTCGCCCACCTC
>JBEKYJ010000248.1:0-4454 GCA_049511095.1 Verrucomicrobiia bacterium
TGAGATAACGGAACCCGTATGTCAGGTACCAATCATGCGTTTCCTGGCGCAACGTGTACTCCTGTTCTTCCCATGTCCCGTCCCGGGCGTCAACCCGTTCGTACGCATGCGCCGTCCAGTGCCGTGACAACCGATACGCCAGGTCGAAGCTGAAGAGATTGCTGTCGTCCTTCAAGTACCGCGTCCCGAGGCCCACACTCCAACGGTCGGCATCGACCACGCGCATCTCCGTGTTGAGTTCGCGCACCACGTCGCGATGCAGATCGTAGCGCGCGAACGAGTTGACCGACATCCAGGCCCATGGCCGCAGTTCCATTGTGCCAAAAAAATCCGAGAAGTCAGGCTGGGTTCTCGATTTCCCAGCCTGCCAGTCGGTCCAGCCGGTCACATCGATAAGGTTCCAGGCCTGGCCGTCACGTCGCGTCTGCAAGGTCTGGCGCAACCCGAACCGTAGCGTTTCCTCGGCGGTAATCGAATCAATCGTGTTGTACGCCGGGAATTCCAGCGGCGAGTACCGCGTCAACGACAGTTGATCGCCCCCGAGCAGCGTCACGTCGCGCACCGAGTCGAATTGAAACAACTCGTTCGTCGCCCGGTCGGGACGAGGGATCCACTGGTAGTCGGCAAACGGCTGCAGGATATGCCGCAAGCCGTCAATATGCAGCCAATCGCTATGCACGTCGTCCCATTCTCGTGAAATCTTAAAAGAAGCTTCCGTGCCAAGATCGTACACCACCCGGGTGACATCCTGCGTCTCGGGCGCACTGTCCGGCGCGCGCGAATAGTAGGAGCCCCGCACGCCCGCGCGCGGGATCACCGAGAGCCAGCCGCCCAGCATCTCCGGCACGACGATCTGGTGAAACGAATCCGCCCGCGTGGCGTTGCCGACAAAATCTGGGGCGTTCGTGCCGCCCGGTTCGTTGTGGTACTGCCCCACGCTGGTCTCACCCTCGTAAAACAACGGCGTGCTGCCCAGCCGCGTCCGATCCACAGCCAGCTTGGCCTCGGGCAGGCGTTCCACTTCCGCGAAGAAATCGTTGAACTGCGGACGGGCAAGGAACGACAGCGTGTAATCCGGACCGCGCTTCGTGACGTCGGCGACCGAGCCGGGCTCGCGATCATGGCCGAACTCGCGGCGAAAATAGTCGTTCATCACCTCCGGGTCGCTGAGCTTGTTCAGATCGACTGTGACCGTTACGTCGTTGGTCAGGTACTGCTTGTGCTGCCATTCGCCCCGGTAGCGACGGTGGTCGATGTCCAGCGACGGATCCGCCCGGTTCGGGTCTGCGTCGTCCAGAAAATACCCGGTGAGCAACCCCTCGCCCGCCGATTCAAACCGATACTGCACGTCCGCGCCCGTCCCGAAGCCGCGGTCCAATCTCTCGTCGGCATGCAACGTCACCTGCACGTCTTTGTTCACTTTCCACGTGAAACTGGACAACAGGAAGAATCCCCAGCGCGTGTTCTCTCCCACCGTGACGGCGACTGGCGGCATGTCGCCCTTTAACGACCACAACACAACCGGGAACCAAAACATGGGAGTGTTTCCCAGGAGCAACTTGGCATTGTTGAGCACCATGCGATCGCCGGTCCATATCTCCCCGTGCGTCGCCTCCAAACGATAGTCGGAATGCTCCTGGTCGCAGGTCGTGACGGAAGCACGGCCGAACACATAGTGATTGGTTCCCACCTGCTCCAAGTTCTGGATATGCAAGTACAACGGATCGACAAAACCGCGGGCGTCGTCTGTTTTCAGCGTATGCGTTCCGAAATTATAGTAGGCCGACGGCGCCACCCATTCCTGGGCGGCCTGGTTGATGCGAACATTCCCTTCGGCCCAGAATTCCTGCGTCTCCTTGTTGACCCGAACACGGTCGGCCTGCAGTGTCACATCCTTGTCGCGGATGATGACATTGCCCTCCGCGGTATACATTTTCGAGGAACTCGAACCACTCATCTTTTCGGCTTGCACGGTTGGGGCCGGGCCTTCGACGGCCACACTGTTATTGGTCGCGGGCTCGTCGGCACCCGCGCCCGCCGCCAATGACAGCAGCGCCGTGACCGACCATAGAAATCGCCCCACTCTCCTCATAAAAGCGGGCGAACGCTAACATATCCCGCAACACGCCAGCAAGGCGAAAGCCTTCGCGTTATCGACGACCGCCGCCGCGCCCGTTGCATCCCTGAGATTCCGATTCGCAAGCCTGCTATCGCCACCCACCCACGGCGGCCACCCCCGCTCGAAAACGGCCGAGTTTCAGGGTTTTTCAAATCCCCCCACGACTGCGCATGGCGCCTGCTCTGTACGACATCCAGGTCAACAAACATATGCAAGATCAAAGGAAACCACGAAGGCGTCCACCGAGGAGACTCGGTGAATGGATTGAGTTCTGCTGGTTGTTCACCACCGATCCGGTATTCCGGGCCGCGCCCGACAAGCGCAAAGCCTATTTCGAGTACCGCCTGGGAAAAATCTACAGTGTCCCCTGCTCCTGAACCCCCGGTGCGCCGGAAAGTTTTTCCGAGCGGCCTCAGCCAGTGGATTGAGTTCTACTGGTTGATCGCCACCAACCCGACATTCCGGGCCGCCCCCAACAAGCGCCGAGCCTACTACGAACACCGCCTCGGCAAGTTCTACACTTCCCCCTGCAGCTGATTTCTGACACGCAACACACAGCCCGCCCCCGTCCCCATCCGCCTTCCACAATTGAACTGCGCTTAACCGATTATAGACCGTCTTCACTCCGTTTTAGCCAGCATCGTAACTCCCTCAACCCCCCTCAGCCGCGTCCCCAAACCAGTCCATCGCCCCGCAAGCCAGATAGATCAACCATCCGGCTTGTACGTTTTTCCCTTACATCAAAATCACGGAAACCCTGATTGACAACCAGCCTCTAAGACGCAATCTGTCGGTGAGATTTACAACCGGGGTCACATCTCTTGATTCTGGATTCTGATTGACGCGGGCCTGCTGGGCGGCTAGAAGTCGAAGACCATGGCGCGACCCTTGCGAATTGACGTGGCGGGCGGCTGGTACCATGTGACCGCGCGGGGGAATGAACGGCGGGCGATCTTCCGTGATGACGAGGATCGGCGTCGCTTTCTGGCCTTGCTGGCAGAACTGGGCGAGCGATTCCATGTCTCGGTCCACGCATACGTGTTGATGGACAATCATTATCACCTGCTGCTGAGCACGCGTGAGACCAATCTGAGTCGCGCCATGCAGTGGTTGGGGGTCACCTACACGGTGCGATTCAATCGTCGGCATCGACGGCCAGGACACTTGTTTCAGGGACGGTTCCATGCGGTGGTCATGGAAGCGGGAGCGGCGGCCGAGGTCAGTCGATACGTTCATCTGAACCCGGTACGGGTGAGGACGTTGAAGTTGGGCAAGACCGCGCAGCTACGGAGTCGGGTCGGCATGCTTGACAAACCCGATGCGGCCTTGGTTCGGGAGCGCCTGACGCGATTGAATGAGTACCGGTGGAGTTCGTATCGAGCGTTCACGGGGCGAGAACGCACGCCGCGTTGGTTGGCCTGCGAGCCGGTGCTGCGGTTGGTGGGTGGACCGAAGAAGGAACGCGCGCAGTGGCGGCGCCGGTACCGAGAGTTCACCGAAGAAGCGGTGCGGGAAGGGCTGCCGTCCTCGCCTTGGGAGCGCCTGGAGGGTCGGGTGGTGCTGGGCGGGACGGAGTTTGTCGCGCGAATGCGTCGACTCGTGCGCGGAGATGAGAAGGAACAGTCCGCCATGCGGCAATTGCGGCTGCGCCCGACGTTGCGGCAGGTCGTCGCAACCGTGGAGACGCTCAAGGCCGAGAACTGGGAACAGTGGCGGGATCGGTATGGAGATTGGGGGCGCGATGCGGTACTGTGGTTGGGCCAGAAGCGCTGCGGGATGAAGCTGCGCGAATTGGGCGAGGCCGTCGGCGGGATCGATTACCGCAGTGCGGGCACGGCGATTCAAACCTTTGAGAAACGGTTGAGCCATGATGAACACTTGGCAGGACTGCTCGCAAAGATCGAATGGCAATTACAGAAACAAGAGATGTGACCCCAGTCGCTAATCGTTACCCCAGTCGCTAATCGTTAGGCGGCACCGAGACGTGCGTGCGTCACGTTTGAACCGGAAACGAACAATACAAAAACGAAGGAAAGCGAAAATGAAAAGCGCGGGCTTCAAAGAAAAGCAGAACCTCTCTAAGAAGAGTCGTTACCCGGTCTGGTTTGGACTAGCTCTAATCATCGCCGCGCTGGCTAACGCAGTGCTTCGTGCGGCAGCTGCCGATGGCCTCGTGGAGAAGGCCGTGCCAGGGACGTATGCAGCGTCTGGCGATCTGAGCTCAACTTTTGCGGGACAGGAAGCCCAATCGGAGATTATATACATCCGGATAGATGATGATGGTAACAAAATTTTCGGCGCGAAGGGTGCAACCTTCAGCCAACTGCCGAGCGGC
>JBEKYJ010000249.1:0-4451 GCA_049511095.1 Verrucomicrobiia bacterium
ACGTCCAAAAGTGTTTCGGGCAGGAGTAGATATTTAAGACCATCAACCACGTCCGCTCCGCCGATATCTACGTAATTGCCAATTACATCTTCGGTTTGCCCGAAGACGACCAGCAGACGATGCAGGAGACGCTCGACATGGCAGTGGAACTCAATGCTGAGTTCGCAAACTTCTACTGTGCCATGGCTTATCCCGGCTCTCAGCTCTACAGCATGGCCCTGGCGGAACACTGGCCGCTGCCGAAGACTTGGACGGGTTATTCGCAGCATTCGGTCGATATGCTTCCGCTGGCCACGAAGCACCTGCCCGCGTCGGAGGTCATCCGTTTTCGTGACCATGCGTTCCAGGTCTATTTCCAAAACGCGAAATACCTCGACATGATTCACCAACGGTTTGGGCCGGCCACCGTCGAACACATCCGCGAAATGGCGTCCCACAAGCTCGAAAGACAATTTGCCTGAGCCGTCACTTCCATCCTCGTCGCGCTCCCAGGCCGACGCCGCGTGCCCGTTGAAAACGACCTTATTGGTAGCGACACTAAATGAAATTGCCGGCATGAAGGTCATCATGCCCCAAATCAAACGTGAGTGGTGTGACCAGATCATCATCCTTGACGGTGGATCGACCGACGGCACCATCGAGTGGGCGCGAGCCAACGGGTATGAGGTGTACGTGCAAAAGGAGCGGGGATTGAGACAAGGGTACCTGGAAATGTGGCCCCTTCTCCGGGGTGATATCGTCATTACCTTCAGCCCGGACGGCAACTCGGTGGCGGAACTCATCCCGGCGCTCATCGCCAAGATGGCGGAAGGCTACGATATGGTCATCGTCTCGCGGTATCTGGGGAACGCGAAAAGTGACGACGACAATTGGATCACCGCCTTTGGCAATTGGTTGTTCACGAAAACCGTGAACGTGCTCCACGGGGGAAATTACACGGACTGCATGGTCATGTTCCGCGCCTACAAGCGGGACCTGATCCACGCTCTTGACCTCGACAAGGACGCAAGCTACGCCACCCCCGAGAGGTTGTTCCATACCCGCATCAGTTGGGAACCATTGTTGTCGGCGCGCTGCGCCAAACGGAAACTGAAGGTCACTGAGATCCCCGGTGACGAGCCACCCCGCATCGGCGGAAAAGCCAAGCTCCAGGTCTGGCGCTGGGGGGCGGCGTACTACTTCCAGTTCATCCGCGAGGTCTTTTTCTGGCGTTGAGTTGCTTCGTGTTCGACGTTGAGCTGGCAATATCACCTCCATCCAATGAAAACCAAACCAACAGCCCCCTGGCAGATTCTGGACGACGCGGAAGTCTATTCCGCACCGCCCTGGATCAAGGTCCACCGCCAACAAATACGCCTGCCCAATGGACGCATTGTGGGCTACCATCAGATTGTTCTGCCCGATTACGCGATCATCGCCGCGCAGACCGCTGACGGAAAGTTCGTCGTCGAGCGCCAGTACAAACACGGCATCGGCACCGTCAGCCTGTTTCTGCCAGGCGGCGTGATCGATCACGGGGAAAAGCCGCAGCAGGCGGCGAAACGCGAACTCCTCGAGGAAACAGGCTACAAGGCCGATGGCTGGCGGGAGATTGGAGTCTATGTCTCCAATTCCAACTATGGCTGCGGCCGCGCTCATGTCTTCATCTCCCGCAATGCCCGCAAGATCACCGAACCCAACTCGGGCGACTTGGAGGACATGGAGATTGTGTTGCTGGACGCGCCCAGTCTTCTCAGGGCTGTACGTAGTGGAAAGTTCATGTCGCTTAGCAGTGTGGCGGCTGCGTTGTGCGCTTTGAACCACCGATCCTAACGCGGAAAGCCATCGGGGCC
This sequence comes from Verrucomicrobiia bacterium, assembly GCA_049511095.1. GTDB lineage: Bacteria > Verrucomicrobiota > Verrucomicrobiia > Palsa-1439 > Palsa-1439 > Palsa-1439. Next base: position 1,833 of record JBEKYJ010000249.1, read on the forward strand.
GGCGGAAGAGCCAAACGGCGGATCGGGCGGTGATTGGCCGTTACGACGCCTCAGCGTCCAGTTTTGTGTACCGGGCGCGGAGGCTGACGAATTGCCGCCCCGGGATCACCTTCCAGGTAAACAGTGTGAATCGGGAAGTCAATGCGAGGATCTTCAGTCCGTACACGACGCTCGCCGAAAAGCTCGCCGAAGAAGCCTCGGGAAAATACCGCGTCGGCACGCCAATCTCGGCGATCCGAAACCGCGCGGCCACCACCTGGGCGATGATCTCCTGGTCGAAAATGAATCCGTCGGAATTGATCGCGTAGTTCACTGACTCCAGCACCTCTCGTCGAAAGGCCCGGTAGCCAGTGTGGAACTCGGTAAGATGCAGCCCGAAGGTGCGGTTCTCCACGCCGGTCAGGAAACGGTTGGCGGCATACTTCCACCACGGCATGCCTTGCTGCAACGCCAAGCCCTGTTTGAGCCGCGACCCAAGAACCACGTCCGCCTCCCCCTTCGTGATCGGCTCCACAATCTGCGGCACCAGCCGCGGGTCGTATTGATAATCGGGATGCACCATGACGACGATGTCGGCGCCCGCCTTCATGGCTTCGGCGTAACAGGTCTTCTGGTTCGCGCCATATCCGTAATTGCGGTCGTGCACGAACACCTCGAGCTTCAACTCGCGGGCAATCTGCAACGTCTCGTCCGTCGAGCCGTCATCCACCAGGATCACCGCGCTCACGGTGTCCTTGGGCAATTCTTCATACGTCATCCGCAGAGTTCGCCCGGCGTTATAGGCGGGCATCACCACGACGACCTTGGGCTTCATGGCGCCTTCCTCGGATGAGCGACGGCAACAAATTGATAGCCAAACATGCTTTTCCAGCCTCTCGCCAGTGCCGCATTCACACCGTGCAACGCCCGCAACCAAACGCCGTGCCAACGCGGCGGCACCACCAGCAACAGCGGCACAGGCGTCGCCACAATCTCCTCAGTTTCCAGCCCGGCCTCCTGCAAAAAGCGTTGGAATGAATGCAACGTGAAAAATCTCAGATGCGTCCGGTCCAGAATCCCGCGGTCCGCATGCTCGAAGCGTCCCACCAGCAAATTCAGCCGCACCCACACGTGGGCAAAGTTCGGCACGGAAACAATCACCCGGCCGTTGGGGCGGAGCGAACGATTGAATCCCTGGAACACCTCCATGGGATTCCTCAGATGCTCCAAAATGTCGCCGTACACGATCACGTCAAACGGTTCCTTCAATTGCGGCAACGGCTTGTCCAGATCCGCCACGATCATCTCCTGACATTTGTCCCGACCCAGGGCGGCCAACTCGGCGCTGCCTTCGACGCAGGTCACGTCGAACCCGCGTTCGGTAAACTTCTGCGCGAGTACTCCTTGCGCCGAACCCACATCCAGCAGCCGGCGCCCCTTCCCCTCGCCCACTCGCGCCAGAATCACCGAGTGACTCGAATACGGATCGCTCAGCTTCGATTGGTAGGTAAGCGCCGCCGTCGGATAATGCGCATCCATATCCACTGACGGCCTGATTCTGTGAGCGCCTTCGCCGACGGACATACGCCCGTTAAGAGGCCGCAACCCGATTCCAAAGTCAAGCATCATACTCCTTGGCAATTGCGCCACGCCGTTGTAGCCACGCCGCGCCCGCTCGCGAATCCTTTTCGGAGCTGTCGGCGTGCTCTCTCGTCCGCCCACCGCGCCGTTTCGCCCCCATCCATGCCGCAATTCGGCTTCGTTTGTGCCCAAAACCACCCTCCCGGAGCGGTGTTTTGGTACTTTTCCCCCCATTTTTAGGTCCTTTTTTGCATAACGAACCCAACTCTGTTTTTTCATAACTGTTTCATGTCGAAACACATGTGCATGTTTCAGTTGGGTTCGTTTGGTAAAAACACTCTTCTCTATAGAGAGCCAACTCCGACAATTCCGCGAATTGTCGGAGGAGACGCAACGCCGCAGGCGTCCCATCAGGGCGAGCCGAGCGGGCGCGAGCGAGTGCAAAGCCCCCCCGTGCCAACCGGTTAGAAGGTTGCCCCGAACTGTTCTTCTTATGTCAAACAACCGCCGCCCCTATACCACGCCCGCACCGTCCTGTCCAGCAAAAACTATCAATTTCCGATACTCGGCATTTCTTGGTTTGTAGGGCAACCGCTCCGCTTGCCGTCGTTTCCCTATAGCCCCGTCGGTCTGGCGCTCCCCAGCCTCCACGTCCCGTCAATCTTGTTTACATACCCGACCGGATCAGTCACTGTCCCACCATCTGCGGAGGAACCAATCATTCCAACCCGCCGACGAAAGGCAGATCGATTATGGGCGATAAATCCCCGAAAGCCGTCCACAAACAGTCGTCGCAGAAGCAGGCCAAAGCCGATCAATTAAAACAGCAGAAGCAACAGGCCGTGTTCGCGAAACAATCCGCCAACAAAAAACAGTAACGCCGGGTTCGCACCCCTCCGTCCCGCCGCCCTGTTGTTGGCCCGCCCGCGATTCCTAATCGGGGTAGGGACGCCTCTCCGAGGCGTCCGCTCCCTCCTTGGTCGGTGTAGCGTGCGCCTGCTCGCGTGCCGTTTACGGAGCTGTCACTAGCGCATCCGGGCTGCTTGTAGGACAACGGGC
>JBEKYJ010000250.1:0-4427 GCA_049511095.1 Verrucomicrobiia bacterium
CAGTCGATAGTGATGGGGGACGGGAGACAAGCGTCGAACGAAGAATCGTGATCTATTGCGTGACCTGGCCTAGTCGCGAGATGCCGGCTCTTCGAATACTTCCCAGGAGGCGTTGATGACTTCGCTGCCGAGGTCGATGGGGATTTGGGACGCCTGGCAGGCTTGCTCCAACACCACGGCAATCCGCTTCGCGGCGCTACGGCTGGGATTTGCGAAGTGTCCATTGGGAACCGGACGAAATGCCGTCGGAAGAGGAGTGGCAAAAGCTGGTGGCGTTGCACGCAGAACACCCGGCCAAGTTGATGATCTGGGAAGAGGCTCCACTGCCGGCCGTTACCGAACGTCTCCGCAAGATGGGTATCGAGCCGGTGGCGTTCGAAACCTGCGCCAATGCTCCGACGTCCGGTGATTACATGAGGGCGATGTATGCGAATGCCAAACGTTTTGCCGCCGCTTTGGCGCAGGTTGCTTCGGAGCGCGACAATTCAGCCTCGCGTGTGATGCCGGGTTCGCGATGAAGAGTCCCGGCTACGGCCGGTAGGGTCGGGCCTCAATCCTCACATCTCAGCAAGAAGGCGGCACTGGAACGGTTTGATCCTGAGAATACCGCAGCCTTGATGTTTGAAGAAAAGGTTGCGGCAAAGACAACATTGCCGCGGGAGTACGGCGTGCGGCGTGTCGTCACCACGTAGAACGTGGCGAGGACTTCGCTATCAAGAAACGATATTTTTGCTGGACGGGGCGTTGCGGAGCTGGTATAGTGGCTGCCAGTTCTTTGATATGAGAAGAACGGTTCGGGCCGACTGCGCACCGGATGGGCTGGGGATTGCCGCAGGAGTACAGCGTGCAGCGTTTGCCGCACACGACAGCGGCGTCTCGTCCGACTTCGGCTCCGTCGGACTCGGCTTCCCACGCTACACCAGACTCGGCTTGCCGCTCCCAGCGGATTGGCACGGGACTTTCCAAAAAAGGTGGTTTTTGCGAAACGAACCCATTCGAAAAATGCTCATGTATTTAGGCATGAATGTGTTAGGTAAAATTGGAATTGGGTTCGTTTTACAAAAACGAGGCAAAAAGCGGGAAATAAATGCTGGAAAACAGCGCCGGGAGGGTGGTTTTGCGCATGAGCGAACCCAAATTGGCGCACCTTATGGTGGTGGGTGGGGTCAAAACGGGCCGAAACCGGGGTCGTGGCACAGCCGTCGCATTCGTCTGGATGCTCCGAGCGCGAATCGTTTCGGAGTATCCAGCCTTACAAAAAGCAACGGCGGCAAGCGGGCCGCTTGCCCTGCAAAGAACCGTACCCGCGCCGCAAGGGAAGTCCTGAAACTGTACCAGCACATAGGAAGTCTCTTCAGTCGCGGACTTTCCCACACACCTGATGGCCCAAGATCGTTTGGTGGCAAGATATGCCTTTGGGCGGTGGCTGGTCTTCAGGGGATGATCAGGGAATGGCCACTGTGAATGCAGCCGTTCACCACTCGTTAGCGGCGACCGACCTAGTCGCGAGACGCCGGCTCTTCGAATACTTCCCAGGAGGCGTCGATGACTTCGCTGCCGAGATCGATGGGGATTTGGGACGCCTGGCAGGCCTGTTCCAACACCACGGCAATCCGCTTCGCGGTGCCGACCGAGTAGAAACGCACCAGCCCCAACGTCGTCTTGGGCCCGAACACGGTCACCAGCGCCGAGTCTTCATTGACGGTGGAGATGAGAATGTGCGACTGCCGGCCCTGCTGGTACAGCGCGGAGAACTCGGTTTCGCCCACACGCAATGCCAGTTCCCGCGTCGCCGCGAAACTGCCCGCGGCCAGCGCTGCGAACACTGTCGGGTCGGTGGCCGGGGGAATCTGGCCGTGCTGGCTGAGAATGGCGCCGCCGCGATCGATAATCAGCGCAAACGATGCCTCGGACTGTTCCAGAAAATCTTCCAACGTCTTGAGGAGGCCTTCCGCCGCTTCCACCGTCAGGATTGGCATCGTGTGCATGTCCGCCGCTTACAATCCGTTTTCGTGCGCCACCCGGCTTAGCGGCGGGCCGCGGCCGCCGCGATTCCCGAGAGCGCGGTCGTGGCGGGCGCTGACGAGGTCTGCGGTTGCGATTGGTGTTTGGCCGCCGCCTCGTTTTCACGGGCGAACTTCTGGAGGAGGAGCCGCGAGATCGCGTTGAGCGTGGCGAACACGCCCTGGCCCGAGGTGGCAATGCCCACGAAGCTCGGCACGCGCACGCTGCGGTTATTCAGGATGTAATCAAGGTAATGGACAGGCGCGGGATTCGACAAGTCGCGCTTGTTGTACTGGAGCACGTAGGGGATCTGCTCGAAGCTCGTGTTCTGGCGCGCGAGGTTCTCCTCGAGGTTCTTGAAGCTCTCGATGTTCTCTTCCATCTTGTCCCACTGCGAATCGGCGACGAACACGATGCCATCGACGCTGCGCAGCACGAGTTGGCGGGTGGCATTGTAGATGACCTGGCCCGGCACCGTGTAGAGCTGGAACTTGGTCTTGAATCCCTTGACGACGACGGCATTGAGCGGCAGGAAGTCGAAGAACAAGGTGCGGTCCGCGGCGGTGGCCAGCGACACTAGCTCACCCTTGTGCGCTTCGGCCACCTGGCTGTGGATGTAGGTCAGGTTGGTCGTCTTGCCGCACAGCGCGGGGCCGTAGTAGACAATCTTGAATTGGATTTCCTTGTTGACGTAGTTGATGATCGACATGAATCGTGCTCCTTAGACAACAGCCCGCTGATGGCACACCCGGGCGAGTTCCTGGCTGATGCGCTCGCAACGGCGCAACAGCGCTTTGCTGAAGTGAAGGTTATCGTGGATGACAATCAGGAAGATATCGTGCGCCCGGAAGATGCTGATCGGTTGCTGATCGGTGAAGACCGACAGCCGCGTGACTTCTCCGGCCCGCAATTCCTTCATGTAGCGCCCGACCTTGCGGAATAGTTGCGGCGCAAACACGCTGATGGTTTCCTGATCCAGGTGCGGGGGCAGTTGGCCCGTGAGGAACACGCCATCCGACATGGCGAGCATGCATCCGGCCACGCCCTTGAGCCGGCTCGTGAGCTGCACGACCTCCTGCAGCGTAAGCTCCTCGTTGTGCTCGACGCCCAGCAGGCGATTGAGTCCATGCGGGGCCGGACCGGCCAGCGCGTGCAACAGCTTGCGAGTGACGCCGGGAACTTCGCGCAAATCGTCAAGCGATTTGAACCCGCCGTGCGCGCTGCGGAATTCGATGATGTGCTGGGCAAGAACGGGGCCGATGCCTTCGATCCTAGCCAGGTCCGCGACGGTGCAGGTGTTGAAGTTGACGAGGAATTGATCCGCAGTGCGCCCCGCGATCGGCGCGAGGGCCGTTGGCTCCGGGGTCTCGGCTTTGAGTACGGCTTCCGATGCCGCTGGCGTCTCGGCCACGAGGGCCGGCTGCTCGGGAGTCGTCGTCGTAGTCTCGACGGTAGCGGCGATTTCCACCGGTTCCGCTGGAGCCGCCGGCGGCTCGATCGCGACCGGGGCCGGCGGCGTAACTTCAGCAACCTCTTCCTCTTCGACAGATCCCGGCTCGACTGGAGCGGACGCTTCCGTTTGTGCGGTAGTGGCTGGGGTAACCTCGGCAATTGGTTCTACGGATGCCGCTTCGACGGGCGCGGACTCTTCGGCCTTGGCTTCGGTCGTGACAACGGGCAGTTCTTCCGTCTTCGCCGCTTCCGCGAACACCGGCTGTTCCGTCTCGACCGGGGCCGGTGAGACAACTTCGGCAACCGGCTCAACCGTGGCCGATTCCTCTGTCTCTGATGCGGGGGCTTCAACCTCCGCTTCCGTAGCGGCGACAGGTGTCTCGACGACCGTCTCGGGCGTCGGCGTGGGTTCCACGGCTGCCGGCTCGATGACCACGGGTTTTTCCGCAAAAATCGACAGGTCTTCATCCTTGAATGCGCTGGACGAGACTTCGATTGGCTCGGGTGCGGCTTCCGGCTCGCTGGAAGCAGGAGCGAACCGTGGCTGCGTCGTCTCGGGCCCGCGGATTTCCACGGTCGCAGAGGCGAAGTTCTTTTCCGCGAAAGGTGTTGGGATATCGCTGTCGCTGAAATCGATTTCGTGCAGTTCCGAGCCTTTCGATTGACTGGCGAAGAGGTTCGGCGGCAGTTGCGAGACGATCTCCTGCAGCGCGATGGGAATGGTGTCATCGGAGATCGACGGCAGCGGCGAAGCGAGGATCGAACGCGGCATCAGGCCGACGGCGACGGTCATCGGAAGACGAACACGGGCAATTTTCAGTTGCGGGACCACCAAATCAGCCGGCAGCGCGATGCGTGAATCCAAGTCGATACGCCGCCATAGATCGGTGCGCGGGCAGGCGAAATACTGGTCGGGCATTACCGCCACCAGACTCCGCAGGCTGACGGTGATTTCGCTGTCATTGGACGAC
>JBEKYJ010000251.1:0-4419 GCA_049511095.1 Verrucomicrobiia bacterium
CGGCCTGCTGGAGATTGACAACCGCCGTCTCACCGAGTTTCCATGCCACATCCTGTGCCTTGCCAGCACAGATGTTGGTTACAACTTTGCCGTCGTCGTGCGCCCAAATCATACTCAAGGTGAAACCAGATGAACCAGCAAATCACAGAAAGGCACACTATGGAATCACGTGGAATTGTGACCGCGGAATGATTGTGCTGAAAGTCCTGCACGCCCTGTTGGCAGGATTCCTGACGTGGGCGTTTTTCGATTCACGCAATGATAATGATTCGGTATGGGCATCTGTAGGAGCTGGCGTGTTCGGCGTGTGGTTTGTTGTGGCCATCTGCCTGTTCTTTAAGAATCGCTTTCAGTGGTATCCTCGTGCTGCGGTCATCATTAAAACGCTGCTGAAAGTGTTGAATGTAGCGGATGCAGCGTTCTGCTCAGGCTATTTGTTGTGGGAATTTTATGGCGAGCCGCACGAGAGCGGTCATTTATGGTCAAACCTGCTATGGATTTTACCGCTGCTTGTTTGGTTCGTATGTGGAATCGGCCTTTTCTTTAAAAAAAGATGGGCTTGGTGGGGGAGCATCGTAGTTACACTTATTCCAATTGCCGCTTGGGTATAGTGCATCGCTGGATTACCAGTGAGTCAAGGCCTGGTTTATGCAATCGTAGTAGCCCTAATCGTGGCGGCATTTGGCGGCGTGCACGAATGGCTTGTGATTTGCGTCTACATTTCGTGCCTGATGATTCCGTCTTTCTTGCTTGCCACCCGAGCGGACTACCGGAACAAGGCGATGCCGCCCATCAGCTAACCTGAAATCGTGCCACAAACGCCCTAACTGCATGAAATCGCGTCAGCCCGCACAGTCCGGATAAACGTCCCGTGAAACACGAAGGGGATGTGGTGCGGCACTTCGGCGTGGGCCAGTTCGCACAGGGTTGCGGCATTGCAGATCAGCAGGAACGGCTGGCCGACGTTGGGATCCAGCATCACCTTCAATACCACCCCATGATTATCACCTTGGCCGACAGGGTGCGATAACGGCACCGGCTCGTAGGAATAACAGCCTGAGACCCGTTATCACTTCACTTCCACGGTCGCCTGTTTCTTACCGGCGCTGCCGTGGAAGTTGCAATTGGCCTCAGCTTCGATAACTAACGTTTTCTCGGCCTTGACGGTGACCTGCCGGGTGAAGTTCTCGCTCTCGAAGTGTTTCTCTTTCCATTCCCAACTGCCGACCTCCTCGTCGTTGACCTTCACGTAGGCCCACATGGTGTGGTGGATAAAGTTGTTGCCGTGGTGGGACACGTTAACCGTGATGGTGACCGTCTCGCCTTGCTTGGCCGTGGCGGGGACGTCGATCACGACGGATGCCTTGTTGGCAAGGGCCGGTACGGCCAGCGAAAGGCAGGCGGCGAAGGCGAGGATGGTGGTTCTAGTGGTGGGTTTCATGGCAATCTCCTTTCTGCTGATATCTTGAGCTCTTCCCCGGCAGGCGCAAGCAGTTAATCCGGCCGCTCCGGGGCGGAATCTTGGTGTTGACCAGCACCGGAACCGACGGTATAAAAGCTCACCATGCGGCTAGGCAAATCGCTGGGTGAAGCCGCAAGATCCATAATGACAAGCAATCAAGACATCATCACGCGACGCGCCCAGATCACTGCCACATTTAAGGAAGAGTTGATCCGCCGGTTGAACCTGCCTTTCACCCCCGAAGACATCCACGAGGACGTGTCCCTGTTCGGCTCTGGACTGGGATTGGACTCGCTCGACGCGCTGGAGATCGTGCTCTGCGCCGAGAGTTGCTTCAAACTGAAGTTTCCCGAAGACGGCGCACCGATCCTGCGCTCGATCAACACCATCGTGGATTTTGTCATCGCCGAACAGGACAAGCAAGGGGTGCAGCCGTGAGGGCCTCTCCGCTCCATAACAAGTTTGCCGCGCTCGGCGCGACGTTCGCCGCGCAACACGGCCGCGAAATCGTCGCCCGCATCGCCGACCGGCCGGCCGAATACGCCGCCGTGCGCGAGGTGGTGGGGCTGACGGATTTTTCATTCGTCCAGAAGTTCCGGGTGCCCGAGGCGACCGGCTTGGATTTCCTCGACTCGCTCGTGGCCGGCAACGTACCGCGCATCCGGTTCGGGCGCGTTCTGCACACGTTTTTGTCCAACGATGACGGGCTGTTGCTGGCCGACTGTTACATCGCCAACAACGACCAGGAGTTCATTTTCCTGTGCGAGAGCATCGTGCCCGACGCCGAGATTCTTCGTATCCTCGACGCCGCCGGGCTGAAAGCCGCTGGAGCCGAAGACCTGACCGAAACGCATGTACTATTGGGAATTGACGGTGTCCGGGCGTGGGAGGTCGTGAAGGAAGCGTTCGGTGCAGACGTACTCGGGCTGCCCTATCTGTCCGTGGAGGTTTACCCGTTTGAAGGCACGTCGGTCTATTTGTTCCGGGCCGGGAAGACGGCGGAGTTCGGGTACCAGTTGCTCGCGCCGGTCGCCGTGGCCGAGGCGTTGTTCGACAAACTGCACGGGCTCGCGCAGAAGAGCGGCGGCCGGTGCTGCGGGTTCGACGTCCACAACGATCTGCGCCTCGAAGGCCGGTTCTTCAACATCCACGCTGAAGGCGCGCGTGTGCGCGACCCACTGGTGCTCGGGTTACAGTGGATGGTGGATTTCGAGAAGGAGAAGTTTGGCGGCGCGGCGGCGATCAACCGCCGCCGGGCCGAAGGATTGAACCAGAAGATTGTCGGTGTCGCCGTCGAACCCGGCAACCGCGAGTTGGCGGTCGGGGCGAAGATTATCGAAGGCGGCCAGGTGATCGGCGAGGTCGTGGCGGATTGTTTCTCCGGCGTGTTGAACCGGCAGATCGGGTTGGCGGTGTTGCCGGTAGCATGGGCGTATTCGGGATTGACGTTCCGGCTCGAATCGGGCGAACCGGTGCAGACGATCTCAATGCCGCCCATCATGCCGAAGAGCCTCAAGGTGAAACTGGACGAAGTGTGAGCCACTCCCGTCTGATCAAGCGCAAGCTGTCGGTTCGGCCGCTGTTTCACCAAGTGGACATGATGGGCGTGTTGCACAACGTCCAGTACTTCCTCTGGTTCGAGGAAGGCCGGTTGCAGATTGCCGAGGAGATTCTGCCGGTAACCGAAGCCGTCCGGTTGCACGTGGCCATGCCAGTCACCAAGAACATTTGCGACTACCACAGGCCGGTCCGTTACGGCGACGTGCTTGTTCTCTACACCACGCACTGCCTCCTGCCGGCCTACGAAGGCCGGTTGGCGTTCGACCACTCGCTGGTGAATACCGCCACCAAGATCGAAGTGGCCAACGGCACAACGGTCACGACGCTCGTGGACATGAAGACCGGTCAACTCGTCAAAGAGTGGCCGGCCGATCTCTGGCGGCGTTACCAGGAGTTGCAATGACCGACGAATTCAAAGAACAGATCGTGATCGTGACTGGCGGCTCGCGCGGCATCGGTTCGGCAGTCGTGCGCCGGTTTGCTGCGCTGGGCGCAAAAGTGTTTTTCACCTACCGCCAGCACGAAGAGGCGGCCACCGCGTTGGCCGCTTCGTGCGGCGCGGAGAAAATTCAGTGTCCGCAGAGCGATGGCGCGGCGATTGACGACGCGGTGGCGCGCGTGGCGCAACAGGCCGGGCGGATTGACGTGCTCGTGAACAACGCCGGTATAACCAGTGACCAGTTCCTGATGTTCATGACGGCTGACGATTGGCAGCGCGTGCTCGACACGAACTTGACCGGCGCGTTCCGTTGGGCCAAGGCCGTCACCCGTCCGATGTTGATGGCGCGGCGCGGCGCGGTCATAAACGTTTCCTCCATCTCCGGTCTCGTCGGCGTCGCCGGGCAGACCAACTACTCGGCCTCCAAAGGCGGTCTGATCGCGTTCAGCCGGTCGCTCGCCGCCGAACTCGCGCCGAAAAACGTTCGCGTCAATTGCGTCGTTCCCGGCTTCATCGAGACCGACATGACCGCCAAAATGCCACGCGACATTAAACGCGCGAACATTGATCGCACCCCGCTTAAACGTCTTGGCAAACCCGATGAAATCGCCGCTGTGATCACGTTCCTCGCTTCGGCGGACGCGTCGTTCATCGTCGGCCAAACCATCGTGGTGGACGGCGGCCTCACCGCTGCTGCCAGTTGACGTTCGCCGCATGAATGCGTTTCTTTTCCCCGGCCAAGGCTCGCAGGAAGTCGGCATGGCGGCCGACTTGTTCCGGTGGGACGCCGGGTTCCGGTCGCTCGTGCAGGCCGCCAGCGCGGAGGTCGGCGAAGACTTGGAGAAGATTTGCCTGCGTGGTCCTGACAAGCTGCTCCGGCGTTCTCGGATTCTGCAACCGCTGATCGTCGCCATCTCGCTCGGCTATTATCGGCATCTCACCGAGGCCGGTGTCCACG
>JBEKYJ010000252.1:0-4416 GCA_049511095.1 Verrucomicrobiia bacterium
CGTCAACCTGTGCAATTATTTGTAGAACTATAACGAACACCAGATTATGGATGATAATACCGACAGCCTCGACACCGACATTGAGGATAAAGAGCTGAAGATGATGCTACGCATCCAAAGCGAGCGGCGGATCACGATGGTGTACACCTCGCACAACATGCGCGACGTCGAAGAAGTGTGCGACCGCGTCTTGTTCATGCACAAGGGCCGCATCATTGCCGAGGGCACACCGCAGCAGGTGAAGGACCGGTTCAATCAAAAGACTCTCGAAGACGTGTTTATCAACGTGGCGCGCGGCGGCGACGTGATGGCCACCGGCGAGGAGGTGGCACGATGAGCCTGGGCCACATCCGCGCGCTGGTGTTGCGCTACACGTTTCTCTACACGCGCAGCGTGCCGCGCGTGGCGGAAATGTTCTTCTGGCCGGTGATGGACCTGCTGGTCTGGGGGTTTCTCAGTGTCTATCTGCAACGACTGGGACATCAAGTGCCCGCGACGATCACCTTTCTGCTCGGCTCGATGATCTTTTGGGACATCCTCTACCGCGCCCAGCAAGCTGTGACGATTTCCTTCCTCGAGGACATCTGGGCGCGCAACCTCCTCAACATTTTCGTCTCACCGATTCGCGTCAGCGAGTTCATTGCCGCGACCTATGTCGTCGGCTTCGTGAAGATCCTGATCACCGTGGCGATTCTCGCGGGCCTGGCGCTATGGTTTTATCACTGGAACCTGTTTGCGATGGGCCTCCCGCTCATTCCCCTGTTCGCCAACCTGCTGCTGATGGGTTGGGCGGTCGGCATGATTACGACCGCGCTCATCCTGCGCTGGGGACAATCCGCCGAAGCGCTGGCCTGGGGCATCCCGTTCCTCATCCAGCCTGTCGCGGCCGTGTTCTACCCGCTGAGCGTATTGCCGGGCTGGCTGCAGGTGATCGCGCGCGGGATTCCCGCGACGTATGTCTTCGAAGGCATGCGGCAGGTGCTGCGCGGTGAAGGATTCCCGACACATCACCTCGCCTGCGCGTTTGGCTTGAACGTGCTGTATCTGATCGGCGCGGGAATGTTCTTCAACTACATGTTCGGCGTCGCCCGCGAGAAGGGTCTGCTCGCCAAACTCGGAACACAATAGCCCTCCCAACACGCCTTAACCAAGAAGCGCTGCTCGTATAAAATGTTCCAGCCGCTCGAAGGGTGAGATCTGACGGGCCTGAAGGTTTCTATCACCCGGGTAGTGAAAATCGTTTTCGAGAAGATACAGGTAGAAAATTGCCATCGCATCCGAGTCGGAAGACGTAGTGTTGTTATACTCGGCGCGCAGTTCGTATTGATGAGCGGGGGTAATGACGATGCCCGACTCGGACTGGAATTCGCCCATGTGCGCGACCCCGACTTTGTCATGGAAGTCCTCCGCCTGAATTCTCAGCACGCTTTGCTGCGCCGTCAGGTCGTACAATTCCAGCGACTCCCCGTACGGATGAAGATGCGCGGTCGCGTAGTGTATCGTGGTCGGCGCGGGGAGGTTCAACTCGTTCGCCGCGACCTTGGCGCGGTAGGTATGTCGGCCGGGCGGCACCATCCAGTGATAGGTTACGTCGTTGCCGAATTGCGCTTGAACTCCGTCCTTCGTGCTGACCACCGCGCCCACAACGTTTGTCGCCATCGGCTCCATGCAACCCTCCCCCGGATGTGACACGGAGACACACATTTTCGCGTGCTCCATCCCGGACCCGGCCAACGGCTGGACCACGTAGAGCGCGCGACGGAAGAGCGGCTTCATGGGAGCGGTCACGTCCGCGTTCCGCACGAAGTCGATCGTCGTCTTGAAGCGGACTTTGACTGCACGATCGCGAACGTTGAGATTCAGAGACATCGTGAAGAAATCCAGCGGCGTGTCCGAAAGCACGGGCATGCCGTAGCCCGGCGGCAACGACATGTGCAGCCGGCCCGGAACGAGCGTGAAAAAGCGCCAGTCCATATGCGTGGAATTGTCAAACTCAGCGTTATGCCGCTCGGGCGACATACGTTTTGGGTCGAGCGTCAGGTTCGCGTGGCAGCAAAACTCCGGGGAAATGATCTGCCAACTGTCGGCGTCGAGGACCTCCGTCTGCAAACCCGTGAGCCATACAAGTTGGGGCTGTTCGTGCGGCAGCAGGCACGTCACGGGATGGTTCCCGCTCGGACCGGTCATCGACAGGTAGATTCTGTCCAGCGTGTACGGCTGGGAGACAATCTCGACCCGATTGCTGCCATTGGCGCTGGTCTCGCCTTTCGATCGTCGTGTGAGCGGCCATTCATTGCCGCGCGCCAAGAGCACGGCAATCATCGCCACGAGCACCACCATCGTCACTTTTGTCCAGTACCGCGTCACCGATTGTTAAACTACTGCATTTTTCGGACCTACACAACCTCTCAATCGCGCTGCAGGCCAATAGTTGATTGGTTTTCGTCCGCACGACTGGCCTCACCGGTTGGGAGTGAAGTGGTCATATTCGGCGTCGCCCGCGAGAAGGGTCTGCTCGCCAGAGGCTTTGGGTGGTGACGCGGAGGCACGGCGGGGCTTGCTTGCGCTTCTATTCGTTGAGGTTGATCTTGCGGACGATGTCGCGGACAAGCTTCTCGCTGTAGCCGGCTTCCTTCACGATCTCGGTGGTGGAGTTCCCGCGCAGATCGCCGACGGCGGTGTTTATTTGAGCCAGCGCAATCTTCATCCTGGCAAGGAATCTACGGCTTCGGACTGGCAGCGACAACCGCAACACGGTTGACAGAGATTTCAACGCAACTTGCGTTTTAACGCAAAGGCGTCTATTCTGTGCGTGGATTACGCAATGGCCAAGACGTACGATCAACATATACACGAAAGCCTTGCCTACCTGAGCCTGCCCGCTCTGGCGTCTCACAGCGCCTGGTCGCCCAACACCGACGTTTACGAGACCCATGAGAGCCTAGTAGTGAAGATGGAAATTGCGGGCATCAACAAGGAAGATCTCGAAATCACTTTGAACGACCGCGTGTTGCTGGTGCGTGGCCACCGCAAGGACCCGTGCCGACAGCGGCGGTGCTCGTTTCGCCAGATGGAAATTGATTACGGTTATTTTGAGCGGCGTATCGTCATCCCCCGTTCGGTTGATGGAAGCCGGGTTCGGGCGCAGTTCGATAATGGTTTTCTGCACATCGAACTGCCGACGTCTCAAAAGTCCGAACACGCGACAGTCACCGTCATCATCGAACGGGCAGGCTAAGAGCACAGCGACGACGTTTTCGGCATGCTCGCCGATACCGCGGATTCCCGCGGTCAAGGAGGACGATGTCACCGCGCGCGGAACCGCGCGAGACAGAGGAGTCGCCGAACAGACAGGATGGCTGAGCCTACAGAAAACAAACAGTTGCCGGATGTCGTCAGGATGGAGACACCCGTGCACGATCTGCCCACGCGGTTGCCCATTTTGCCGCTGAGCGACGTGGTGGTGTTCCCGCACATGGTGGCGCCGCTGCTGGTGTCCAACGCGCAATCGATTCGCCTGATCGACGACGTGGTCGCCGGTACCCGCCTGCTGGCGGTCACCCTCCAGACGGACCCGGATGTGGAACACCCGCGGCCGGATCAATTGCACTCCTACGGCTGCATCGCCCGCGTGTTGCGAATGCTGAAGTTCCCCGACGACAGCGTGCGGGTGCTCATTCAGGGACTGAAGCGGATGCGCATCGACCGCATCGACACGGAAGCTTCGTACTTGCAGGCGCACCTTACACCTCTCGACGATGAACTTGAGGCCAGTCTCGAAACGTCTGCTCTCGCGCGCAATGCGGCCAACCAGTTTCAGGAGATCATCAGCCTTTCGCCGTCGCTTCCCGACGAACTGAAGGTGGCCCTGGTCAACATCGAAGACCCGAGCAAATTGGCGGACGTGATCGCCGCGAACCTGAACGTCCCGCTCCCGGACAAGCAGCGACTGCTCGAAGCCGTCCGCGTCAAGCTGCGGCTCACGCTGCTTACGAACCTGCTCAACCGTGAGATCGAGGTGCTGCATCTCGGCAGCGAAATCCAAAGCAAGGTCACCTCGGCGATCAGCAAGAGCCAGCGCGAGTATTTCCTGCGCGAACAACTCAAGGCGATCCAGAAGGAACTCGGTGAGAGCGGCGAACAGGGTTCGGAAGTCAGGGAGTTGCGGGACAAGATTGACAAGGCGCAGATGCCGCCCGAGGTGAAAAAAGTCGCGATCAAAGAGGCGGACCGGTTGGGGACCATCACCCCCGCCGCCGCCGAGTACACGGTCAGCCGCTCGTACCTCGACTGGCTCATCGCGTTGCCGTGGTCGAAATCCACGGACGACAAACTCGACATCGTTCAGGCCAAACGCATCCTCGACCGCGATCACTATGATCTCGAACAGGTCAAGAAGCGCATTCTGGAATACCT
>JBEKYJ010000253.1:0-4386 GCA_049511095.1 Verrucomicrobiia bacterium
TTCTCAGCCGCGGCTAGTTGCGCACTGAGATCCTTGTTCTGTTTCTGGAGGTCGGCAGCTTGGGCGGCGGACTTCTTTCCCGCATCGGCCTCAGTTCGGGCCTTGTCCAAGTCAGCGCGGAGCTTCTTCACCTCAGCCGACTTCGCATCGGCTGAGTCTGCGGACTGCTTCTTTGCGGCTGCAATCTGGTTGTTGAGATCAGAGTTCTTCTTCTCCAGATCCGAGACTGCCTTGTGAGCCTTGTCCGCCTCGACACGGGCGCCGTCGGCTTCGGCTCGGAGCTTCTTCAATTCGGAGGACTCAGCAGGCGCGGCGGCTTTGGCGGCGGCGGCCTTCTTCTCGGCAGCGGCGAGTTGATCCTTCAGATCCTTGTTCTCGCGTGCGAGTTTATCGACTTGCGAACTGGATTTCGTGGCGCGCTTGGCTTCTGTCAGGTCGGACTTAAGTTGGTTGTTTTCCGTTTGAAGCTTGTCAACCTGTGCGCGGAGCTTGGCTGATTCATCATTCATCACCGCTTTCACAACAGGCGCGGGCGGAAGCGGGGAGGGTTGCTCCGTTGGGGTCGCTACCGCTGGCGACATGATCGAAGGCGGCTCCGCGGCAGGAGCTGGTAATGGTTCGGGGAGCTTGGTTTTGATTGCATCGAAATGGGTCTGGCAGTCCTTGAGGCGGTATTCGACCATCTGGGCATTCCAATCGGGCGAATCGGTCCGAATGGCGTGCAAGATGTCCAGCGCAGCATGATACTTGTTATAGGCAGTCGAGAGATCCGATTTCTCCTCGGCAGCCTGACCTTGCTGGATCAAGACAAAAGCGTCTGAATAGCGGTCGCCTGGATCAGCGGCCGAAACACACTTTGGCAGCACCGCAGAAAACAGACATGAAGCGAGCGCGAAAAATACTACAAGACGGTTCTTCATCAGTAAGCCTCCTTGGGACAACCGTATAGCGACATTGGGGCTGTTTTGCAACAATTTCGTTATGGTCGGTCAGAGGGGGGTGGAGTTGTCTTGTCCAGCACCATGGTTCCGCTGGCGACGGACGGCGCCAAAACGTCCGCAATGGACCTGTCTAATGATGGTGTCCACCTGGCCCATGGGCGTGGCCATGTGTCAACTCATCTTCCGTCGCATCACGTACTTCCGCAATTTCGACATCAAACGTCAGATCCATCCCAGCAAGCGGATGATTCCCGTCGAGGGTGACGTGTGTTTCGGTGACGTTGGCGACCGTAACCACCGGCGAATGGGAATCTTGCCCGGCGCGGAACCGATCGCCCGCCTTAATACCACGAGTGGGCATTTTTTCCAAGGGCACCTCGACGACATTGCCGGGATCCTTTTCACCATAGCCGTCCTTGGCCTTGACGATTACGTGCTTCTTTTCGCCGACTTTCATGCCGCGCAGTTCGGTTTCGAGCCCGGGGATGATCTGCCCGACGCCTTCGAGGAACGTCAGCGGTTCGCCACCCGCCGAAGAGTCCAGGGTCTTGCCGGATGCATCGGTCAAAAGGTAATGGAAGGAAATGACTTTTTTGCTCACTCGCGAACCTTTCTGTAGTTTGGTTTGCGGGGCACCGTACGACGAATTACCGCATTTGTCGAAGAAGAAAACGAGGAACTGACGCTGGAGGTGAAACCGGGACGGCAGCGCACGCTTGTCGGGAAGGCCTCGCGCCGCTAGCATGGCCCGCCGATGAATCGACCCGACGGAGAGCGCTGCAGACAATTCAGCAAGATCGCCGCCGCGACCCTGCTTGTTGGCTCGCTGGTTGTTCTGGCTGTCGTTGTTGTCTGCAACGTCTGGATCATCACGGCGACAAAGTCGCGGGTCTTTTACGAAATCAATTCCGTCCCGTTTAACAATGATGGGTTGGTGCTGGCGACAGGAAAGTTGATCGAGAAGGGCAGGGTGAACCAGCATTTTCTATTTCGCGTCGACGCGGCGGCGGCGTTGTATCATGCGGGCAGGGTGAAGCGATTAATCCTCAGTGGCGACAAGAGACACGATGAGCCGATGGAGATGAAGCGCGCGTTGCTGCAGCGCGGGGTCCCGGAGTCGGCGCTGGTCCTCGACAACTTCGGGTTGCGGACGCTCGACTCGGTGGTGCGGGCGCGGGACGTCTTCAAGTGTGGGAAACTCACGGTGATCTCGGAACGCTTTCACGATTTTCGCGCGTTGTTTCTCAGCCGGTATTATGGTGTCGATGCAGTGGCGTATGCGCCGGAAGAGTTATCGTTCCGTTGGATGGTGCGCCCGATGGCGCGCGAGTGTCTGGCCCGCGTGAAAGCGGTGCTGGATCTCTATGTGTTGAAGACCAAGCCAGTTGTTGATGCGAACTAGGCCGATACCTGGCCGAGCAGCCGCACTTCGTGCTGGGGGAACGGGATCTCGATGCCGCGAACGCGGAACTGTTCGATGATGGCCTGGTAGATTTCCAGTTGCGCCACAACGTAGTCGGGGACCGAAACCCACGGGCTGATGCCGAGCGTGATCGACGAGTCGCCGAGGGATTCGATGCCGACGACGGGTTCCGGGTCTTTCAGCACGCGCGGGTTGGCCCTGAGGATTTCATGAACGGTGGCCAGCGCGCGGTTGAGGTCGGCGCTGTAGGCGATGCTGACTCTCAGGTCAAGTTGGCGCGTGGCGCCATAGTTATGAAGGATTTCGCCGACGATCTTGCGGTTGGGGATGACGACGCGAGATCGGTCGCTGTGCAGCAAGGTCGTGGCGAACAGTTCGATGTCGGTGACTTGGCCGTTCACGTTCAGCAATTCAATGTATTCCCCGACCCGAAATGGCTTCGTGAAGATGATGGTCAAGCCCGCGAAGATGTTGCCCAGCACACCTTGGGCCGCCAGACCGATACCGACGCCGGCCACGCCAATTCCCGCGACGAGGGGCGTGATTGGCACGCCAAACTTGTCGAGCGCCAGCACGACAGCGAAGCCGAACACAATCAACCGTACGACACGCACCATCAGGACGCGGACCGGCGGTTCGAGAGCGTGTTTGACCAGCCACCCATCGCTCAAGCGCCCGACCCACCGGGCGACCAGTGCGCCGACGATGAGGATAATGAACGCGCCGACAATCTGAAAGCCGTAGGTGATAAAAAAAGTAACGACGGTAGTTTGCCACTGTTCCAACTGCATGGGGCTCTTATCGGCGACTGTCCAAACGTTGTCAATTCTCAACTGGGACCGGCTCGGCAGATCTCCCGGCGATGGGCGACGACGGGCGGCGGGCGAGCCGACGGTTGAACCACGCGTGGAGCGACTCCATGTACGTGTAGAACGCCGGCGTGAGGTACAGCGTGACAAGTTGCGAGAACATCAATCCGCCGACGACGGCCAGACCCAGCGGCCGGCGCGCTTCGCCACCGGCGCCGTAGCCGAGCGCGATGGGCAGCGTGCCCATCAACGCGGCCATCGTGGTCATCATGATCGGACGGAAGCGGATGAGGCAACCGTCGAAGATGGCGTCCTGCGGCGACTTACCCCCGCGCTGCGCTTCGAGGGCGAAGTCGATCATCATGATCGCGTTCTTCTTCACAAGGCCGATGAGCATGATGATGCCGAGGATGATGTAGATCACCATCACGGTCATGATCAACAGCAGTCCCATGCCGCCCATGGATTGAGAAAACGCCTGCGCCGTGCCTTGAAACTGCGTGCTGACAGTATTCAGCAACGTCGTGCGCGACGCATGGTGGACATGCTCGCTCGAGAACCTTCGGCAGCAGCGGCAAGCGTCACCAGCAGTGGTCGGCTGTTGCTGGTCATTTTATCACCGGCACCGGCGACTGCTTCTTGCTGGCAAACAGCCGGGAGATCAGGACAAAGAACAATGGGATGAAAATCAGGTCAATGAACGTGGCGGAGAGCATCCCACCGGTGACGGCGGTGCCAATGGCATTCATCGCGCCGGCCCCGGCGCCGGTGGCGAGGGCCAGTGGCAATGTGCCGAAGAAAAAGGCCAGCGACGTCATGATGACGGGGCGGAACCGGATTTTTACGGCCGCAAGCGTCGCCTCGGTCAGCCCCATACCTTGCCGCATCTGTTCTTTGATGAACTGGATGATCAGGATGGCGTTCTTGGTCGAAAGCCCCATGGTCGTGAGGAAGCCGATCTGGAAATAGACATCGTTGTGCAGGTGGCGCAACGAGGTCGCGACGATGGCACCGAACACTCCGAGCGGCAGCATCAGCAGGTTCACAAACGGGATGGTCCAGCTTTCGTACAGCGCCGCCACGCACAAGAAGATTACCAGAATTGAAAAGGCGTAGAGAATCGGCCCTTGGGCCGTCGCCATCCGTTCCTGATAGGAAAGCCCGTTCCAGTCAAAACCGATTACTTGCGGGAGCTTCGAAACAATCTCTTCCA
>JBEKYJ010000254.1:0-4117 GCA_049511095.1 Verrucomicrobiia bacterium
CATGGTGATCGTCACCCGGGCCAGCAGTTCGCCCTTGAAACGCAAATGCCAGGAATCATTTCGTAGTTCAATGAAACCACGGTCGCGCAGGACCTCCAGTCGCTGCTAATCATGCCCTCGACGGGATACCGTCCTTGAATTTCCTGCAGGGGTGCGCCCGCATCACCCTGCTTGAGAAGTTCCACCAGCAACCGCAGCGATACCGAGCGTTCAATGTGGTAAAAGCACTCCACGTAACAAAAGAACAGCAGCAGATGGAAGAAGTACGCATGAAAGAGCCCCAGGCAGGGCGATTCTGTCGCCGCGCCACTGGCGTCAACAAAACCGGGCATGGGCAGCCACCGATAGACGGGAAACACGAACGGCAGGCTCAGGATATATCCGGTCAACATCGACTTGAAACGGTTTTCCGCGGGACGGACAAACATCAGCAGGTTCTGAAGAAAAATCCAAACCAGGCTCACCACCATGGCTGCAAACACCCCCTGCTTCATGGCCTCAACCTCCCCCACCCAGATTCATGCTCCGCTTCAAGCCTTGGACGATTCGCGCAATGATCCGGCCCGTGTCGGTCAACGAGTAGTGGTCTGTTTGTGGATCCTTCCGGATCCAGCCTCGCTTGACAAGGTACGGCAACCGCCACGCATAAATGCGGTTTGACTCCTGCGGCGCCGCCGGCATATCGACCGGGCCCACACCCGGCGCCATGCGCCTGGATTCCGTCTCGGACTCCAATTTGAACTTCGCCGACAAATCGACGGTGGTTATCGGCCTGTCGCCGGCATCGAGGATGGCCACCAACAGTGAAACAGAAAACCCACTGCACGTTGCGAAGAAGTAATCCACAAAGTTATGACAATTGAGGAGCAACACGGCAAAGCCGTACGCCATGTCGAAAGACCGGTCTGAGCCTGTCCAAGTCGGCGGAAGAAAGTACAAATCCCGGGGCGTGACGGTGTACAGGGTGAAATACCCCACCCCACACGGCAAGAAAGCCAGGAGGAACAAGCGAAGGTACCCCCTCGGACGCAACACATGCGCCGCCACCGCGGTCGAGCCAACATACAACACAAAGACCACCAGCGAGAGGATCAACCCCTTCACGACTGGCATCCGGTGCGTTCGCGCTCTGCGGGATTCTTGTTCATGTTGAAAGTTTCACTCTACAGCGCGACGCTTGCTCCCGCAAGAAGCCTGTTCTGCTGGTAGTGTCGTGCTGCGTAACGAGGCGACCGGCTAGGGAGATTTTCGGGGCTCGCGGCCCATTCGGGTGCGTCCACCTCGCTAAGACTTTACTACAGAAGGCATTCCTGCTATGAACCGGAAAGCTCCCGCGAACGTTTCTCCGCGGCCTTGATCGCCTCCGCGAAGATCTCCTCGAGTTTACGTTCGCTCATCACCTTCAGCGCGGCCTCGGTCGTCCCGCCGGGTGATGTCACTTTTCGTCGCAACGACGCCGGCTCCTCTCCGCTTTCCATCAACAGTTTCCCGGCCCCGTAGACCGTCTGGACCGCCAGCTTCTTTGCCAGCGATTCATCCAACCCGGCCGCGACGCCAGCCTTGATCATCGCTTCGGTCACGTAGAACACATACGCGGGGCCGCTGCCGCTCACGGCCGTCACCGTGTCGAGCAACTTCTCTTCGACCCGCGCACTGATACCGACCGCGCCGAAAATCGACTCGGCTGCCGCCAGATCGTCGTCCGTCGCGTGAGTCCCTTTCGCCAATGCCGCCGCGCCGGCGCCCACCAGCGACGGGGTGTTCGGCATCACGCGCACCACCCGCACCTTGCCGCCAAGCTCCCGCTCAATGCGCCCCGTCGTCACACCGGCGGCGATGGAGACCACCAATTTCGATGGGGACATGACCGGCTTGAACCCGGCCAGCACCTCGCCCATCTGTTGCGGCTTCACGGCGAGCACCACGATGTCCGCCGCCTTCACTGCCTCCGCATTGTCATTCAGCGCCCGCACCCGAAACTTCTTCGCAAAAAACTCCCGTTGTTCCGCACGCACGTCCGTCGCGATAATCTGCGAGGGTAAAACCGTCTTTGTGGACAACAGCCCCCGGATTAGCGCTTCGCCCATATTGCCCGCGCCGATGAACGCGATCATCTTATTCTGTAGGCTCATGTCGTCTTCGTTCTCCAAAAATGGCGGTGCCGATGCGCACCATCGTCGCGCCTTCTTCGATGGCCACCTCAACATCATGGGTCATGCCCATCGACAGCTCCCGCAGCCCGAGCGCATCGCGAAGCTCCCGCAACCGACGGAAGCAGGGCCGCGCTTTCTCGGCTTCTTCCAGGTAGGGCGCAATGGTCATCAATCCCTGTGTTTCCAGCCGGGCCAGTCGGTTGATTTCCGCCACCGTGGACTTCAAATCCTCCGGCTTCAAGCCAAACTTGCTCGCTTCGCCCGAGACGTTCACTTCGAGCAGGATCGCTTGCGTCTTGCCAGCCCGTTCGGCCCATTTGTTGAGCTCGACCGCCAGCTTCACGCTGTCCACCGAGTGAATGACTTCGAACAATGCCACGGCATCCCGCGCCTTGTTCGTCTGCAAGTGACCAATCATATGCCAGTGGGCCCGGCCCGAGACGAGCGGAATTTTCGCGCGCGCTTCCTGGATCTTGCTTTCGCCGAAAAGCGTCTGGCCTGCTGCCAGTGCCGCCTCAACGCCTTCCGGTTCAACCGTTTTACTCACAGCAATCAGGGCAATGCCTTCAGGCCGACGCCCCGCCCACTCGGCGGCGGCGCGAATGCGCTGTTGAATCAGATTGATGTTGTGCGTAATGTCGCCCACGCGTAGATTGTATGCCGAAGCAGGTGCGCATCGCAAGACGCGGCATGCGCCGTATTATAGAAAACCCGTATGCAGCCAGGTTCGTTCGATGGGACAATAACCAAAGCTTGCGCATGGCGTGAGAATCACTAGAATCGGTTTCTGAATGGCGCTTTCATCAAAGCTCGGCCACTTTAATTTGCTCGAGGAGATTGCGCACGGCGGCATGGGGACCGTCTACCGCGGATTTGATCCCACCCTCAACCGTGAGGTGGCGATCAAGCTGCTGCGCGAGGACTTGGCGCGAGACCCGAAGTTCCTCAATGATTTCCTGGAGGAAGCGCGCTCGGCAGCCGCGATCAGCCATCCGCATATTGTCCAGGTGTTTTTCGTCGGCGAAGAATCGGCCAGGTACTACATCGTGATGGAGTTGCTGAAAGGCCGCACGCTTCGCGAGATCATCGAGCATGACGGCACCATGGACGAGGAACACGCCATTGATCTGACCATCGACGTGGTCGAGGGACTGCGCGCCGCCTACAAGAACAACATGATCCACGGGGATATCAAGCCCGCCAACATCTTTATCACGGACGACGTCGGGGCGAAGGTTCTGGATTTTGGGCTCTCCAAACTGGCCAACGTGGAAGTCGCCCCCACCGACGGCATTTGGGGCTCGCCGTACTACATCTCGCCAGAGCGCGTCGGCCAGAAGGCGGAGGATTTCCGCAGCGACGTCTACAGCTTGGGCGCGACCCTCTTCCAAACCCTTACGGGACATCCGCCGTTTGAAGCCGACACACCCGAGGAGCTCGCCGCCAAGCGCCTCAATGAGAAACCGCCGCTCCTGCGCGACCTCAATCCGGCACTCACGCGCAAGACCGAGGAAGTCGTCAACAAGATGCTCAACAAAAGCATTCTGCTCCGCTACCGTGATTACGACGCGTTACTGGCGGAACTTAAGGACGCCAAGACTGAGGCGACGGCCAAGCGGCTCGGAGTCGATCTGCACCCCGAAGCCAAGCCGCCCGAGCCCGAACCCCCTCCGCCACCACCGCCAAGCTCTCCGGTGACTCTGGTGCTGACGACGGTCGCGATCGTGCTGGCAATTGTTGGCGTGTTGGCCTACGTCTTCTGGCCGCCCAAGACGCCGGCCCCGCGACCAGTTCCACGGCCCACTCCGATTACTCATGTGACTCCGCCAACTCAGCCACCGAAGCCCAAACCGCCGGTGCGCCTCTACAATGCCGAGTTTTCTGTGGCGCTGCCCAACGCCCACACCGTCAGCCTGTCGGGCGAGTTTAACAACTGGAGCGCAACGGCGGCGCCGATGCGCAAG
>JBEKYJ010000255.1:0-4108 GCA_049511095.1 Verrucomicrobiia bacterium
GCTGCGGCGGAGTCGCGGTTGACAGCGCCTCCGCCAGAAGTTAGTCTGCTGCTGCGCGCGCTGGCCGAGGACGATCTGGCGGGAGTTTCGGGATGCCTGTTCAACTCATTGGAAGCGCCGTCGATTCGCAAGTTTCCTGTCCTCGAGTTGATCAAGAAAGCGATGCGCGACGGCGGAGCAGCGGGCGCGTTGATGAGCGGCAGCGGGGCGACGCTGTTCGGCCTGTTCGCGGACGCGAAAGCCGCGGAAACATCGGCGCGGGAGATGCGTGAACAATTTGGGCCGAGTGTGTGGACAAAGATGGCGCGGTTCGCATCGGTGCGTCGAGAATAGCGGTACGGCCCTGCCGCGTATCCGGTGGACTGCCCGGTAGTGTAATTGGTAACACAGCGGCCTTTGGAGCCGTATTTCCTGGTTCGAGTCCAGGCCGGGCAGCCAGTTTCTCTCCCTTTCGTTCCCTCCCCGATGGCATGTTGGGTGCTTTTACAGAGGAATTGAGCTTGGAGTGCTCGAAAACATGCCCAGCATCTCGGAAGAAGAAGTCCAGCAATTGCTGCGAACCGTTGAGATGTTCGAAGCAATTACGGAGTCCCAGCCGGAAGATTACCAATCCTGGGAAATCCTCAAGGAGGCCTACAGCAAACTTGAGCGTCGCGACGACTGCTTGCGCGCCTCCAAGAAGCTGGCAAAATCCCACATTACGCTCGGCCAGATTTCCCAAGCCATTCTCGAGTACGAAGGAATTCTGCAGGAACACCCCGATGACTCCGAGGTTCTTGCGGCCCTCGTGGACCTCGAGAAGAGAACTTCCCAACTTTCCGCCAGCCGACAACCCTCTGGGGCGCCGTCGTTGCGCGAGGACTCCAAGCCGACGCTACCTACCCCGACGCTGGTCGCCGGGGCGGCGGCGCCCCCCCCTTCTTCTCGGCCGAAACAAGCACCCGAAGATGGCAACCGGGCCTTGGCCGACGTGTTGATTGCCGAAAAACTGATCACGCCTCAGGCCGTGGACCCGGTGTTGAAACGCCTGGCATCCAGCCAAGGTAACGCCACTGAAAGCACGACGCCTGTCGCGCTCTTGCAACTGCTCCTTCAGGAGCAATTGGTCAAGCTGGAGGATGTACTGACCGTGATGGTTGACCGTGCCGGCCTGCCGTATCTGCCATTGTCGACCTACGACGTGGACCGCGACGCGGTATGCCTGCTGCCCCGGGAACTCTGCTTCGAAAAGTGCATCGTCCCCTTCGATCTCATCAGCCGCTCGGTGTTGATTGCCACGGCGAATCCATTCGACATGGCGGCCCGCAGCCAAGCTGAGGTCATGCTGGCATACAACGTATTCTGGTATGTGACCTCGCCCGAGGAAATCCACGTCGCGCTGCGGCGCGCCCACGGCCTGGACACCAAACACCCGCAGGGCGCCCGTACCCCCGGTATTTCATGAAATCATTCGGCGAAAGAATTGCGGATGTACTGCTGACCGATGGGTTGCTCACGCAAGAGCAACTCACCGAAGTGCTTGATCTGCAGAAGAAACAAGGGGGCCGCCTGCTCAAGTTGCTCCTCGAAAGGCAGTTCGTCACCGAGCAGGATATGATGGTCAGCATGGGCCGCTGTCTCGGCGCGTCCCCCGTCACGCTGGCCAAGATGCACGTTCCGCAGGAAGTTATCGACCTCATCCCAAAAGACCTCGCGCAGACGTACAAGATGGTCGCGGTCGGTCACCTCGGCAAAAAGTTGTTTGTGGCGATGGCGGACCCACTTAACGTGCTCGCATTGGATGACTTGCGTCGCGTACGGCCAAACCTTCAGATCGTTCCCCTCATCAGCACCGAGAAGGCCGTTGTCGATTTCCTCAACGGGCAGACACAGGTCGGTGGCGGGATCGACGCGATTCTCAAAGACGTCGATGTCTCCGATGTCGAATTGGCCAAGGATCGAGACGAGGAGATCAACCTCGACCAACTCGTGGAAAGCAGTGAGGAAGGTCCGGTTATCAAGCTGGTCAACATCATGCTCGTGCAGGCGATTAAAGACCGGGCCAGCGACATTCACATCGAGCCGTTCGAGAAACAGCTCCGCCTCCGCTACCGCGTGGACGGCGTGCTCTATGATTCGACCGCGCCGCCGAAGGCGCTGCAATCCGCCATCGCTTCGCGCATTAAAATCATGGCGAACCTCGATATCGCCGAGCGCCGATTGCCTCAGGACGGGCGGTTCCGCATCAAGCTTGCCGGCCGCGATGTTGATCTACGCGTCTCTGTCCTGCCGACCATACACGGCGAAAAGATCGTCATGCGCGTGCTCGATAAGGGCACCTTGAACCTCAATCTCGAAAGTCTGGGGCTTCCATCCGACGATCTGGAGAAATTCAAGAACGCCATCGATGCGCCTCATGGAATGATTCTGATGACGGGTCCCACCGGTTCAGGAAAAACATCCACGCTTTACGCCGTGCTGACGCAACTGAATACGAGCGATGTGAATATCGTGACCGTCGAGGATCCTGTCGAATACCAGATGCTCGGTGTCAACCAAATGCAGGTAAAGCCCGAGATCGGGCTGACATTTGCCGGCGGTCTGCGCTCGATCCTGCGCCAGGATCCCGACATCGTCATGGTCGGTGAAATCCGTGACTCCGAGACGGCCGACATCGCCGTCAAAGCCGCGTTGACCGGGCATTTGGTCTTGTCCACGCTGCACACCAACGACGCGCCGGGCGCCATTGCCCGTATGGTGGACATGGGCATCGAACCGTTCCTCGTCAGTTCCTCCGTGCTGATGGTGTGCGCGCAACGTCTGCTGCGCAAGGTCTGCCCGCATTGCAAAGAGGCCTTCAAAGTCCCGCCGGATGTGATCGCGCGGCTTGGCATGAGCGTCGAAGAACTCTCCGGCAATACCTATTTTCGCGGTCGCGGGTGCTCGCGTTGCAAAGATACGGGCTTCCTCGGGCGCATGGCAATCATGGAAGTGCTCTCCATTACCAATGCGCTCCGCGAGCAAATCCTGCACAATACCAGCGCCAAGACCCTCAAAGACCTGGCGTTGAAGGAAGGCCTGAAGACGCTCCGCATGGCGGGTCTGGAAAAGGCCAAAGCCGGCCTCACATCCCTCGACGAAGTTCTGCGCGTTTCGGGCAGCGAATACTAAACCTCGCGCGGCGCCTCTCGTCGTCGGCTGCCTCCCTCGCAAACCTGAGATTTTGGCGTTCGCGATAGCAGGTTTGTCCTTTACTCCGTGCGAACTTGTCCATGGCATAGCGGGTGCTCAATAACCCCCAGAAAGTCGTTTGGGAAATACAACTAGGGAAATAGCAACCATGAGATTGCCGTTTTTTCGTAGTCCACGGGTCGAGGCCGTTACAACTGCCGTAGTGGCTCCGCCCTGCCCCCCTCCCCATCAGAATTTGCACTTGGCTGAGACACAACTCATGACCCCGGTCGCCGCTGCGGAACAGCCGTCGGAGCCATCGACGGGCGCCAGTGCCGACAGCCGGCGTATCCCGTCGACCAATGGGCAGACGATCCCCCTTTCCTTGCGCGCCATTTCCCCGCAATTCCCGGCGAACTTTCTTGCCGCTGTGCCGCCGGAGACCATGGCCCGCGTCACCATCAACGTTCCCGCAGAATGGGTTCTCCCGCAACTGGCCAGCGGCCGGGTCACCATTACACTGGCCGATCTGATGCCTCTGCTGCCCGGGAATCTTTCGCAACAACGGTTCCCCACCACGAACAGTCAACATGCCATCGTGTTGCCTCTGGCCGACATCGTGGCCGCGCTGCCCGTGGATCTGCTGCAGCGTCAACACCAAACAGAGGTTGATCTCGATACTCCCGAATTCGCACAATTTCCCAATCTCATCGACGACATCACTGAGACTCGGGCGGTTGAAAGGACCATGGGCATGGAAGAGACCGTCGCCATCGTGGAACCGAAAGCTCCGACATCGGATGTCGAGGCGGCATCCGCGGAAACGACATCGGCCCTGCCGCCCATCGAAGAAGCGACGCCACCGCTACGCCCCCTGGCCGCGACGATGGCCAAACCCATTCCTGCCGCCGACGAGCCTCTACCAACGACGTCGTCCAATGACAGCGAAATCACCGTC
>JBEKYJ010000256.1:0-4086 GCA_049511095.1 Verrucomicrobiia bacterium
AAGAACATCAATCAAAGCAAGCCGGACGCGTCGCGGTTTGATCCGCCGGCCGACTTCAAGCGGTACGATACGATCCAGGAACTGATGATGGGTAACATGCAGCACATGATGCCGCCCGGTGCCATGTCCCCGCACGGTGGAATGCCGCAGGGCGGCAGCCAATGACCGCGGTCTGGAGGATTATTGTCGCGCGTCCGGTGGCGACGTCGGAGTTGAGGGCGGGCGCTGCCAGTAGAAGTTGTTCTCATCGGCCAGCGTCCGCAGCGCGTTCTTATACTGCTGCAACCGTTGATCGCTCACCTGGCGCGCCTTGAGGTCGGCCACGAAGGGCAAGCTATCCAGATCATCACGATGGCGGATCAGATCGCTGTTGAACACGCCCATCTGATGTTCGAGAAAGTAGCGTCCCACCTCCAGGCTCAAGGCCCCGGAGATCGGCTCGGCGGCACGATACATCGTGAAAAACTCCAGTCGATTCACCTGGTACTGCAAGTAGGTCGAGTACCCCAGCCCCACGACGGTCACCGCCACCATGGCCCATTTGCCCGGGTGCCGCGGCGTGGCGGCGAGCCATTCCAGGTACAGCAGGAAGGGGAGCGCCAGCAATGGCAACATGAAGATCACGAGCCGTGGACCATAGCTCCATTCGCCGCGCCACACCGGCGTCTTGGCCAATACGAGGAACAACGCTGACGGCAGCAGGAAGATGACGACCGTGTCCAATTTATAGCGGCGGTAAAACGTTCGCAGCCCCAGCAGGCCGAACATGAGGATTGGAAAATGCAGGAACATACTCGCCTGCGGGTCGAACAGCATTCCCCAGATTCCCTCCTGCCATTGCCCCGTCGGCAAGCATTCGCGGGATCGCCACTGGTGGTATCCTGTCAGCCACGGCGCTCCGAATTTGACCTGATTGATGCACGCCAGGGCCGCGATCATCACCACCACCGGCGCCAACAGGCAGGCGGCCTGTTGTCGAAGCATCCGCCGGTACTGGTTCTTCTCGAATCCCCAAGCCTCATAGGCCACCGCGAGCCAGATCGTCGGGATGAGTAGTCCAAAAAGAACGCGCGTCAACAACAGCGCCGCCACACAGATCCAGGTTGCCAGCAGCGCCAGCACGGACTCCAAGTCCGGCTGTCCGCGCGTACGGCGCAACCCGCGCAGGTAGATTATCAGGAAGTAGAAAGCGGCAGTGAAGTACAAGACCTGATAGAGCTCCGCCGTTTGGGCCCGCTGGTAATACCAGAAGAAGGTCGCATAGAAAGTGGACAACACATAGGCCACCCGCACCCAGGATCGTTGCGTGTACCAGCCGGTGATCCGGTACAGCCACGCGCACACCAGCAAGCTGAGGAGGATATTGTACAGATTGAAGATCAGCAGATTCGGCTGCTCACCGACGCGGGGGATGCGACCGTGGATCAGATACTCCGCGATCGTCGGCGGCAGCGACATCAGCGAGTTCATCACCCCGTACTTGCTGTACCACTGGCGCGTCTGGGGATTGAACACGTAATACTGTCCGTACTCACCCGATTCCCTGGCGAATGACGCGTCCACATGCAACGTGCCATCCCGCAGCAGGCTGCGCGCTTCCTCGCGCCACACATACGGGTCTCCGGGGAACCAGAGCGCCGGCATGGCGGCGAAATTGATGGCAAACACCACCGCGAGCAACGCGCCCGGCACGATCCAACGTCGCCAACGCGCCGGCCTTCCTGTCGCCGGTGCGGCGCCTTCCTGCATCCACGCGGGATTCTCCGCGGATTCGCCTTCTGTCATGGGACGATTCTAGCGCAGATGGGCCGCGCATGACAACCCGACAAGTCCACCGTCACCAATGGGCAAATGTCTTGATTCTCATCGGCGTTTCACGACAATCATCGTCACCATGAGCAAACAACATCAATCGGCCTGGGGCGGTCGTTTTTCCGCGGCACCCGCGGAAGCCGTCAAGACGTTCACCGAAAGCGTCAGCTTCGACTGGATGTTGTCGCGGTACGACATTGCGGGTTCGATTGCGCATGCGAAAGGTCTCGCCCGGATCGGCATTCTTACCAAGGCCGAGGCCGCAAAAATCGAGCGCGGTCTGCGCGCCATCGAGCGGGAAATCGAAGCGGACAAATTCAAGTGGGATCCCGCGTGCGAAGACGTGCACATGAATATCGAGACGGTGCTGGTCCGCAAAATCGGGGCCATCGGCAAGAAACTGCACACCGCCCGCAGCCGCAACGACCAGGTGGCGACCGATCTGCGCCTGTGGTTGCGCACGACCATCGAACGAACGCGGTTGAGCATCAGCGAACTGCAACGCGCGCTGGTGTCGCTGGCCGGGCGCAACGCGGACGTGGTGGTGCCCGGTTACACGCACTTGCAGCGGGCGCAACCGGTGCTCTTCGCGCATCATTTGCTGGCGTACGTGGAAATGCTGGGCCGCGATTCCGAGCGATTCGGGGACGGCGGGCGCCGCGTCAACATTTGCCCGCTCGGCGCGGGGGCGATGGCGGGCAGCACGATCCCGCTCGACCGCGAATACGTCGCGAAGTTGCTCGGATTCGACGGCGTGACGCAAAACTCGATGGACGCCGTGAGCGACCGTGATTTCCTCATCGAATTTCTGGCGGCAGCGGCCATTTGCGGGATGCATCTGTCGCGGCTGGCGGAGGATTTGATTTTGTGGTCGAGCGCCGAGTTCGGGTTCGTCACGATTGGCGACGCGTATACGACCGGTTCGTCATTGATGCCGCAAAAGAAGAACCCGGACATCGCGGAACTGGCGCGCGGCAAGGTGGGGCGGCTCTACGGCAATCTGATGGCGGTGCTGACAATGATGAAGGGGTTGCCGCTGACGTACAACCGCGACATGCAAGAGGACAAGCTGCCGATCTTCATGTGTTCGCAAACGCTGATGACGACGCTGCTGATCGTCGCCGACATGCTGCGGGACACGAAAGTCAACCGCGCCCGGTGCGAAGCGGCCGCGAGCGATCCGATGCTGCTCGCGACGGACTTGGTGGATTTTCTCGTGAAACGGGGCGTGCCGTTCCGCGACGCGCATCACGCGGTCGGCTCGCTCGTGTTGGTCGCGGAAAAGACGGGGGTCGCACTGCCCAAGCTGGCGGCGAAGAAGTACGGCGCGGCCGCGGGCAAAGTGTTCGACGTCCGCCGCGCGTTGGAAGCGCGGAAAGCGACCGGCTCGCCTTCGCCCAGGAATGTGCTCGCCCAACTCGCGCGCTGGAAGAAGCTGTTGAAGTAGTTTTGGCCCGTGCGGTCACGTGGCGCCACCAACTTTCCCTCACGCTATTACCGGGTGCGGCTGGGGCCGTAATCTGGTCGTATGGAAAGGGAGCGGTGGGATTGAAGCATTGGCCTGGATGTAGTACACTGGACCCATCACCGGATTTGCGGAAAGACGGGAGGTTTGTATGGGCCAAGGTCGGTCGGGCAGCCTTGGGTTGAGGTTGCTGCTCGTGTTGTGGGTCGTGTGGCTTTGGCTCGCCTCGGACGGGCTGGTTCGTGCCGGCACGCCTCCCTTGCCGAACATTCCCACCAACCAGTACAACATCCTCAATTTTGGCGCGTCCGGAAACGGGGTTTTCAACAACGCGGCTGCGATGCAGAGCGCCATCAACACGGCCGCGGCAACGGGCGGAACCGTCATCGTCCCTTCGGCCGGCTCATTGAGCACGTACCTATGCGGGCCGATCACCCTTACGAACAGCATCAACCTGCAAATCAACAGCGGCGCAACGCTCAAGATGCTGCCGTACGGCAACTACCCCGGCAGCACGAACTTCATCACCGGTTCGAAGCTTCACGACGTCGAAATCAGCGGATCGGGAACCATCGATGGCCAAGGGGCCGCTTGGTGGTCGGCTTTCTCGGCCAATACGAATCTGGCGCGGCCGTGGATGATCAAAATCAGCGGCAGCACGCGGGTGTTGGTTCAGGACGTGACGCTGCAGAACCCGCCGATGTACCATCTTGTGTTGGCGGACGGAAACGCGGGAGTGACCGTGCAACGCGTTACCATCAACACGACGTCGCCTTCCCCCAACACCGACGGAATTGACCTCGGCGCCA
>JBEKYJ010000257.1:0-4032 GCA_049511095.1 Verrucomicrobiia bacterium
GCTCTTCTACCGCAGTTCCGAAATCGCGGCGCGGGCCAACCTGCTCAACGAGAAGATCAAACCCGACCTCACGATTTGCCTGCACTTCAACGCCGTCGAATGGGATGACTGCCGGAATCTGGTCGATGACAACCGTCTGGTCGTGTTCGTGCACGGCAATTATCTCGCGTCGGAGTTGAAGGACGACGACCAGAAGCTGCGGCTGTTCTCGAAGCTGTTGGAGCGTTCGCACCCGGCCGAACTGGCCGCCGCCGAGGCGATTGCCACAACCCTTGCCAATGCCACCAAACTGTTCCCCGTCGAGTACGGCCCAGGCAGCGGTTCCGTCCGCGCCGGCGACAACCCGTACGTCTTTGCCCGCAACCTTGCCGCCAGCCGTCTCGTCGACGGCCCGGTCGTATTCCTCGAGCCGTACTACATGAACAACCGGATCGTCTATCAACGCATCCAGCTCGGTGATTACGAAGGCACCCGCGACGTGAACGGCGTCCCCATGAAAAGCATCTTCCGCGAATACGCCGATGCCGTGGCGGACGGATTGAGCAAGTTGATCCCGAAGCAGGTCGTTCACTAACACTTGGCCCGAAACTGGTCGACCAGGCGCTGGAATCGGCTTTCGTAGAGCATCTCGTAGAACCGAAAACGCTCGGGAAACAGGCGGGCGGCCTCCGTGCGCAGGAACAACCGCTCGATGTTGATGTCGCGCACGGAGATGTCGGTCGCCACGATGAGGAAACTGAGGCGATCCACGCGTCGTTGGAGCCGGCGATAGGCTTGTTCGCTGGGAAACATTGCTTACGGTAGCACAGCTTTCGAAGCCACGCCAATTTGGGTGCGTTTCTGCATGAAAACCACCCCGTCCGGCGCTGTTTTCCAGCATTTACACCGCATTTTTTGCCTCTTTTTGCAAAACGAACCCAACTCACTTTTTCCCCCAACACATTCATATTTAAATAGATACGCATTTTTCAGTTGGGTTCGTTTGGTAAAAAACACCCTTTTTTGGAAAGTCCCATGCCAACCGAGGGTGTTTCCTCCTTTGGAGTGCGGTGACTTGTCACCGCTTTGCCGTTGGCCGCTTCCGCCTGCCATTGTAGGCCGCGTGCCCCCCACGCGGCGTCCGTGCCTACCTCCCAACTCCTTTTTCAAAGAACCGTCATGATCATACCACCCCCGGCCCACCGCGTCCAGCAAAAATATCAGTTTTCGATAGCGGAGTCCTCGCCACGTTCCACGTGGTGACGACACGCCGCACGCCGTACTCCTGCGGCAATCCCCAGCCCATCCGGGAAGATGTTGGTAGGGCGCTCTGGCCCAGAGCCCCGTTCCCACCCTCCCTCCTTTTCCAGTTGATTTTCACGGGCTACCCTCCCAGAATACTCCCATGATTTTAGCGATCTTGATGGTTTTGGGGGCGGGGATTTTCCGGCTGGCCGCGCACGGGTTCCACTGGTGGAACATCGCGCCCGTGGCCGCCATGGCGTTGCTCGGCGGCATGTACCTCGGGCGCCGCTACGCGCTCTGGGTGCCGTTGGCGGTGTTGTTGGCAACCGACATCGTGCTCAACGTCTGGATGGGCTATCCGATCATTTACTGGCCGCGCGGGTTCGACTACGCCGCGTTCCTGCTGGTGGGCCTCCTCGGACTATGGGCGCGCGAGCGGAAAGTTGGCGTCAAGATTGGCGCAGCCATCGCGACACCGTTTGTGTTCTTCCTGATCAGCAATTTCGCCGTGTGGCTCTTCGGGCTGAGCCTGGCGAACACGCCGTACGCGAAAACGCTGTCGGGCTTGGCGGAATGCTACACCGCAGGGTTGCCGTTCCTGCGCGGAACGATGATTGGCGACTGGGCGTTCATGGCGTTGTTCGCGCTGTCCGCCGTATGGGCCCGCCGCGCCTCGGGCGAACGGGCACACTGGCTGGTCACTGAAGCCCGAGCGTAGGATTCCCCAGCGCATCCGGCCGGTGTAGCGTGGCCTGTCCCCAGGCCATCCTGTCTAGCCAGCTTTTTTTCACCCACTTCCCCTCCACCGGAGGTTTACCCGCCGCAGGCGGGGGATTGAGGGGTGGGTCTCAGCGTGCAGCAAATGGGACCAAAGCACCCCATGCCGTGCGTTGCCTTTTTGTCACTTGGCAATAAAGGCCTCGCGCAACCCATATCCACGGCGCTGGATGTGCAAACAGGCCTCCCCACTGGTGCCGAACACCATTGGGGAACATGTCAGGCGACGGCGTCTCCAACTGCACCTCTTTCAGGCCGACTTGGCAAAGCTGTTCGGCGTGGACCTTGGCTCCGTCCGCAATTGGGAGCAGGGCATTTTCCAGCCCGCCGACACCTCCATGCCGCGCATCATTGCCTGGCTTGGCTACGACCCCCTAGATCCTGCTGAATGGGGCCCCGCGCTCCCCGCCAAGGCTCCATGAAACCGAATCCGATCTGCCGATCTCCGGTTAGTTTCTGTAGATCGTGAACTTGCCGTTCTTAACGGTCAGCATCTCAAACGCGTGGAGATCCAGACCGGTGTGGTCTGTGGCGGAGAAATCGAAAATGCCCGCCGTGCCGACCAGCCCGTGGAGATTCTCAATCGCGTCCCGCACCTTGTCCCGGTCCGTCGAGCCCGCCTTCTTGATCGCCTCGGTTACAATCAACAGCGCGTCGTAGGCGTGGCCACCGAATGTGCTGACGTCCTCCTGGTAGGCTGCCTCGTAGTCTTTCTTGTAAGAGGCCAGCAGCTTCTTTTGCGGGTGACTGTCGAGCAATTCGTCCACAACCAGCAGCCGGCCCGACGGGAAGATCGTGCCCTCCGCCGCCACACCCGCCTGCTCCACATACTTGCGATTCCCGAACCCGTGGCTCTGGAACAACGGCACATCCAAGCCGATCTGTTTCATGTTCTTGGCGACAATGAACTGGGCGGGAACGACGGACCAGTTCACCACGGCCTGCACGCCGGCCACGCTTTTGACCTTGGTCAGAATATCGGTCAGGTCGGTCGCCTGCTTGTCATAGACCTCGTTTGCCAGAATCTCGATGCCTCTCGGCTTTGCCAGGTCCTCGATCTGCTTCTTGCCGGCGCTGCCAAAGCCGTCGTTGCTGCTCACTACGGCGATCTTGGTGATCCCTTTGTCCTTCATCGTGCGGAAAATCCAGATGATCGCCTGGCTGTCTTTTTGGGCTGTCTTGAATACATACTTCGCGACTGGATTGACAATCACTTCCGCCGCCGCGCAGGAAATGAGAATCATCTTGTTCTCTTCGCAGAGGGCCTTGATCTGCATCGTCTCGCCGCTGGTGGACGGGCCGATGATGGCCAATACCTTCTCCTCTTCGATCAACTGTTTGGCAAACGAGACGGCCTTCTCCGGGCTGCCGCTGCTGTCCTTAATTACCAATTCCACCTTCTGTCCCAGCACGCCGCCTTGGGCATTGATCTTATCGACGAACATTTTGGCCGTCTTTACCTCCGGCTCACCGAGGAATGACGCCGGCCCCGTCTGCGAAAAGATGGCACCAATCTTGATCGTTTTGGATGTGTCAACCGCAGAACTGTTCGGGACGACGCATTGGACCCCGATGAGCGCCATCCCGACAGCACTAAGAAGAGTTCTCCTCGTATGGTTCTCCCTTTCGTTTCAGCAACGGCCGGCACCTGCACCCTCTGTCGCGTTGCCGCATGGCCCCGACTACACAGAGACTGCCAGAAACGTTTCGACTGTGTCAAGAAGGCGGAACAAGCCTCGAAAAGAGGTCAGTTCGTTTTTCGTTATCAAAAGGAGTTGGGGGTGCGCCACGTTCGCTGCAACATCTTGTCGCTTGCCAATTGTTGACTGATCTAACCGAGGCCATAGCGCATGCCGCGGCGTGTTTGCAGGCCGAATTGTTCCGTCAGCCAGCCGACGGGCACCTTGGTCAATCCCCGATGATTTTCACGAGCACGCGTTTGCGGCGTTTGCCGTCGAATTCGCCGTAGAAGATTTGCTCCCACGGGCCGAAGTCCAGCCGTCCATCGGTCACGGCGACGACCACTTCCCG
>JBEKYJ010000258.1:0-3974 GCA_049511095.1 Verrucomicrobiia bacterium
GACGCGCGGGAACGGCGTGGAGGTTGAAATTCTTGACCGTGCGCTCGAATGCCAGCCGAAGCTCGGCTTCGCGTTTGAACAACGAATCAAGGCTTCCACTGTGCGCAGTGAGGAGCGTGCCGTACACGTCCCAGAAGATGACTTTCGTGTCGCTCATGTGAAAAACGCCGCCCACGCAAAGAAGTTATTTGCCTCGCGGCGCCATCTCGCAGGCAATTTACATCCCGGCAAGGCGAGTGCGAAGCACTTTGTGCGACCCACTTAGCCCACGAAGATGGCGTCATCCGTCCAATCCTCGCGCAACAGGCCCTGGTGCATGTTCACCAGCGGCAGGTAGTTGTGGAACAGCCGGATGGGGCCGAGCAGGCGCAACGTGGAGATTTCCTCGATGGAATCAGGGCCGTGGTTCTTGCGCAGCGAGGGTATGATCTTGCCCTGAACGTTCTCGATGATGTCGGCGTCGTTCTTGCCCTCGATGATCATTACCAAGGCGACACGACCGTCCATTTCCGCGATGTGGGATTCGTAGATGAGGTCCGTGAACACCGAGCGCACGTTCGGCTCGTTTTTGATTTCCTCGACGATCTGTTTCACGGTGATGCCGATGCGGAATTTGATGATGTAGAGGTGGCGCGCGCCGAACGTGCCGGTGCCCGACTCTTGGAGATCGATGGCGGTAAAGTAGCTGAGCAATCCTTCTTCTTCGAGGCGTTTGCGTTTGCGCCGTACAGTCGGTGTCGGCACACCGGTGATCTTGCTGATATAGTTGTCGCTCTGCCGCGGGTCGCGGATGAGCGCTTTGAGTATGGCTCGTTCCTGATCGTCAAATGTGCGCATGGTTATGCCTTCGTCAGCAATTCAAGAAAGCTGAAGATTTCGCTTGTTTTCGTTCACGATTTTGCTATTTTCTGAATTAAATTCAACATAAAAGTGATATTTGTGAATAATTTCGCTTCTTAGAGCTGGCGGGTAAAACCCAAACTGTTGTACCGGAGTACACAAGGCATGAAGTGTAATCGTCCTTCACCCTCCCCGCTCGGGCGGGTGAAGACACGGTTCCCTTTGCATGCCTGAACATCCAAAGCACGGAGTCGTGTCATGAAAACCGTCAAACAGCTCGTGCTGTTCCTGAAGAACAGGCCGGCCACGCTCCCGGATTCACGCCAGAGAAAAAATCTGTGAAAGTCGGACAATGACGTTGAAAACCCATGGCAAACTTGTCATATAGTCACGCTCCAAAGGCGAGTTTGGAGAACGCGCGCAATGAGTAACGTCCGCACGACCACACCGTACGGCTGGCCGGAGAAACAGGGACTGTACGATCCCCGTTTCGAACACGACTCCTGCGGCGTCGGTTTCGTCGTGAACACGAAGGGCAGGAAGTCCCACGACATCGTTCGCCAGGCGCTCACGGTGCTCATGAATCTGCGCCATCGCGGCGCGTGCGGGTGCGAGGCGAACACAGGCGACGGCGCGGGCATTCTGATGCAAGTGCCGCATGAATTCCTGAAGAAGGAGTGCGCCAAGGAGAAGATCGCGCTGCCCGCGTACGGTGAGTACGGCGTCGGCATGGTCTATCTGCCGCCCGACAAGTCCGGGCGCTACAAGTGCGAGAAGCTTTTCGAGGAACTCGTCGAGAACGAAGGCCATCGCTTGCTCGGCTGGCGCACCGTTCCGACCTGCGACACGTCTCTGGGCGACACGGCCCGTGCCTCCGAGCCTATCGTCCGCCAGGTGTTCATCGCGCGCGACCTGAAGATCAAGGACGGCATGGCGTTCGAGCGCGAACTGTACGTCATCCGCAAACTCGCGGAACGAGGCATTCGCTACGCCGGCATCGAGGGCGGCAGCCGTTTCTACATCTCCAGCCTTTCCTGCAAGACGGTCGTCTATAAAGGGATGCTGATGCCCGAACAAGTCGAGGGGTTCTATCCCGACTTGCTTGACCCCGCCGTCGAATCCGCGCTGGCGCTGGTGCACTCACGGTTCAGCACCAACACGTTCCCGAGTTGGGACCGCGCGCACCCGTATCGCTACGTCGCGCACAACGGCGAGATCAACACGCTCCGCGGCAACATCAATTGGATGCACGCCCGCGAGTCGTTGTTGGAGTCCGATCTGTTTGGCGACGATATGAAAAAACTGCTGCCGATCATCAACGAGGACGGCAGCGACTCGGCCATGTTTGACAACTGCCTAGAGTTTCTCGTGCTGAGCGGGCGCTCGCTCCCGCACGCGGTGATGATGATGATTCCCGAGCCGTGGTCGGGACACGAAAGCATGAGCGAGGAGAAGAAGGCGTTTTACGAGTACCATAGTTGCCTGATCGAACCGTGGGACGGTCCGGCCTCGATCGCATTCACCGACGGCGTCAAGATCGGCGCGGTGCTCGACCGCAATGGTTTGCGTCCGTCGCGGTATTATGTGACGAAGGACGACCAGGTCATCATGGCGTCGGAGGTTGGCGTGCTCGACATCGCCCCCGAACGCGTGTTGCAGAAGGGACGGCTCCAGCCCGGCCGCATGTTTCTCGTCGATACCGAACTTGGCCGCATCGTGGCCGACGAAGAGATCAAGCAGACGATCGCCACCGAACGCCCGTACCGCGTGTGGCTCAAGCAACGCCTGGTGGATCTCGAAGACCTGCCGGAGCCGCCACACGTACATCAACCCGATCATGCCACGGTGCTGCTGCGGCAACAGGCGTTCGGGTACACCTTTGAGGATCTGCGTGTCATCCTGGCGCCGATGGCGAAGGACGCCGTGCAGCCGCTCGGTTCGATGGGCACGGACACGCCGCTGGCGGTACTCTCGAACAAGTCGCAATTGCTTTACAACTATTTCAAGCAATTGTTCGCGCAGGTCACCAATCCGCCGATCGATTGCATTCGCGAAGAACTCATCACGTCCACGTACACGACCATTGGTCCCGAGGGCAACCTGCTTGACCCGCAGCCGGAAAGCTGCCGCCAGATCCGGCTGAAGGGTCCTGTCCTCAGCAACGAGGAATTCGAGCGCTTGCGCCACATTGACCGTCCCGGCTTCAAGTCCATCACACTGCCGACGCTCTTCAAGGTCGATGAAGGCGGCAAGGGGTTGGAAAAATCGCTCGAGAGATTGTTCCTCAAGGCGAGCAAGGCCATCAAGGACGGCCATAACATCCTGATTCTGTCCGACCGCGGCGTCGACGCCGAGAACGCGGCGATCCCGGCGTTGCTGGCCGCCGCCGGCATGCATCATCATCTGATCCGCAAGGGAACACGGACGCGCGTTGGGTTGGTGGTCGAATCGGGTGAGCCGCGCGAAGTGCATCATTTTGCGCTGTTGATCGGGTACGGCGTGGCCGCGATCAATCCCTACCTCGCGTTCGAGACGCTCGATGACATGATTCGCCAGGGCATTCTCAAGAACATCGACCACAAGAAGGCGGTCAAGAACTACCTCAAGGCTGTGACCAAGAGCGTCGTCAAGACGATGGCCAAGATGGGGATTTCGACCATCCAAAGCTATTGCGGGGCGCAGATTTTTGAGGCGATCGGTCTCAATCACTCGGTCATCGACAAGTATTTTACAGGGACCGCTTCGCAAATCGAAGGCGTCAGCATCGACGTCATCGCCGAGGAAGTCCGCTCCCGCCATCGCCACGCGTTTCCCGTACGCCCCGTCAACGGTGCGACGCTCGACGCCGGCGGCCAGTACCAATGGCGGCAGGATGGTGAGACTCATCTGTTCAATCCCGAGACGATTCACCGACTCCAACTTTCGACGCGCACGAACAACTACCCGGTCTTCAAGGAGTACTCGGAACTGGTCAATAACCAGTCGAAGAACCTCTGCACGTTGCGCGGGCTGTTCGGGTTCAAGTTCGCGCCGCAACCGATCCCGATTGAAGAAGTCGAGCCGGTGGAGAGCATTGTCAAACGGTTCAAGACCGGGGCGATGAGCTACGGCTCGATCAGCAAGGAAGCGCACGA
>JBEKYJ010000259.1:0-3950 GCA_049511095.1 Verrucomicrobiia bacterium
GGCCGCATCGTCGAACAAGCGCCCGCCGCCGTGCTCCTGAAAAAACCGCTGCATCCCTACACCATCGGATTGATGCGCTCGATCCCGAAGCTCGGCGCGCACGCCGAACGACTCCAGTCGATTCCCGGTACCGTACCGGATGCTGCGCGGCTGCCGGTGGGCTGCAAGTTCCATGCACGCTGCGACCGCGCCCAAGGCGATTGCACGCTCGATCCCGAACCGAAGCTGGTCGAAGCCGACGGCAGCACGCGCCGCGTCCGCTGTCCCTACTGGGACAAGCCGGAATTGAAGAGGACCATCCCATGAGCCTCGTCGAAGTCAACGAACTCAAGGCGCATTTTCCGGTCCGCGCAGGTGTGTTACAGCGCCCCATTGGCTGGGTACGCGCGGTGGACGGTGTGAGTCTCGCAGTCAACGAAGGGGAAACGGTCGGCCTCGTCGGCGAGAGCGGCTGCGGCAAGACCACGCTGGGGCGGACGATGTTGCGTTTGATTGAACCAACCGCCGGCGAGATCCGGTTCGACGGACAGGACATCACCCAACTCGACCGGGCCGGCATGAAGCCCTTCCGCCGCAAAGCGCAGATGATCTTCCAAGACCCGTATGGCTCGCTCAACCCGCGGATGACCATCGGCAATATCATCGCCGAGCCGCTGCGCATCCATAAACTGTGCGCGAACAAGAACGGCGAGCGCGAGCGGGTCGCCGAATTGCTGCGCTCGGTCGGTCTTTCGCCCGAACACGCGCGCCGCTATCCGCACGAGTTCAGCGGGGGCCAGCGTCAACGCATCGGCATCGCGCGCGCGCTCGCCGTGGAACCAAAGTTCATCATCTGCGACGAGCCCGTCAGCGCCCTCGATGTCAGCGTGCAGGCGCAGATCATCAACTTGCTGCAGGAACTTCAGGAGAAACTCACGCTCACGTACCTGTTCATCGCCCACGATCTCGCGGTCGTCGAACATATCAGCGACCGGGTCCTCGTGATGTACTACGGAAAGATCGTCGAGGAAGCGAGCGCGGAGGACATTTATCGCGATCCGGTTCACCCCTACACGAAAGCGCTGTTGTCCGCTGTCCCGACGGTTGAACCGTCGGAGAAGCGCCCGCGCATCATCTGGCCACCTCTGGGCACGACGGCCGAACAAGCCCGCGCTTCGCTGCAGCAGAAGAAACTCGAGCGACGCGAAGTGCGGTCGAACCATTGGGTGCTGGAGGAAGTCGCTTAAGCTGGAATTCGCCTGGCCAACTCCCGCGTCGCCGAAGCGAGAAGTTCTTCAGCACGGTCCAGCGCCTCGTCCAGCGCCATTCCCGGCTTCATGGTCGCCAACGCCAACCCGATTCCCTCACGCTGACAAAGCTCTTCAGATACTTGCACGCTGCCCGCGAGCACGATCACCTTCACCTTGTGCTCCGCCGCAAGCCCGGCGACGCCGGACACAACTTTGCCCCGCAGAGACTGTTCATCGAAGCAGCCTTCGCCTGTGATCACCCAGTCCGCGTCCGCAAGTTCCGCCTCCAGCCCGTTCGCCCGCATGACGGTCTCGATGCCCGACACCAGCCGAGCGTCCATGAACGCCATCGCTCCCGCCGCCAACCCGCCAGCCGCTCCTGCGCCGGGCACATTGGTGATTTCCTCTTCCAGTTGTTCCTTCACCAACTCCCCGAGATGCTGCAGTCCCGCGTCGAGATTCTCGACCATCGCCTCCGTCGCCCCTTTCTGTGGGCCAAACACCCGGGCCGCCCCTTGCTCGCCACAGAGCGGATTGTCAACGTCACAGAGCACTTCAACCGGCGGCACTCTCAAGCCAATGGGCGGCACAATCTGCGCGATCCTCTGTAATTCACCGCCGCCAAAGCCAATCATCTTCCCTTGCGCATCCAGAAACTGCCAGGCGAGCGCCATCGCAACGCCGACGCCGCCGTCCGTCGTCGCGCTGCCACCAACTGCCAACCAAATGCGCTTCGCGCCGTGTTTGATCGCGGCCCGGATCAATTCACCGGTTCCGTACGTGGTCGTAAGCAGAGGATTTCGTTGTTCGGGTTTCAGCAGGGCCAATCCGCTCGCGCTCGCCATCGCGACGACGGCCGTGGCTTCCCTGGGCAACCATGCGTATTTTGCCACGCAACGCATGTTGGGGAGTGGGCCCATGACGGAGACCGCGAGCCATTCGCCTCCCAGCGCCGTGAGAAGAACCTCGTCAGTTCCGTCGCCGCCGTCGGCCATTGGTTTCATGACAACGCGCAGCTTGGGGCGCACCGAAAGCAGGGTGTTATGCACAATCTCGCAGGCGCGCGCCGCCGTAAGGCTGCCCTTGAACTTGTCGAGCGCGACAACGATCTTCATACCGCGATTATATGACACCCATGCTGGGGACGCACGCGAAGATGGAAGCGCTCAATGGGAGTGGGCGGGATTCGTGCACTTGCACAACTGTCGATCTCTCCACAGGCCGTACGCCATTACCATCGCCCCGGCGACAAGCAGCGATGGCGTAACATACGGACCCAGGTATACCGCTCCAAAGCGGCCCGTAATGTTTAGCAGCAAGCCGGCAATCACCAGGCGAACCGGCGTGAAGTTTCGATGATGACGCAAACCAAGCAGGCAGCCGCCCAAACCAAACATTGCCGCCACACTGAGTGTGACGATGTCCATGGTGCGACTCCAGCGTATCCATTTCATCATCAGCAGCACGGGAAAGAAAATTTGTACGACAGGCACCACCGCACAATGCACGGCACAAATCGCGGACAACCACATGCCCAACCGATCCAGTTTGGCATGGGTGTGGACCGGTGCGTCACAACCACCGAGCGGTCGCAACGGTGCGTGAGGGGTTTCCGCGATCGGGACGAATACGGTTTTCGTATCGATGCTCATTGCCCGTCGATTTTTTCCGCCGTGAGCACGTAGAGACTGACCAGATAGCCGTCCTGCTTGGTCTCGCCCACGTTGAAATGACCGCGCACGCGGATGACGTCGCTGGCGAACTTCGTGGTCTGGCCCGGCGGCATTCTCACCACGACGATGTGATTGACGGCGGGCGGCTGGCCGTAGCAGCAGCCCCACAATGACGGCACGAGGATAAACTCAGTGATGTTCTTCACCTCGCTCAACGGCATCATGAAGCCGATCATCTCAATTTCTTTTCCATCCAGCTTCTTGATGAAATCGGGAATCGGCGTCTTGCCCTCGATGTACGTCCAACTTTTCAACGTGTCGAATGACAGGCGGGTGTACCTTGCATCCTGCTGATCCAAACCACCCGACGGCGCCGAAGCCTGTGCCATCGCGCCCTGCGCCAAATCCAGTTTCATCATCTTCTTCTGCAACAACTGCTGCTGGATAAAACTCGCCAAGCCCGGCAAGAGCACCAAGCCGATCACGATCGCGCCCGTGCTGAATGATTTCACCTGTTTCCTAGTCATGGCGATGCCCATAATATACACGTTTAGCTGGTCGGCGCCAGATTTCTGGCCACATCAGTACGGTAAGCGCCCAGCGCCGGCCCAAGGCCGCTGAGGGCCCCTAATACAACCGCTACAGCCAGAATATACCATTCCACCGCCTGAATGTGAAATGCCGGAATGACGAATCCCGACGCCTTGTAAAGGAACCCGTTGGACGCGGCGACGACCAGATGCCCGCCGGCAAGACCGGCCGCCGAGCCGATCAGACAAATGGTCACGGCTTCCAGCAGGACGATGGAGAAAATTGTCGCCCGCCTCGCGCCGAGCGCGCGCAGGATGGCAATCTCGCTCCGCCGTTCGCTCATCGAGTTGTAGTTCGAAACCGCGATGGCCACGCCCGCTACTATCAGAATCAGTATCGCCTGGGCCAATAGCAAACGGTCGATGTTTCCCACAATATCGAACAGCTTTCGTATCTCCGCCGCGGGGAATGCCGCCATCGCATCCTGACGGTCGTTGATCTCGCGATACAACGGAAA
>JBEKYJ010000260.1:0-3920 GCA_049511095.1 Verrucomicrobiia bacterium
CGCCAGGTCTCCACGCTCTACGAGCGGTACAACCAACACCACGTGATCCTCGAAGTCGATCCGCAGTATCAGTTGGATCCATCGGCGCTGGGTAAGATCTACGTCAAATCCAACGCCGGCCAACAAGTGCCGCTGGCCAGCGTCGCGAAGTTCACGACCAGCAACACCAGCTTGTCCGTCAACCATCAAGGCCAGTTCCCCGCCGTGACGGTTTCGTTCAACTTGCCGGCCGGCGTCTCGCTCGGCCAGGCGACCGAGCTGATCCAGAAAGCCGCGGAGGAACTACGGATGCCGTCGAGCGTGCGC
This sequence comes from Verrucomicrobiia bacterium, assembly GCA_049511095.1. Lineage (GTDB taxonomy): Bacteria > Verrucomicrobiota > Verrucomicrobiia > Palsa-1439 > Palsa-1439 > Palsa-1439. Next base: position 307 of record JBEKYJ010000260.1, read on the forward strand.
GGCAGTTTCCAGGGCACTGCCCAGGTTTTTCAAGCCTCGGTGGCCACGCTGCCCTTGCTGGTCGTAGCGGCGTTGCTGGCGGTGTACATCGTCTTGGGCATGCTCTACGAGAGCCTGATCCATCCGCTGACGATCCTCTCGACGCTGCCTTCGGCCGGCGTCGGCGCGCTGGTGGCGCTGATGCTCTTCCGCATCGACCTCGACCTGATCTCGTTCATTGCCATCATCCTGTTGATGGGCATCGTCAAGAAGAACGCGATCATGATGATTGATTTCGCCCTCGATGCCGAACGCACAGAAGGATTGAAACCGGAAGACGCGATCTATAAGGCCTGCATCATCCGGTTCCGGCCAATCATGATGACGACGATGGCCGCGCTGCTCGGGTCCGTGCCGCTGGCCCTCGCCCTGGGCGCTGGCGCTGAACTGCGCCGGCCGCTGGGCATCGCCGTTGTCGGCGGCTTGTTGTTCTCACAAGTCCTCACACTCTACACCACCCCGGTGGTTTATCTGGCGTTCGAACATCTGCGCCAGAGGTTCAAAGCCCGACGCCGCCACGGAACAACGGAACTCGCGACCGCGCGTTAGGATGCGGCGACTATCCCGCCAACTCGTTCTGTGCTTGCGCAGAGCCACCAACTTGGTCATTAATCTCGTGTCATCGGGGAATTCTTATGAAAACAACGGTCCGCTGTTCGCATGCCTTGGTTTTGTTGGCCACTGTGCTCATGCCGTTCATCGCCTTCGCGGCGGGAGGCCACGAATCTCCGCTTCACGATGAAATGGAGGGGATCAACCAGGATTTCCGCCTGGTGAACCGCCAGTATGCCGACCCGGCCCAGAAAGCATCCACCTTGAATTTCGTGGCCGACATGCAAAAGCATGCCCAGAAAGCCCGGACACTCACCCCCCCCAAGGCGGATAAAATGCCCGGGGCCGACCAAACCAAGTACGTCGACGCGTTTCACAATGACTTGGACGCATTGATCAAGGAGATTGGGGCCTTGCAGCAAGCCATCGCCGCCGACAAACTGGACGTCGCCAAGACTGAGATTGCCAAGATCGCGCAATTGAAGGATTCGAGCCACAAGGAACTCGGTGTGGGCGGAGGCGGAAAGCATCGGGGCCCGCCACCACCGACGCAGTAACCGTGAGACGCGGCGTCGCTGGGGCGCTCGCCCTGGCTTTGATTCTCTCGACCCCTCGCGCGTGGGAAGCCGATAACCGCTCACTTGACGAACCGCCGTCGCTTGCCACCCAGGTTCACGCAATCTTTCAAGCCAGATGTGTGGAGTGCCATGGCTCCGATCTCCCGCGACCCAAAGGAAAGTTCGGCTATGTCCTCGACCTCGCCCGGGTCGCCGCCAACCCCAAGATGATCGTGCCGGACAAATCCGCACAATCCGAGTTCTACCAAATGCTCGTGCACAACGAAATGCCCGACCCAAAGGGAATTGTGCCGCCGTGAAATTCTTGTTGTGCGCCGGTCACCCGACCGCGCACATTCTTTTTTTTCGGCGGGACAACCTTCACGCTTTTTACCGGGATCGTTTGGGTTCACGCTGTTTCACGTCGGGTCACTTCGTTGCCCTCGGCGAAGATCGCGGAGATCAAGCAGTTCACGCCCTCAGAGTGGGCCGGGTCATGTCAGACTCGACCAACGCAAGCCGCGTAACGTGGTTGATTCAAAGAAGCGGGACTTCAGGTCGAGCACCCACGGGCTGCTTATCACCCGGCTATCGACTGAGATCGTGCTCGTCCAAAAGATTCCCGTTCTAATCCATCCGAATACTACGGCGCGGTGACCGCCACGCGGTAGAATCGCTGCGGGTTCGCGGCGCCGCCGGAATCGGTGAAGGTCAACGCACCGCCGTTGCCGGACTGTGACGCGCCGGTGGGCGTCCAGGTCGGGGGCGTGAGCGAGGTTGTGTACTGCAACTGGTACGTGTGGCCGGTGACCGACGGAATCTGGATCACCATGCCTTGGCCGGACTTGCTCATCTGCGAGATCTTGACGCTGCTGGCGGTCAGCACCGTGCCGTTGTTGACGAACCTGCCGGGGAAATTCGTTGCGCCATTGATGATGTCGATGGTGCTGTTGTTGACCACGGTGCCGTAGGATTCCAACGCGCTGCCACTGTTGGCCCGCATCGTGCCGTTGTTGGTAACGATGCCGGCGAAGGTGAGCGCCCCGCAATTGGCCAGCACCGTGCCGCCGGAATCGATGGTGACGTTTCCATTGATCGTGCCGCAGCCGGTCAGAGTGGCGTTGGCCGATACGTGTAATCCATTGCCCAGGGAACTGATCCCACCGAGCAGGTTCAAGGTGGCGGAGGCAACGCCATTGCCCACGGTCAACACCTGGCCGTTAGCGTTGGTGATGGCGTTGGCGTTGAGCCAACCGCCGCTGAAGATGAATTGACTGCTCGGGTTGGTCAGCACAATGCCGTTCACCGTCAGCGTGCCGCCGGCCAGGGTCAACGTGCCGGGATTGCTGCTGCTGTTGCCAACGAACATATCGGCCGCCGTTACGATGCCGTTGGACATGCTCATCTGGCCGACGCCGGAGTTGCCGATGATGGCCGGTTGATTGACCATCGTCAGTTGGCCGCTTGTGATCCAGACCGCACCCGTTGCAACAGGACCGCTCAACTGCCCCACGAGCAAGCCGGACAGAATGGTCATGGTTCCGCCGGCAATCGTCATCGTGCCGGCGTTGTCATAACCGACGTAGAAGTCCTGGCACGACGCGGTGCCGTTGGACAACGCGTACGCCCCGGGGTGGGCGTAGCCGCAGTACATGGCCGAGCCGATGTTGGTCCAACTGAGATCACCGCCGACCTGGCCGAAATCATTGCAGATCAAAACCGCATTGGTGCCGGCACTGGCGATGCTTCCTCCCTCGTCCAAGGTCATCTCGCCCCGGCCGCCCGCGCTGCTGCCCAACAGGATGGAGGTCGCCGTGACTGTCCCATTGCTTACGGCCATGGTGCCGACACCCAAGCCGTTGGTGCTGGTCCCGTCGTTGCCGACCCCAATCACACCGTTGGTGGCCGTCAACGACCCACCCGTGATCATCACGACACCGGTGCCGGCGGCATTCATGCCGACCACCAAATTGGACAATACACCCATGGCGCCGCCCGACATGGAGAGCGAGCCGGTATTGTCATTGCCGACGAATGCCGACCGGATCATGGCCGTGCCGTTGCTAATGATCATTTCACCCGGAATGCCATAACCCGCGTACACGTCATTATCTTCAGAGTCAAGGTATCCGCCGTCCAGAGTGAGGTCGTTAAGATGAACCCCGCTCGCGAGGCCGCCGAGCGCACCCGGCAGTATGTGCACGACGCCGCCGAGCCCGATGGTCAACGAGCCTTTCCCGCCGCGATTGTTGCCGAGCACGATCGACTGGGCGATGACCGTGGCGTTGGAGACGCCCATCTGACTGGAGACGGTCATATGACCAACGCCGCTGCCGTCGGTATAGGTGCCGTTGTTGCCCACGCCGAGGACGCCGTTGCTCACGACGAGTTGTCCGCCCGTTACGGAGACGATGCCCGTGGCGCCAGCACCTGAGCCGGCGGTCAGGTTGCTCGACACGATCATCG
>JBEKYJ010000261.1:0-3904 GCA_049511095.1 Verrucomicrobiia bacterium
ATTGATGTCGTGGGTCTTGTGGCCGTCGTGTTAGGGTGCGGCGTACCCATCGCAATTGTTGCGATCGTGTTTTATGCCCGCCATCGCCGTCTCAAGATGCATCACGAGACCATCCGCGCCATGATCGAAAAAGGAATGCCCATACCGCCGGAGATGGCCGCCGGCACCCGCAGCGATCTCCTGTTGGGAAATACCGACCCGCGCCCGGCACGCAGTGATTTTCGGGGCGGCCTGATCCTGGTTGCCATCGGGTCGGCGTTGCTGATGATCGCCGGCAAAGTGGGATGGATCCTGGTATTCATCGGCGCCGCGCGCCTGGTTGTTTGGCTCGTCGAAGATCGAAATCCGAAAATCTAGCCACTGTCTTGAGGACTGTGACCGATGCCGACCTCATTGCCCGGGTGTTGACGCGCGAGGACCAGCATGCTTTTGCGGAGCTGGTCCGGCGCTATCAATCACCCGTGCGCGCGTTTCTGACGCGCATGGCGCGCGGCGATGCCCATTTGGGCGACGACTTGGCGCAGGAAACGTTTCTGAAGGCTTGGCGAAAACTGCACACGTATCGGGGCAGCGCGCCATTCTCAACGTGGCTGTTCGGGATCGCGTTCAACGAATTCCGCACCGTGGCGCGCCAGCGGAAGGAATTGACCCTCGATGACATTGACGAGTTGCCGGTGGAAGCGACGCAGCCGCCAGCCGATTCACGTAGCGGGTTGCGCTTGGATTTGACGGAGGCATTAAAACGGTTACATTCCAATGAGCGGGCGGCGGTTTTGTTGTGCTGCCAGAACGGTTTGTCCCACGAAGAAGCCGCCGAAGCGTTGGACTGTCCGCTCGGCACGGTGAAAACCCATGTGCTGCGTGGAAAAGAGAAACTGAAACGATGGTTATCCGGGTATCAGCATTATGAATCCGCCTGAAGAAAAAGATCCGATCGACACGCGACTGCGCGAGCAGGATACGTACATCAACGACGATGGTTTCACGGCCCGGGTCGTCGCTGCGCTGCCACCACGGCGCCGCACATGGCTGCGGCCGGTGTTGTTGCTCGGATCGGCGGCGGTCGGCACCGTGCTGGCGATTCAGTGGCTGCCGTGGTCCAATCTTCCCCCTCTCGATATCTCGGCCTTGCTGTCGCTGAATTCACAGGTACTCTCGCCGTGGTTCGTGGTGCTCTCGGTGACGGCGTCGCTGATGTGGGCTGTGGTGGCCGCCATTCAATGGGAGGACTGATTCCCCGAACCGGATCGCGGTGGCCTCCTCGCGCGCCCTGTCAGTTAGCCTGCCGACCCGTGGGAATTAGATTGACGATAATCACCGTTTGTGGCAGAAAAAACCTAGACGGGCGGATGTTGAGGCTAAAAATGGGTCGTCGTATCGGGCAACCAGATTATCAGTTTCTCGGGAGGGAACTATGAACAAAGCGCAGTTAGTGGATGTAGTGCAGAAGGAAATGGGGAAAGAAGTGAGCAAGGCCGCGGCGGAGCGGGCGTTGGATGCGGTGCTGCGATCGATTCGCAGAGGCGTGCAGACCGGCGGGCCGGTGCAGATCGTCGGTTTCGGCACGTTCCGCGTGAGCAAGCGCGCCGCTCGTTTGGGCCGCAACCCGAAGACGGGCGAGCAGATCCAAATCAAGGCGTCCAAGACCGTGCGTTTCAGCGCGGGTCAGGGTCTCAAGGAAAGCCTCTAAGCGGCCACGGGCCGTTCACAATTCAGCAGGGCTCGGCTTGGCGCCGGGCCCTTCTTTTTTCCCGCGCTTACAGTTCCACCGACTCGGTGAATTGCGGGACCCGCACGTTGGCTTTGGGATGGATGGTGCGCAGCGTTTCGGCAAACGTCATCGCGGGTTTTTCCTCGCCGTGGATCACAAAAATGCCCCGCAACGACCCGGTGACCTGCTCGGCCCACGCGCGCAGTTCGCTTTTGTCGGCGTGGCCGGAGAAGGCGTCGATCGTCTCCACCGTCGCCCGCACCTTGTACGGTTCGCCGAAGATGTTGACCTCCTTGTGACCTGACGCGAGATGCGCGCCGAGCGTGTGCGGGGCGCACCAGCCGACAATGAGGATCGTGTTGCGGTCGCTGCCGATATTGTTCTTGAGGTGATGGCGGATGCGGCCCGCCTCGGCCATGCCGGAAGCGCTGATGATAACGCACGGTTTCTTGAAATCGTTGATCGCCTTGGATTCCTCGACGCTCTGGACATAGTTGATGTTCGACATGCTGAACGGATTGCGCGCGTTCATCATCACGTCGTGGAACTCCTTGTTAAAACATTCCGGGTGCCGCTTGAACACCTCCGTCGCCTGCAAGGATAGCGGACTGTCCACGTACACCGGCAACAGCGGGATGCACCGGCTCTGCATGAGCTGGTAGGCCGTGTAGATCAATTGCTGGGTGCGGCCCACCGCAAAGGCAGGGATGATGATCTTGCCGTTCTTCTCCAACGTGCGCTGGATGATGGCGCACACGCGGTCGTTGACATCGGCCAGCGTCTCATGGTCGCTGTCGCCGTACGTGCTTTCCGTGATCAGATAATCAGCGTCGCGCGGATGATCGGGATCGCGCAGGATGTCGTTGTGGCCGCGCCCGATGTCCCCGCTGAACGCCAGCCGCACCTTGCGCCCGTTTTCCTCGATGTCGATGACGATCATCGCCGCGCCGAGCAAGTGCCCGGCATCGAGCCACGTCGCCGTCACCCCCTCCGTAACGGCCGTGGTCCGATTGTACGAGCCGACCGGCTGGAATTGCCCAAGAACCGCTTGTGTGTCAGCCCGCGTGTACAACGGCTCGACCGCCGGCAGCCCCTTCTTCTCATTCCGCATCGTGAGGAACGCCGCGTCCTGCTCCTGGATGTACGCGCTGTCCATCAACATCGCGTGGCACAGATCCGCCGTGGCATCCGTGCACAGGATTTTCCCGCGGAATCCGCTCCGGCCGAGCACGGGAATCACGCCGCTGTGGTCGATGTGCGCGTGGCTCAACAGCATCACGTCGATCGTCGCGCTGTCGAACGGCAGATGGCTGTTGCGCTCGATCCACTCCGTGCGATGGCCCTGATACATCCCGCATTCAATCAGGATGTTCTTGCCATTGGCCTGCAGCAGATACTTCGACCCCGTAACCGTGTGCGTCGCCCCGTAAAAAGTCAGTTTCATAGTGGTTCCGTCACCTTAATGGGCGCGTGAGTGAGGCGCGATAAAAAAGTGTGCTACGGCAACCCGAGCGTCTTCTTCCCATCGGCCGAGACGCGGGCGAGGCTCCAGGGGGGATCGAAGACGACTTCGACGTTGGCTTCGCCGACGCCCTGCAGTTCGAGGAGTTTGCGCTGCACTTGCGCGGAGATTTGACCCGCCAGCGGACACGCTGGCGACGTGAGCGTCATCTTCACGTCGATCCGCGTGTCGCCGGTACCTTCGACTGGTTGCAGGCGCACGTCGTACACGAGGCCGAGATCGACGATGTTGCACGGAAGCTCGGGGTCGTAGCATTCCTTGAGCTTCACGAGAACTTGTTGGTCGGTTACGCTCATGATGCCTGCGTGCTCAACCCTTCGCCAGCAACTCGCTCACGGTTTCCGCGCACCGCATAAACGCCTTTGCGGGTTCGCTCTTCGGTTCGGCGACCACGATCGGGAGACCTTTGTCGCCGCAGATGCGGATTTCCGTAAACAGCGGAATCTCTCCGAGAAATGGCACTTCCAACCGCGCCGCTTCCTGTTTGCCGCCGCCATGGCTGAAAATATCGTCGTGCTCGCCGCAATGCGGGCAGACATAGTAACTCATGTTCTCGATGATGCCGAGAATCTTCACGTTGACTTTCTCGAACATCGCAATCCCGCGCCGCGCCACTTCCAGCGCCACGTCCTGCGGCGTCGTGACGATCACCCCGCCGTCGAGTGCGATGG
>JBEKYJ010000262.1:0-3894 GCA_049511095.1 Verrucomicrobiia bacterium
GAGCGGGAAAAGGCGTTGTTCAGTGGCATCACCACCAGCCCGAACACAACCAGGCACAGCGCCAGCAGCGGAAACGCCGCGATATCCGACACGGCATCGAAGCGGAATACGTGGGCCATGCCCCAATGCAATCCCAGATCGGCCAGCTTCAACCCGATGAAAGTCGTCATCGTCCCCCAGGCAATCATTCTCGTGATGTCGCCGTGCTGGTAGTGCGCCATCTCGTGCGCCATGACCACCTCGATCTCGTCTTCCGCGAACTTGTCCAGCAATGTGTCGCCCAGAATGATCCGTTTCGTGCGGCCGAGTCCCGCAAACGCCGCGTTCGCCTTCTTCGTCTTCTTGCTCATGCCCATCCGATACACCCCAAGCACTTTCGCGCCGACCCGTTGCGCCAAGGCCGTGAGTTTTTGCCGGAGAGATTCATTCTCCAACGGCTGCAGCTTGTAGAACAGCGGCAGAATCACCACGGGAAACAGCGCCGACATGACCACCCCGAACAGCAGGAAGAAGAACCCCGCGCCAATCCACCACCACGGCCCGGCGCGCCGCAGCAGAAAGTACAACACGTCCAGCACCGCCACCCCGAGCAGCAGATTCAAGGCGAGCGACTTCAACTCATCGAGCATCCACGCACCGAGGCCCTCGTTGGAAAGTCCAAACCTGTGTTCGAGGTAATAATCGCCGAAGTAGTTCAGCGGCAGGAACAGCAACTTGATCCCGACGGTGACGACCGCGCCGTAAACCGCCACATAAATCCATGGGTTTCGCGAGATAAACCGGGACCAATCGGCCAGCACGTCCGAACCTTCCGAGTACAGGAACGCCACGAGCAGCACGAGGGTGTAGACGGTCTCCACAACGAAGAGAACGTTGTGGATGGCTTCATAGCGCTTGGCGCGCTGCTGTTGGTCGCGTTCGTCCATCCCGGCTTACCGAGCGCCATTACCGTCGCCCAGCCTGCTAGAGATTGTCAATGCCGAGGATGCCGAGCAGACGCGCCAGATCGTCGTTGCCGTAGTACTCGATCTCGATGCGGCCCTTCTTCTTGCCATGGTGAACGCTGACGTGCGTGCCGAACTTTTGCTGCAACCGCTCTTCGATAGCCAGGACGTGCGTCGATTTCACCGTCGTCGTCATCGTCCGCGAGCGCACTTTCGCCTCGCCCTTGAGTTGCTCGACGAGTTGCTCCGTCTCGCGCACCGTCAGGCTGCGCTTCAACACGCGTTCCGCCACCAACCGTTGCTCCGCTGAACTGGGCAGGCCCAGGATGGCCTTGGCGTGTCCGACACTCAGCCGGTTGTCGGCAATCCACGACTGCACTTCGGTGGGCAAACCGAGCAGACGCATCGAGTTCGCCACCGCCGCGCGGCTGCGTCCCACTTTCTGGGCGATCTGCTCCTGCGTCAGCGTGAACTGCGTGGCCAGTTGGTCGTACGCCCGCGCCTCTTCGATCGCGTTGAGATCTTCGCGCTGCAGGTTTTCGATGAGCGCGATCTCCAACACTTCCTGGTCGCTCGCTTCCCGCACAAAAACGGGAATCGTTGTCAGCCCCGCTTCGCGCGCCGCGCGCCAACGGCGTTCCCCCGCGATCAGCTCATACCGGCGCGCGCCGTCGCTTTGCAGGGCAAGCGGCCCGCTTGCCGCCGTCTGTATCGGCCGCACCAGCAGCGGCTGGATGACGCCGCGTTGTTTGATGGAATCGGCCAACTCGCGGAGTTGCTCGGGATCAAAATCCGTGCGCGGCTGAAACGGGCTGCGCTCGATGGTGTCGATGCCGATGTGGCGGACAGTGTTTCCATTGGTGTCGCCGCTGCCGGCTGGCGGCTGCGCGCCCAGCGGCTGAACCGTCGTCGGGGTGGGTGCGGAAGGCGCAATCGCCACTTCGATGTGAGGCGGCTCGACCGCAACACTGCGAACGACCCCGCCGCTAATGAGTGCATCCAGTCCCCGGCCCAACGCCTTCTTTGTCATGGTGGAAGCCCACCTCCTTATGACCGCCGTATTTAGCTGGAAACCAGTGCTTTGTCGAGCAGAAATCGCATTCGCAGCCGCCCGTTTCGTTGGCACCGAATTCCCCGCCGATAAAAGCCTTGAGAACACCGGGGAGCACGGTACAAGATTCGCCCTGCACTGGTGTTTGATATGGGCAATCAAATCCGCTGCGACTGGTCTCTGGGGCATCCGTCGATGATCGCGTATCACGATACGGAATGGGGCGTGCCGGTGCATGACGACCGCAAGCTCTTCGAGTTCCTCGTGCTCGACGCAGCGCAGGCGGGATTGAGTTGGCGGACAGTCCTGCTGAAGCGGGAGAATTATCGGAAGGCGTTTGACAATTTCGACGCGGAGAAAGTGGCGCGTTACACCGAAAAGCGCGTGGCGAAACTGCTGCAAAACCCCGGCATCATTCGGAATCGATTGAAGGTGCGGTCGGCGGTGACGAATGCGCGGGCGATGTTGAAAGTGCGGGACGAGTTTTCTTCGCTTGACCGTTACCTCTGGCAATTTGTTGGCGGCCAACCGCACATCAATCGCTTCCAGTCCATGAAGCAAATCCCCGCCACGTCAAAAGAGTCCGACGCGATGAGCAAGGACATGAAACAGCGCGGCTTCACCTTCTGCGGCTCGACCATCTGCTACGCCTTCATGCAAGCCGCCGGATTGGTCAACGACCATCTCCTGACGTGCTTTCGCCACCGCGAACTCCAAGGGCGCTGAGCCGCGACCCGTCAACCGTGCATCGTGAGCTTCGAACGCGGCTTCGGTGTCGCTGTTCAGCCCTCGCGGCGGCACTCCCCCCAGCGGTGTTACGGCAACAGCACGCGCACGCGATAGTACCGCGACGGTGTATTGGTCGCGCCGCCGGCATCGACCATGTTGGTCACGATGCCGGTTCCGGTCCCGCCACTGAGGATGTTCGTCTGGCCGGTGCTCGCGAAGTTATTCGAGTAGCCGCCGCTGGCCCAGCCCGCCGTGAACTCCAGCACGTTGGTGCGCGACGCGATGCCCGGCGACCAGGTGCTGTCGCCATTGGCGCCCAGATAAATCACGTTCATGTCCGTGGTGTTCGTGGTGGCGATGCTGATGACGTGCAGGTACGCCGCCGCGTTGGTGGGATTGAAGCCCACGAGGAATTTGTTGGTGTTGCTCATCCCGGTGCCGTACGGATCGGCGTTTGGCTGCGCCGGCGCACAGTTGGTGCAGCCGAAGTAGTACTGTTGCCACCACGCGAACGGGGCATAGACGCCGATCAAGTTCGCTAGGGTGCCGGTGCTGGACCCACCATGGCCGCTGACGGCCAGCGTTACATTGTACACGCCGGCCGTATAGGTGTGCGTCGGGTTGGTCGCCACGGCAAAGTTCGTTGTGCTGCCATCTCCAAAACGCCAGAACCGATTGGTAATCGGGCCCGTGGAACTGTCGGCAAAAGTCACGGTCAAGGGTGCGGTCCCATTGGTGGAACTGGCGCTGAAGACGGCCGTGGGCGAAGCGTTGAGAATGCCGTTGATCCACGATACGCGCACCGAGACGCGGGTGCTGTAAAACGCGCTGGGCACGCTGTTCGTCTGCAGCACGCAATTCCCGCCTCCGCAGTCATACAGACCATCCACATCGAAAAGTGCCACGTCAAAATCGTCGGTGGTGGAACCGTCGACGCTGTACGGTCCATCGACCGCGTAGTGGATCCCGGCCAGTTCCCACGTTGTGCCGACCTCGATGAACATCCCGCCGCTGGAATCGCCGACCGACAAATCACACTCGTTGGCGATTCCAGGGCGATTAAACTGCGCCATCAAGTACTGTCTGCCATTCTGGTCAGCGGCGACATTGTAAATCGTGTTTTCTCCCCAACGCTCGACGTTGTCAGTAGTACCCCACAGCCAGCCGTTG
>JBEKYJ010000263.1:0-4023 GCA_049511095.1 Verrucomicrobiia bacterium
GGCGGGGCGAACGCGGCGGCCGGCAAGCCGCTCGGGGGCAAGACTTCGGTGTTTGCGGGGGCCACGTCCAATGACTATCTAACGTTCGAGGTCATCAGCGGGGGCCGCCTGTTGGTCAACGACGTCTGGTATGAAGGCCCCGATGCCTCGACGTTTGCCCACGTCGCCGACAACAGCATATTCACCGTGGATAATTGCCGGATGGCGCTGCCGCAGACCGGCTACTCTATCCAAATCAACAACCTCAGCGGCAAAGCGTCGGTATTGGACTGCCAGCCCGACGCGCCGGTGGGCGTCCTCGGCACGGGCAACGGTACCGCGTGGGTGGCCGGCAACGAGAGCCATGGACCCAGCAGTTACTTCACCGACACCGCGGGATCCACGGTCGGGGTCTTCAGCGACAACCGCTGGTACGACACCAGTTACGGCTCACGCTCGGAGGCCGATCAGGGCACGGCGGACGCCAACCTGGTTCGTAGTATGTTGGCGCACATACGTTCGGAACAGCCGCTGTCTCAAACGGATGTGCTGCCCAGTGGCGTGACCGACCTGCGGTTGTACCGCGTGTTCGTCGACAACGCCGTCACCGACATCCATCTCTCGCCGTAGTCCGTCGCCTCTTGTTGTTAACTTCTGCGCCATGCCGGCTGCGTGTTCCCAACCGGATACGCTTGTGGAACACACCGCATGAAATCCACAATTGACCGGCTCGCTTTGACCTGCGAACCTCCCGGGGAATGAATCGTTGGATTTGGCGCGGCCTGCTCGATACGCAACTTCTCTTATTGGCGATGGCTTGGCTGTGTGCCATGCCGATCTTCGCAGGGCAGACGGAAGACCGGTGGTGGCCGACGCAAGCACTGCCCAAAGCATTGGTTCGAACGACAAACCAGCAAGAGTTCCCGGAACCCCGCACGGCGCTCCAGATGATGGTGCAATCCGTGGCGGGGTTGGCGGCCAAGGCGGTCAATGAAGGTCGGGGGAATGAGATGGTGTGGGTCAACAACGGAAATGGGGACCTGGAAAAGTGGTATGCACGCCTGGTTACGCAGCACCCGGATTTGGAGAAGCCGGGCGCGTTCGCGCCTTGGGATTTGGTGGATCGCTATGCGAAGCAGGGCATCATCAAAGGCTATATCCTTTACCGTAGCGACAAGTCCAAAGGTGAACACAACGCCACACTGCCGGGCATGAATTACTCCGCCAACGTCGCCACCAGTCTGGCCGGGCTGCTGGACGGCATCATTGTGGACGAGGACTTGGAGCAGGCCGCGAAGGCGCACGGCCTGAAGCTGCTGCTGGATGTCCGCGAGAAAACGCAGCTGTGGTGTTTTGGAACCTACAAAAACCAGTTCAACCGCCGGATGCTTTGCTTTCAAGATCCGCGAATTCCCCACGCCCGCGACCTGGCCATCTCGCAGAAGGTGTTTACGGGATATGGGAGTGACGAGCCGACCCGGCTGGCGATGGCATGGCTGGAACCGCTCTCGCCGATTCTGGGCTGGAACTGCGGCGACGAGTTCGCCAACACGGATTTGTCCACGCGCTACGGCCACATCCAGACGGCCACCGACTGGTGCCTGAATTTGCCGGTCTTGATGGCCGGAACCGAGAAGCTCAATCTCCCCAAGGCAACGAGTTTTGACCCGAGGAAGATTGATTGGAACGATTCGCGCAGCGCCATCAGTTTCATTGACACTGATGGCGACAACGTGCAGTGGCTTGAGGGGAACTTTTTCGGCAACGACGGTTACTGGGGCAACTCCGAACGCGGGAAGATACCATTTGGCTGGTCCTGCTGTTTCGATCAACTGGCGCAGTTATGTCCACAGGCGATCGAGTATGCGCTGGCTACGCGGTCGACCAACGATTGGTTCATCGAATGGGGCGGGGGATATTACTATCCGGATCATTTTGGCCTTCAGCGTACGAACCGTTGGGAACTGCTCGCCCGGCACGCCCGGCGCACCTGGGAGTTGATGGAAAAAACCAACACACGCATCATTGGCTTCAATTTTGTGCAATACGATTCCCCTGAGGCCCGCAAGGCCTATGAAGTCTTCGCCGGCCAGACCGACGGGCTGCTGGCGATTCTGGTTTTTCAATACTCGGCCTATGAAGCGGGGGCGGGCAAGACGTTCTGGGTGAAGGACCGCAATGGGATCGAAGTGCCGGTGATCACGGCTCGCTATTCGATCTGGGAGCATGCGAACAGGCGCGAGCGGGCCGGCACGCCGGCCAAGATTGCCCGTGAGATCCGCGAGACGGTGGAGAAAGCGCCGCCGGGGCAACTTCCGCGCTACGATTGGGTGATCGACCATGCATGGTCGTGGTTCAAGAAAGCGCCCGGGACCGACGAAAACGCCGAGGACATGCCGCAAGAGAATGCGGCGGCTGAGGGTGGTGTGCGCGGGTATTCCCCGGTCACGTGGTGCGCGGAACGGTTGCCGGCTGGCGTCCGTGTTGTCAGCCCCGAGGAACTGGTCTGGCGCATCCGGATGAAACACGATCCGGTCCAGACCAAGAAGCTGATGGGCCAATTGCACGAGTAGCACGCGAGGCCGAGACTGGTTCGCGTTGCAGGAATTGAGCGGGTCAATTCGTCAGGAATACAGGTCTGACCTCGTGCGCTGACCGTGTCTAGCTCTTGGGGGCTCCGCCTGGCAGGTCGCGAAGCCTCTTTTTAATCTGGAGGAGCTGCACTTGCAGGGCCACGACCATAATTACGAGGAAGGCGATCAGAAAATCAACGGCAGTGTCCGTACTCATCTTCTACCTCCTTTGGGGTTGACGACGGTCGGGAGTATAGCAGCACCCCCTGAATTACGACAACATGTTCCTGCCGGAGGCCCATCGGCAAGAATCGGCGGCCGGGGGCGGCGGCGAGAAATATATTTGGCGAATTCATTAGGGTTATTTTGGAATGAGGCGTATGCTCACGTTGGTCTCAGCGAGCTGCTTCACTCCGACCAAGGCGCATAGCGACACGGCACAGCAAGGCAGCCGAACGCAACGTCAATCGTCGCTACCGCGGGGGGGCATGGTCATTAAGGCTATCGGCAATGCAGAAGAAGCATTGGAAACCGTGACCGGATTGTCATGAGCCCCCTCAATATCGCCTGTCACGCCCCGCTACATCCGCTCGACAGCGAAAAGCAAACACACGGCTGTCGTCAAACCAGCCCGAACGTTTGCGGAAAGCACTCCCTTCCGGGCGTCTGTGCGTTTGTCCGGAAGGACAACCTTTGCCTGTCGCCTCCGAACTCGTGGAAGAGGCAATTCCAAAAGCTGTTTGCTCAGCAGTTCCCTAAGCAGACTGAAAACGGGGAAAACCAACAGGCGGCTGAGACTCGCCAGAGTGAGACTTCCGGCCCGATGCCGCCATGACCGACGACGCATTCAGCAATCAACGGCGTCTTCCAGATCCGGAACGATGTCTGACCCGGCATTTGGGGCACTCTGTGAATTTCTCGGATTGCCTGGTGAAAACCCCCGACGGTTGCGAGTATTCGGTACGTTTGGGTTCGGGCGTGTTTTGTCGCCATCCTGATCGGCGTAGCTTCGAGACGACAGATACGCCTTGATGGAGACAGCCCCGAAAAGCCACGTGAAACCCCGAGAGGCCACGTGGAACGTGGTAAAGATTCGGGGTAAACGTGGTGAAGATTCGGGGCAGGGAGGGTGGCGGGATGAACGACGGCAGAGAGCAGAGGTGGGACCCCGAGGCGCTTCCGGATGGCGGGCGTTAATCGCCCAGCCGCCCGAACACGGCCACAGCATTCTTTCTGACCCCTTGCGACTGAGGAGGAAATTCAGCAAGGAGGAGTTTTTTGGATCAGGCGCCCATCAGGGCTTGGGCAATGTCGTTCCGTTGGGGTTTGAGCATCCTGAGCGGACTGACCTTTCTGCCGCCCCTCCGGGGCTTGTGCCATTCGGCATCCGCAGCCCACGGTTGAAACCGCGGGCGCTTGCGTGTCGTCCCTGGCGGGACTAGAGTCGCTGTATGAACCCGCTCGCCAAACT
>JBEKYJ010000264.1:0-3777 GCA_049511095.1 Verrucomicrobiia bacterium
GCAACACGCTGACACTTCACACGGCCGTCTCGCAGACGTACGAGGTCTGCGGACTCTGTTGGCCGATCATCTTCGGGAAGCTTTCCCTTTCCGATCCGCTCGCGCCGATGACCTCGGACAAAGCCGAAGTAAAGCTCACGTTGCTCAACGCATTGCCGTCGCCCGCCACCGTGCCTCTCGTCGGCGACTGGTGTGGCCACTGCAACCCGGCGCTGGAAGCGATCGGCCTCGCCAAGGTCTGCACGCCGCTCTTACCGCCGACCGCTCTCACCGTTGGCGGCACCGCTTGCTCTGGCTCGCCGATCACGGTCAACACGCTCACGCCGACGCTCTCCTGGATCGCCCCCACCGGCGCGGCGGGTTATATCGTGGAAATCTTAACCGGGAGTTGCGAAGGGACGTTAATCCATACCAGCCCGACCCAGACCGATCCCAGCTACTCCGTTCCGAACGGAGTGCTCGACATGGGCACGACCTACTACTGGCGCGTGACGGCCACGCCGTCATCTGGCTATTGCGCCGGCGAACCCAGCGGATGCTGCGTCTTCGCCACCGCTTGCCCGACGATCACGCTCGATGACACATTGCCCGATGGGCACGTCGGCACCGCCTACTCGCATGCGATCACCGCCAGCCCCGCGCTGGCGGGATACACCTACGCCAAAACTGCCGGGACATTGCCGCCCGGTCTGACGCTGAACGCCGCCACCGGTGTCTTGAGCGGCACGCCGACCACGTGCGGCGATTTCACATTCACTGTCACGGCCACATGCGCCACGATCTGCACCGGCTCGCGCGAGTACGAGGTCAAGATCTTCTGCCAGACCTGCAATGTAGATACCTCGAGCTGCGGGCCAACGGCAACGGTGGTTCTGTCCGGGTTCACCGGCGCGAACGCTTACCTGAACGGAACCTGGCTCCTGGATAACGCCGGCGGGCATTTCGACGATTCCGGGCCGTTGCACACGATCAGTGAAGCTACCATCTATTGCGATGATTCCAGCGGAACAGCCCTTGGGATATTGAGTGTTGGTGATTACAACTCCGAACCATTTGGCTATACCGGCGCGTGTCCCTCCGGCTCCGGCGTCGTGTACGACCTCGACGGCGTAACCGTCATCGGGAACTTCAGCGTGGGATAATCATGAAACATTGCGTCCATGCTGAAAAACCGCTCGGCCCGTTCATCGTGCTCTGCGCTCATCCCGTCGCGCAGCTCTATTTCGGCGCGCGCGCCCACATCCACAACTGCGCCGTCTGCGGCTACTGCCGCCCCGATCCGACCAGCGCGATCGGCTTTCCACCGCTTTCGCCATCCGTTGTAGGCCGCGTGCCCTCACGCGGCGCTTCCCACGGCCTCGGTGACCGCATCGAGAAAATCCTCAAGCCCGTCGCCCGCGCGCTCGGGAGTAAATGCCTGGATGAGCACGACAACCTGAAGCCGGATTCCTGGTGCGCCAAGCGCCGCGACGCCCTCAACCGCGTGAGATTGTCGTGATCGAGCACGCTCAATGCCTCCAACATATGGCGGTCTTCCGCGTCATCGATCGGTCGGTGACAATCAATGTTCATCTCGGGATGAACGGGTCAGCGATCGTCTCATGGATGGAACACACGAAGCAGCGTTGCTATAGTTGCGGCAGAATCGATCTTCTCGAAAGCGGCCAACGCATTGACATCGCGAAGGTTCATCCGCTCTCGCGTCTCCAGCATCTCATGATCTGGTGGCATACTGGCCGCCGCTTCCGTCTGAAAGTTGAGCGTTCAATGTTGAATGTTGGACGTTGTGGAGGTCCCCGATGACCTACTTCTCCCGCCCGATCTTCACCTACCCGTTCAACTGGGCCGAGGCGCTCCAGAAAAGTTTCAGCTTCGATCTCCGCGAAATGCAGATCGGATTCGGCCTCGAAACCTATGCGGCCAAGCAACTCCACGTCGTGCGCGGATTCGAATTCTCGACCCTGGCCACGTGCCTGGGCGACATCGCCTGGCTGGAAGATTTCTTCAACCAACTCTACGGCCCGCTCACCGGCTTCTGGCTGCCGACCGATCAATCCGAGATGACCGTCAAGAACGTGGTCGATTCCACGCACTTCGATATCGTCGCGCAGGGACTTTCTGAAACGTGGACGGATGATCCTGCCGTTTATCTCTGGTTCACCAAGCTCGGCATCACGCCGCAGGCCGCCAAGATCACGGCGGTGACTGTGCCGGACGGATTTACCGAACGCGTGACCGTCGATGCGCCGGTAGCTCTTCCCCTCCTCGGAGGGGATACAGGGGTGGGTTCCGTAAAAGTCTCACGCCTCCTCTACGTCCGGCTCGCGGGCGACGAGGAACAGGCGGAGTTCATCACCGAGCAGTTCCAGCGCCGCACCATCCGCGTCGTCGAGTTACCCACCGAATACGTCTCCTGGGAAACGGGTGAACGCCCGGTGTTCCTCTACCACTTCCAGGTAAAGTTTCCGACCACCACCGACAACTGGTGGTACACCTCGTTTGCCGAGCCGCTCGTGGTCAGCGATGCGACCTGGCTGCCCGAGCCGATCACCCACGGCGAACTCAAGACCGGCCTCAAAGCCGACACCGAATCGCTGGAGATCGACTCCGTCCTATTCACTGGCAATCCGCTCGCGCAGTTCGTGCCGTTCACGCTCCCGTTCCCGCTGCAGGTCGAGATTCTCGAAACCACACTGCCGGGCCTCAGCTCGCCCGCGACGCTGTTTGCCGGCACAATCCAGTCGGTCGATGCCAAAGGCAATCGGCTCACCGCCAACTGCGTAAGCCTGATCGACGCCTTCGAGCGCAAGCTGCCTCGCCATGTGTTTCAAACGCGATGCAACTACGCGTTGTTCGAGCCGAACACCTGCAAGCTATCGCGCAGCGGATTCGCCATCACCGCCACCATCACCGCCATCGACGGCACCGATCCGACCATTGTCACCGTGTCGATCGGCTCGGACCTCGCCACGCATTGGTTCGCCGAGGGATGGATCGAGGTCGGCACCGGCAACACCGAGGAAATTCGCAGCGTCAAAGACTCGACCCGCATCGACGCCACGCACCAGCGATTGAATCTCACCCGGCCGCTGTTCGAGAACACGGTCGGCGCATCGCTCGTGGCGTTGCCCGGCTGCGACAAACGCAACGTCACCTGCCAGGAGAAATTCAACAACTTCGCCAACTTCGGCGGCATGCCCTATCTGCCGACCGACAACCAAATCGCCCACGTCGCCAACGTCAACCCCGCCCCGAGCACGAAGAAATGACCAGCACCCGCACCATCTACCGCCCATTCTTCAAGAAGATCGATCGGAAGCTCGCGTTGATCCGCGAAGCGCGCTCCTGGCTGCGAACCCCGTTTCGCGAACACTGCGCCATGAAGGGCGTCGGCTGCGATTGCGTTGGCTTCGCGCACGCCGTCTTCGTCTCCGTCCGTGCCGTCAATCCGATCCAGTTCCCGTCCTACGCGCTTGATGAGGGATCGCACAGCAACCAGTCGAAGCTCGAACGCGTCCTCATCGAGTCCGGCCTGTTCGCCGAGGTCTGGCACCGCGACGGTGGCGACGAACTCCCGCCCCTCATGCACGGCGATCTCCTCGGCTTCCACCTCGGGCGTTCCGTCCATCACATGGGGATATTGCTCGGCGCGCCACAATTTATCCATGCGCTCCAGAATTACGGCGTCATCGAATCGACCCTCAACGACTCCACATACCGCCGCGCTCTCGCCTCGGTCTGGCGTCGCATGGAACAACTCGAACGCTACAACGATTT
>JBEKYJ010000265.1:0-3734 GCA_049511095.1 Verrucomicrobiia bacterium
CCGCCCTACCAACGCATCCGGCGGCGGGCTGAGCCGGCCCGCCCCACCAACACATTCGCATTTACCCCGGTAGGGCGCGGTGGCCCACCGCGCCGAGATCGTTGTCGAATGTCGCTTTCAAACAAACCCGCTGGGTGATATTCATCCCGTGTGTCCTCGCCCACACGAAAGCGACTGCCACATGGCATTCCGTCATTCGTTCGGGCTGAGGATACGGTGTTCTTCGTCACGATCTGTTGTCACCCGCGCGGCCAAAACCAACTCTGTTTTCCCGAGATCGCCGCGCCTGTGATCGAATCAGTTGCGTTTCGGAATCAACGCGGTGATTGGTGGGTGCAGTTCCTCCTCCTGATGCCCGACCATCTGCACGCCCTTGCATCCTTTCCCCAAGGTGTCGAACCCGGCCCTGTAATTGCCGAATGGAAGAAGTTCACGGCGAGGACTCTGAAGATCCAGTGGCAGCGGGATTTCTTCGACCACCGGCTGCGAAGCGAGGAAAGTGTGCGGGATAAGGAGGAATATGTTCGCCAGAATCCCGTACGGGCTGGGCCTGTTGGCAAAGCCGGGGATTGGCCTTACGTGTGGTGGCCGGTGGCACCGTAAATCCAGTGGCGGCGTAGGGCCACGCCGCCCTACCACGGATTTTCGGTTGTCCCAGAACGGCGGGCTAGGGCCAGCCCGCCCTACCGGGCAGATCGGAGGAAGCCGACGGCGGGCTAGGGCCAGCCCGCCCTACCGGGGACGTCGGAGGAGAGCGGCGCACAACGGGGGGAGAGCGGCGGGATTGCCGCGGGAGTACGGCGTGCGGCGTGTCGTCAGACTCCGCTATCGATAATTGATATTTTTGCTGGACGGGGTGGGCCGGGGGTGGTATGATGGCGACAGTTGTTTGAAAAGAGCACGGCTCGCAGAAGCCGTGGCTACACCGAACACGCCACACCGGGAGCGGCGCGGTGGGGTTGCCGCGGGAGTACGGCATGCGGCGTCTCGTCCGACTCGGCTTCCCGCGCCCTACCTAAAGAGGCGTTGGCTGGGGGGGCCCCTCTCTATAAAAGTATGTTTTTGCGAAACGAACCCATCTAAAAAATGCGTAAGCGTCTTAGTATGAAATTGTTAAGAAAAATTGGAGTTGGGTTCGTTCTGCAAAAAGGAGGCAAAAAACGGGGAATAAATGCTGGAAAACAGCGCCGGGAGGGTGATTTTTGACCGAAACGAACTCAAACGAAGCCACCGAGCGGAGGCTCACCGCTGCCGGGGTTTTCGGTTGATTTGGAGGGTTTCGGGCTGTATGTTGCGCGACTCCGGCAGATTCGTGGTCTGAACAATTGCGACGATAAGAAACGATTATGGCTACCGTCAAACTTCCTCCGTCACGGGCGAAAATTACCAAGGCAACCGGCAACGGCGACAAGACCGATTTCAAGGTGCGCGATCTTACGCTGGCCGATTGGGGGCGCAGGACCATCCAGGTTGCCGAGCACGAGATGCCCGGCCTGATGGCGATCCGCGCCAAGTACGGCCCGGTGAAGCCGTTCAAGGGCGTGCGCATTACCGGCTCGTTGCACATGACCATCGAGACGGCGATCCTCATCGAGACGCTCGTCGAACTCGGCGCGTCGGTGCGCTGGGCGAGCTGCAACATTTTCTCCACACAAGACCATGCCGCCGCCGCGGTTGCGAAGGCGGGCATTCCGGTGTTCGCGTGGAAGGGCGAGACGCTGGAGGAGTATTGGGATTGCACGCTCGACGCGCTGACGCATCCCGTCAACCAAGGCCCGCAACTGGTCGTGGACGACGGCGGCGATGCGACCCTGCTCATCCATAAGGGTTACGAACTCGAAAACGGCAGTGATTGGGTCAACACCCAGAGCGCGAGCCATGAAGAGCAGGTTATCAAAGACCTTCTCAAGCGCGTGCTGAAGGAGCGGCCGGGTTTCTGGCACAAGGTGGTGAAAGACTGGAAAGGCGTTTCCGAAGAAACGACCACCGGCGTGCATCGTCTCTATCAGATGCTTGAAGCCGGCAAGCTGCTCGTGCCGGCCATCAACGTCAACGATTCCGTCACGAAGTCGAAGTTCGACAATCTGTACGGATGCCGCGAATCGCTGGCCGACGGCATCAAGCGCGCGACCGACGTGATGGTTGCCGGCAAGGTGGCCTGCGTCTGCGGCTACGGCGACGTGGGCAAAGGCAGTTCGCATTCGCTGCGAGGGTTTGGCGCGCGGGTGATCGTGACCGAGATCGACCCGATCAACGCGTTACAGGCGGCGATGGAAGGGTTTGAGGTCACGACCGTCGAAGACACGCTGGGCGTGGCGGACATCTACGTCACCACCACCGGCAACTGCGACATCATCACGCTCGAACACATGGCGAAGATGAAAGATCAGGCCATCGTCTGCAACATTGGCCATTTCGACAACGAAATCCAGGTGAACCGCCTCAACGCTGCGACGGGCGTCACCAAGCTCAACATCAAGCCGCAGGTGGACAAGTACACGTTCGCGGACGGCCATTGCATTTACATGCTGGCCGAAGGGCGGCTGGTGAATTTGGGTTGCGCCACCGGCCATCCGAGCTTCGTCATGTCGAACAGTTTTACAAACCAATGCCTCGCGCAATTGGATTTGTGGAAGAACAAAGACACGAACAAGGTCGGCGTGTACCGTCTCCCCAAGAAACTCGATGAAGAAGTCGCCCGCCTGCACCTCGACAAAATCGGGGTCAAGCTTACGAAGCTCACGAAGAAACAAGCCGACTACCTCGGCGTGCCCATCGACGGCCCGTACAAGCCGGACCATTACCGGTACTGAGAGGAAAATCCGAAGCACGAAATCCGAAGGAAGCGGAAATTTCGAGTTTCTAAATTCGGATTTTGAGGCATGCGTCGGGTTACGATCTATTCCAAACCAGACTGCCACCTTTGCGACCGGGCGAAAGAACTTGTCGAGCGGTGCAAAGGAAAGGCCGATTTTACGCTGGAGGTAGTCGACATTTCGCAGAATCCAGAGCTTCTGGCGCGGTATCGCCACGATATCCCTGTCATCCTGCTTGACGGCAAGGAAATCGCCCGCCATTTTGTGCGGGAACGCAAGTTGCTCGAACTGTTGGAGTAATCGAAACAACACAGCGGAGGAACGTCGCCGATGAACACCAAATTCGTCCCCATTTTGATGCTCGCAGTGGGACTGGTCGCGGGGAGTCTTTTTGTCGCCCAAGCGCAAAGTGAAACCAAGCCTGCGCCGCCGGACACGCGCATCGACAAGCTGCTGGAGCAGAACGAAAAAATCCTGAAGAATCAGGACGATATTCTCAAGGCTCTTACCGACCTCAAAGAAGGTGTGCTGCAACTGCGCCGCCGCTCAAGCTGACGCATTCGCGACCGACGCGATCTCCGCGGCGATATTCGCCGCAGCCCGCGCGGGATCGTCGGCCCCGATGATGGGTCTGCCGACGACGATATAGCTGGCACCGGCGGCGATGGCTTCGGCAGGTGTCATCACGCGTTGTTGGTCGCCGGCCTCGGCTTTGGCGGGACGGATGCCGGGTGTGACGATGAGAAAATTCGAGCCCATTGCTTCGCGGACAGCGCGGATCTCGCGCGGTGAGGCGATGACGCCGTCCAATCCGCATTCTTTCGCGAGCTTCGCCCGGCGGAGCACTTCCGCTTGGACGTCGCCGCTCACGCTGGTGAGCACGGTCACGCCGAGGAGCCGGGGACGGTTGGGGACCGC
>JBEKYJ010000266.1:0-3618 GCA_049511095.1 Verrucomicrobiia bacterium
AACAGCGAGTACCTGGCCACGAGCGTGTGCGGGCCAACATCCAGATTTGCAACAACCTCACCGGTCGCACCGAGGCTCTTCTCGTCCACGAAGAATTCAGCCCCCGCCGGATCACTCGTGAGTACGCAAACACCAAACTGCGACGCCGCCACTCCCGCAACGGGCGAAGCCGCCTCTTGGCGATGTGATTCTTCCAGCAACGACGGGCGCTGCCGGAACTCTTCCTGCTCCGACTTCTTGGCCCCAGATCGGAACCGTGCCAATCCAAACAGCACAATCGAGACTACAACCACGATCCCGCCCCACACAAGGACCTTGCCCCCGCTAGGCCTTGTGAGATTGCGCATTGATTCGGCAAACCGCAACAGCGGCTTGAGCGCCGTCTTCTCCGAAGCGCGTTCAACGGTTTCCTGCGGGAGAACCCCGTCAGAGGCCTGCAATGCCGCAATCAGTTTCTCGCTCTTGCGACGGACATCATCGCCAAAGCTGTAGGGCACGTCGCTGGCAGGCAACACAGCCTTGGGTCCCGCCTTCAAACAGAAGAACTCCGCGCTCCCCGGCTCGCCCACGATGGCGTCCACCCAATTCTGCTCCAGCGGCTGCAACAACAAGACGGGCGTCCGTGGTGCAAGTTCCGTGTTGAAAAACCAGCTCCATAATAGCAGTTCCTCGGCTGGTGAAGTTCCGACCGACGGCAGGCGGATGTGGCGCGGCATCGGCCCTTCCGGCACAGTTCCCGCCGCCTTGGCCGTCTCGGCCAGATACGCTGTCATCTGGGTGGACATCTGATAGAGAATGCGGAGCAGTCCCTCCCGTTGGGTTCCCATGCGTGGGTTGGTCAGCAACCGCACACGACTTTCCGCCGCGACGCTGCTCGGCGGCAGGGTTGCGGGCAACTCTTCCACAAAGACCCGAATGCTTTCCGAAACGCGGCGGAAAATCGCCTGAACATCGGCCGCTGATTTTGTCGCCGCGCAGCGCCGATGAAGCTCGTCAAATTCCGGTAGAAGCTTCTCCACAACCCACGGCAACGGCAGTCCAAAGCAGTGCGCGCAGGCGACCATCGGGAACCGCGCACGTCCCTTGCCGTCAACCGATGACCACGCGCGCCCGATGAGCGCCTGTCCGCCACGCTGCCACAAGAATACGTGTTGGAATTCGGCCACCCGTTGCTCCTCCGTAAGCTTGTCCCAGGCTCCTGCGTCAATCTGTCCGCCAATGCCTTCCACATACAGTTTCGTCTTGGCCAGCCGCAGACTTTCTGTAACCAGACCGATATCGTCGATGTGGTCATCCCATCCGGGGTGTTTGCCAAATCCGGCCATAAAGACCTTCCGCGCCGCCTGTGGGTCAAATCGCGCAAGGCTCTCCCGCAAGAAAATCCTGTAAAACTCGCTCATCACCTTCTTCTCACCAGTGTGACCACCATCATTATTCCACCGGCCATTTGGCCAATTCCGGCAGGGATTGGCTGAAGCTCAATTCCAGATTCAGCACCCGAGTCGCGCCACCATCGCTAAAGCGGTATGGCACCTTCCATAATTTCCCCCCCGCATCTCGTTCAACAGAATCCTTGTTCGCAAGTATTAGCCGAATCGGGCCCCAGTCTTCAAACGTGTGTCTCACCTTGGGGTCCTTGTCGTCCGTGTATTCATAGACATCAATTGTCAACGGTTGGTCGATTCGAGCGTCCGTGACCAAGCCCTTCTTCCCTTGGTCGGTCGGCTTACTGTTATAGGCCCTGTAGTTGTGAGCAGGGTAAGCATCAATCTGGCGGTAATACTTGACTGTGTCGTCCTGTGTGTCGGCCAGCGAGACCGCGCAGGTAGCGGGCGAATCGTCACTCTGAAACAATGCTCCGAACACCCGCTCAAATGTGGAAAGCCTGTCGCGCAACTTCGTCACATCGTCGTCGACGTCCTCGCGAGTTGTCGACGAATTCAGCCCATTCAGCGCGTTAGTTACCGCATCACGCGCCAACAGACACTCCTGCAACGTCAACGCCGAGGATCCCCTCATCGTCAACGGGAAAAGCAATTGCGTGCCGATCACGCGGTTGCAGCACTGCACACACGCTTGAATCAAGCCCGTCACATTATTCGTCACGCTATCGCGGCTTTGCTCGGGGATCCGCGTGATAACCGATGGCGCCACGTCCTTCTCCAATTTCGCGATCAACTGACTGGTCTTTTTCAGGGTATCAAGCGTGATCTCGTCCTGCGGCAGTCTCGTGACCCGGTTAGACTCTTTCCGGACGCCTGCAATATATTGTCTGACCGAATCGTCATACAATGACCTTTCCGCCTGCTCGGCAAAGAAGTGACAAATGGCCAATGCCTCCTTGCGGAACGGGCCGCTAGACTTCTTCATGACATCATCAAACTGCGTCATCTTCTCACGTAAATCCTCAAG
Organism: Verrucomicrobiia bacterium; assembly: GCA_049511095.1. Lineage (GTDB taxonomy): Bacteria > Verrucomicrobiota > Verrucomicrobiia > Palsa-1439 > Palsa-1439 > Palsa-1439. The sequence continues at coordinate 2,413 of JBEKYJ010000266.1, forward strand.
CGGCTTCCATTGCCTGCCGATGAGGTCGACAAAACCCATGGGCTGTTTAGGCAGTAAGTTACGTGCGCGCTGGTACAGGTCCCAACGCTGTTGATAGTCGTACTTGTCATCAAATCCGAACATCGTCCCATCTATTTCCGCAATCCCCGGCTCCTTTCCCTGGCTGGTCCGGATTGACGCTACCAAGCCCCGGTCCTGCTGCGCTTTGAGGAGCTCTTGGATGTCAGCAAACAGCTTTACCTTTCCTGAAACGGGCAGCAGACCCTCGATGCGGTCTCGAGCTTCCTTGGACGTTCGATTGGCTTCCGCAAGCAGATTAGTATATGCTGCGGCAATCCGAAACGCCTCCCCCTTGGTCAACCCGAGGCCCTCGCCATCAAGCAGTTCGCTATCCAGTTGCGGCTTCAACTGTCCCATCCTATCGATCACGGCTTTCCTGTCGCTGCCATCATCTTTGGAAAGATTCCTCATGACCAACGCGTAAAGATTCGTCTCAAGCCTGAAGTATTCCTTAGAATGATCTCGTATCAGCTCGACCTTCTGCACCCGCTTCTCCAACCGCTCCTGAGTTCTTCGGGCGTTGTTGAAATACGTCTCCAAACCGTGTTTGATGGCAACATTGTCAGTCAGAGTGTCTCCGCCGGTGAGCGACTGCGGCGGCCATTTGTCCTTTCCCCCGCCAGAAGCCGAATAAGTCCAAGCCATCACTGTCGTCAGATTGGTACTGGCCACTTGATTCGTTTCCGTCACATAGCTCAGCCAGGAACCGAGATAATCCTGCACTTCGTTTGTGGTCCCAAGCGTTCCCGGTCCACTGTAGATCCCTGACTCCAATCGAATCAACGACGAGAGAGCATTAAACTGCCACTGCTGCTCTTTTTCGATAAGCGCAGTATCGACAGCCGCGTCTTCCGGGACGGCGGGTGCGTGCCACATCCTTGCCCGCGTGGCATTGACGAGTGGCCAGACGACGCTACGTTCGAATACCACCCGTTGCGCGTTCTTGCGGTCCAGCGCGCGAGACGGCGTTAACCACGTAATGGGACGGAACACCCAATTAATCTTTGGCGGGTTTGCGGCCAACTCCTTTAGTCTCGTGTGGAAATCGACCAATTCCACTCCCGCAACAGTATCGGTGCCACGATACGCATAGAGTGATGACGCATTCGTACTTAGCAGGACAATTGGATGCCACACACCATCACT
>JBEKYJ010000267.1:0-3616 GCA_049511095.1 Verrucomicrobiia bacterium
CATTTGCCGCCGCTGCGCTTCGGGAGCGCCATCCATCTGCTGGAGCATCCGATTCATCGAATCGAAAAACGTGTCGAGCTTCGGACGGTGCTGGAGAATCGCGAGGAGTTGCTTGAAGTCCTTGATCGAATCACGAATCTGCTTCAGGTCGTCGATCGACAGGTAGTACAGGAACCATTTCTTGAGCGCATCGAAGTCGACGCGGTAATAAAGATCGTCCTGCGTGAACAATTGGGCGCCCCGTGCGTCGCCCGGGGCGGGATTGTTTGTGGGTGACAGCAGTGTCGTGACGAGCGTGTCGATGACCGCCCGGTTGCGCATGGGCTGGTCGCTCTCAACGACGATGATGTAATCCTCTTCCCCCCTGAACTCATGGGCGTATTCGCTGTAGAGCCGCCAGTATTCGCTGTCGCGACCGATCAGATCGTTCCGGCTGGTCTTGAACTCGAGGTGACGCGCTGCGTGGAAAGACACAACTCCCGCGAGCAGGATACTCGCGACCACCACGATCAAGGGCCAACGGCAAACACAGTCGGCCAATCTGTTAAGAAACCGCTGTCGCATCGGAAGTCACGGGCGCGGTTGCATGGTGATAGCGAAATGATGGCTTGGCTGGTCAGCGCTCTGCGCCGACGGGCTCCCGCTCCGCCTTCTTACCGCCTTTGTTTGCGAGCGCCGCCTTCATCAGGTTCGCGCCCAGGTCCCACATCGGCCCGGGCAGCTTGTAGCAATCACTGAGCACGTCGTCGAGCGCGTGGACGAAACACTCAATGTCCTCGTCCGTGATGACAAACGGCGGCAGGATGCGGATGATGTCGCCGTGGTTGCCGCTGACTTGCGTCAATACGTGATGCTTCTCCAGAAGCGGCATCACCACCATTTGCGCGAACAATCCATCGTGCGCGGCGTGGATCATCTTCCACGCCACCTTCATCTTGAGGCTCTTCGGCTCGTGGAATTCGATGCCGATCATGCAGCCCTTGCCGCGGGCCTCCATGAGAACTTCGTGCTTGGCTTTCAACGCGTTGATCGCGTCGAGGAGTTTTTGCCCCTGCGTCGCGCTGCGCTCCACCAGGTTCTCTTCGTCCAGGATATGCAACGTGGCCAGGCCGACTGCCATGCCAAGATTGTTGCGGCCAAAACTCGACGAGTGCACCCAGCAACGATCCATGCGATTGAACACCTTCTGATAGATCGCGCGCCGCGTGATCATCGCGCCGACCGGCACATACCCGCCGCTGAGCGCCTTGCTGGTCGAGATAATGTCGGGCTCCAGATTCCAATGCTGAAACGAAAACAGCTTGCCCGTGCGGCCATAGCCGGTCTGCACTTCGTCACAGAAAAACAACGTGCCGTACTTGCGGCACAGCGCCTGCGCCGCCGGCAGGTAATCATCCGCCGGGATCCGCACGCCCTTGCCCTGGACGCATTCGACCGCCAGCGCGGCGATGTCCTTTTTCGCGAGCGCCTTTTCCAGTGCTTCGAGATCGCCGTAGGGCACTTGCACGCCGGGTAACATCTCGCCGAAATTTTCCCGGAATTCTTCGTTGCCCATGATCGCCAGCGAGCCCAGCGTCAGCCCGTGCCAACCGTGGTCGAGATAGGCAAACTTGCTGCGGCCCGTCGCCGCCCGCGCGAACTTCAGCGATGCCTCGACCGCTTCCGTGCCGGAGTTGCAGAAGAAAACGGCGTCGAGGTGCGGGGGGCAACGTTTGACGAGCGCTTCGGCCAACAAACCCGCCATGAACGCGCAGTCCATCTGCACCATGTTGGGTAAATCCAAGTCGAGCACGTCGCGGATGGCCTGCGCGACCTGCGGGTGGTTGCGGCCAATCGAGTACACGCCGAACCCGCTCAACATGTCGAGGTAGCGGTTGCCGTCCTTGTCCCACAGATACTGGCCTTTGGCTTTCGTGTACACCCTGTCGAAGCCGATGGTGCGAAACACCTTCACCAGAATCGGGTTGATATACTTCTCGTGCAACTCGTAGTTCTCCCCGAGCCGTTGCGAGACGATTTGTTTGATATTCAGGTCCGACATAACACCGACCACATTATAGCGCGCCAAACTGCCGGGCAAGCCCAGAACCGTCACCCTCCAAACGCGGGATTCGACCTGATTTCGACCCAAGATTCGGGTCCGTTTGTGCGTAAAATCATGCTTTTTGCGCTCCTTTTAGCCATTTATATCCTGTTTTTTTGTGCTTTTTTGCAAAACGAACCCAACTCGCATTTTTTCACAACCACTTCATTACAAAATACTTCCACGTTTTTCAGTTGGGTTCGTTTGGTAAAAACACCCTTTTTTTGGAAAGACCCGTGCCAACCGACGCCAAACCTGTAGTAGCGGCCTGCTCGCGTGCCGTTTACGGAGCTGTCCCCAGCCGATTCCGCCCGCCGGTGAGCCGAGTGCACCACCAGCTGCACGAGACGCCGCCGCGTCGTTTCGGCGGCAACCCACGGCCTGCCCCAATTCCGAGGTCGGGGCCTCTGCGAGGCGTGTTCGCCCCCGGTTTCAGTCCATTTCGCCCCCTCTTACATCTCAAGCCGAGTCCGACGGAGCCGAAAGCGGCACTAGCCGCTGAGACGCGACCATGTCGTGCCTAGGTCGCAAACGCCGCCTCGCCGTTCCCTTGGCGGCAATATCCAATCTGCAATTCCCCCTTGCCTCCGTACGCCGCTCTTCTTATGTCAAACAACTGTCGCCATTATACCCGCTTCACATTGTCGCGTCCAGCAAAAACTATCGATTCCCGATAGCTGGAATTTCCGAATTGTAGGGCAAGTTTACCACGTTTCACGTGGCGCTCCGGCCTGCCCGCGATTCAGAAATCGGGGCTGCCGCCGTTTCCGCGTTGTAGGCCGCGTGCCCCCACGCGGCGTCCGCTCCCGGCCGGTGTAGCGTGCGCTGTCTCAGCGCATCCCCGTGGCGCTCCCCTCCACCGGAGGGGACTCAGGGGTGGGTCGGCGTCCTGTGTAGCGTCGGCTCTCCCTGCCCCGATTCCGAGATCGGGGCGAGCCGATTCCGTAATCTGGAATTGTAGGGCGCGAATGCCCAACGGGTCTCGCGCCGATGAATCGCCGCCCCGAGCCCGCTTGCCGCCGTCCTTCCCCACGATCACGCCGGTCTTGCCTTCAGTACCTCTCTCTCGCTAGGCTGACGGACATGACCCGACTGTGGCTACTCCGCCGTGGCGGCCTGAAGTCCCCTAGCCGCTCAATAATCGCCAGCCTCACGGCGCTCGCGGTGGGCATCGCATTGTGCTGCGCCGGGTGCCGCGAGAAGACCGCGCCCAAGCCCGTTGACTCCCAACCCTTCGAGGCGGCCATTGTCGATTACCTGCACAACAACAGCTACGGAATGAAGATCGCCTCCGTCCAGAGCATCGACCAGAACGGCAACACGGCCACGGCGGTCTGCAAGATGCAGGAGGCCGAAGGAACCTACGGCCTGAACGTCACCTGGCAGTTTGCCCTCCATCGGATCGACGGGCAGTGGCACGTCGACAGTTACACCGCGAAATAGTCGCTTTCAGTTCCGCGCGACAACTCTAGCATCGCGCACCGCCACTGTACCCGCACGCTTTAGTATGCTTGTCTCATCCCACATGGCGGC
>JBEKYJ010000268.1:0-3603 GCA_049511095.1 Verrucomicrobiia bacterium
CGGTATCCTGAGCGCCGTGGAAGAGGGCGAGGACGAAGCGTTGAGGGGCCTGCCTGACTGGCAGAAGGAAGAAGTTGAAACGGCGCGGGCGATTGTGAACCACAGCGGCGACCGCTTCATTGATCCGCCGCGCAAGTTTGAGTTCAACGAATACCGTCACATGGAGCGATTCATCGGGGCATTGCCCGACGTGAAAGCCGCTGAACAGCTTTGGCGTGCGATCAAGGGCCACGGCGCTTTCCACCATTTCAAGGACACGCTTTACCGGCTGGGTATTCAGGACCAATGGTTCGGATACCGTGACGAGGCCATGAAGGCGTTCGTGATCGGTTGGGCCGAGGCGAACAACGTGCCCTACGAAGATGACATCAAAGACCGAAAACGGTGACGGTGTCTTGTTTGCGCTGGCCGACCCGATTGAAGCGCGGTTGAAGACTGCGGCGTCCCGCGTCTGCGGGATCACGCCCTCGCCTTGTACCATGTAAATACTCGTATGCCCTTCAAGTGTTCGGGTTTCGGCGTTTCTCCTCCGGTGCTGTCGGCCAGCCTTCGCTTCCAAGGCAGGGGATGCTCCTCGCCGCGAGGCGACGCAGGGAAATTCAGCAGGGACGAGTTGTTTGATCAGGCGGGATTGATCACGATCCGCCGGCTGGTCTCTATTTGTGAAAGTACTCGCGGACTTTCGCCGCGATCTGGCGGTCGGTCATCTTGTCTACTGTTTCAACAGCGATGATGTGTACCCCGAGCTTGTCTCGCTCCAAACGCTTCTTCAGCTCGCCCTTGGCCTCGCCGGGACCAAACAGCAAAATTGATTCGGCATCACGAATCGCCTCAATCACCTCATCGTAGTACCGGTTCAGATGGCCCGTAAACTCCCTCTCGTGGCTGTCATCGGCTTGTACCTTTTGTGATTCGTAGGAAGTCGTCGAACGCACGCCAGCAAGACGTCCCGGCTGTTTTTCAACGTTCGATCTGATCTCCATGGTCTCTTCCCCTTCGGCCGAGACGATCGCGATCACAGCCTTTCGATGATCAATCCACAAACCTACAGTCGTTTTCATACCATCTCCTTTCGACCATCCTCGAGATCATCTCCCGAAAGATCCTGCGCCTCATCGTTTTCTTACGGTGACGGCAATGAGGCCGAGATCAGGGTCGGTCAGTGTCGCGAAGGCGGCGCGACTCAGGTCGATCTTGCGGCCCTCGTTGACCAAACGGTTCGCGGGGCCACGATCGGTGATTTCCACCACCACGCTGCGGTTTGCATGCGTGACGACCACCTTGGTGCCAAAATCGAAAAACCACGATGCAGCCGTGAGCTTGTCGGGATTGAATTGTTGGCCATTGGCCATCGGCAGGCCGCGATGCTTCTCCCCATACCACGACGCCTGGTCAGCACCCTGACAAGTCAGGCACGAGAGGATGAGGAGCGCCGCGAGTGTCACCGTTGTCGGCCTGAATGAGCTTCCGCTATTCACCGTAATCTCCGATTCCAATGTCAGAGCGGCGGCAGGCAATCATTTGGGCTTCGGCCTCCAACCAATGCCGTACGTCGTGTCCTTGGGGACAGCTTTGATTCATATAAACAAGGCATGCCTTCATGGCGACCCGTCTCGCGACGGCCTGACATCAATCCCAGTTTGGTTCGCGTCCGGTGTCGGTCAATGGCGTTGACCCCGAACGCATTCGGGGCTGACTGACTCTCCATTTCGGAAGAGTCTCTTGACGACATGAAAATAAGCCGGGAAACCGCGCGGGCGCTATGGGGTATTGACCCCATAGAAAGCGGGCCAGCTCTTGGCGTAACCTTCCTCAACGATAAAGAAAGGAGCAACAGTATGGGATTAGTCCTATTGATATTGGTGATTCTCTTCCTCGTCGGCGCACTGCCCACTTGGCGCCACAGCAAAAACTGGGGTTACTTTCCGAGCGGCGGGCTTGGACTGGTAGTCGTGATTCTGCTCGTATTGATTCTTGTGGGTCGGATTTGAACGACAAACACAGCGAAGAAAGTCAGCGTGCACAAGACCCAGGCCAGACTGAGGCATTCATGAAACGACGGGCTTGGGTCCCTATTATGCTGCTGCCGACGGCAAAGGGAACTTGGCCGTAACGCTCGGGAACAGTATTATGGGAATCTCACTCAAGCCGCAGCATCTGAAACGCTACAAGGACATCGCCTTTTTGCTGATAAAGCACGGGCGCTCGGACTTGCTGGCCAACAGCGGCTTACACGAAGCTCTCGGACCCGAGCCGTTTGACAAGACATTGCCACCAGAGCCTCGCGCCGATGAATTGGCGCGGGATTTGGAAAAGATGGGGCCGACCTTCATCAAGCTCGGCCAACTCCTGTCCACGCGGGCGGATTTTCTTCCCCCCGTTTACATTCATGCGTTGACCCGCCTGCAAGACAACATCGACCCCTTCTCTTACGGGGAAATAGACGCCATTGTCTCCCATGAGTTGGGCGTGCGAATCTCGAAGGCCTTCTCCAACTTTGAAACCAAACCTCTCGCGGCGGCGTCGTTGGGACAGGTCCACCGCGCGTGGTTACGGGATGGCCGGGCCGTGGTGGTAAAGGTGCAGCGACCCGGCATTCGCGAGATAATCGCCGAGGATTTGGACGCCTTGGAAGACATCGCAGAGTTTCTCGACAAGCATACTGAGTGGGGAAAACGTTACCGGTTCGTTGAAATGCTGGAAGAGCTTCGCCGGAGTTTATGGCGGGAATTGGACTATCGTCAGGAAGCCCGCAACCTCCTCACGCTGAATGTCAATCTCAGGAGTTTCCACCGGATCGTCGTGCCCACACCCATCGAGGACTTCACCACCTCGCGTGTGTTGACCATGGAGTATATCTCCGGCAAAAAAATCACGGCACTGAGCCCCTTGGCACGTATGGAATTGATGGGCGCTGAACTGGCCGAGGAGCTGTTTCGGGCCTATCTGCAACAAATCCTCGTCGACGGTTTTTTTCACGCCGATCCTCACCCCGGCAACGTCTTCATCACCGACGATCACCGGGTGGCGCTGCTGGACCTGGGAATGACCGGGCGGATCGCCCCGCGCTTGCAGGAGAATCTATTACAATTGCTTCTGGCGGTGAGTGAAGGCCGCAGTGATGCCGCCGCCACCGTCGCCATCAAGATTGGCGAGGTCACCGAGCAGTTTCAGGAGACCGCCTTTCGCAACCGAATTGCCGCCCTGGTGGGCGCCCAGCAGGCCGCGACCCTGGAACAGATGCAGGTGGGCCGCGTCGTCCTGGAAATTACCCAGGCATCGGCGGAGAGTGGATTGCGATTGCCAGCCGAATTGACCATGTTGGGCAAGACGTTGCTGAATCTCGATCTGGTCGGTCGGACACTGGATCCGCAGTTTGATCCCAACGCTTCGATTCGACGCAACGGCGCAAAACTGCTCCAGGAGCGGATCTGGAAGGCTCTCTCACCGGGCAACCTGTTCGGCGGCATACTCGAGCTAAAAGACCTGCTCATGCGTTTGCCCGGCCGCGTGAATCAAATCCTCGATGTCGTGGCGCGGAATGACCTGAAGGTCAAGGTGGATGCCATTGACGAAATGGTCCTGATCGAGGGAATGCAAAAG
>JBEKYJ010000269.1:0-3596 GCA_049511095.1 Verrucomicrobiia bacterium
TTTCAGGGCCGCGTATCTCCCGGGGGTCACCGGTATGACCGGTGACGGGCAAGTGGTCGGGCTGCTGGAGTTTGACGGGTACTACGCGAACGATGTCACTGCCTACGAGGCTACCAACGGACTGCCGAGCGTCACCCTGGCGAATGTGTTGCTGGACGGGTTCGACGGGGTCGCGACCACCGGTCCCAGCAGCGGTAACAGCGAGGTGGCTCTGGACATCGAGATGGCGATTTCGATGGCACCGGGACTATCCAAGGTGATCGTCTATGAAGCCGGTCCGAATGGCAACGCGAACGACATCTTCAGCCGAATGGTTTCGGACAATCAGGCCAAGCAACTCAGTTGTTCCTGGGGTTGGGGTGGTGGCCCCGACCCGACTGCCGATGAATTCTTTCAGCAAATGGCGGCGCAGGGGCAGTCATTTTTCGACGCGTCGGGGGATGGCGATGCCTTTTCCGGGTCGACATCTTTAGAGTTTCCGTCGGATGACCCGTACATTACGCAAGTGGGTGGGACGACGTTGACGACCACCGGTCCGGGCGGCAATTGGGTGTCGGAAACTGTCTGGAACGAGGGGAATGTGGGCCAAGGTATCGGGTACGTTGGCAGCGGCGGCGGGATCAGCACGAGCTACACGATTCCGAGTTATCAACAGGGCATCAGCATGTCCGCCAACCAAGGGTCGACGACCATGCGGAACGTTCCGGATGTGGCCATGGTTGCCGATAATATTGCGTTCATCGCCGACAATGGCCAGACGGAAATAGGCACCGGTACCAGTTTTGCAGCGCCGCTGTGGGCGGGCTTTATCGCCCTGGTCAATCAGCAAGCGGCGGCTTCCGGCCAACCCGCGGTTGGGCAGGTTAACCCGGCCCTCTACGCGATCGGCAAGGGGGCGAACTATGGGTCTGATTTTCACGATATCACCACCGGCGATAACACCACCAGCAGCAGCCCGAGCCAGTTCTTCGCGGTTGCCGGCTACGACCTCTGCACGGGCTGGGGCACGCCCAACGGAGGCGGCCTGATCAGTGCCCTCAGCGGGGGTGGGTGCGTTTACACGATAGCGACGAGTTCCGCTCCGGCTGGCGGTGGCGGCACGAGCGGTGGTGGCGCAGTGAGCTGCGGGTCGGATGTAACCGTAACGGCGACGCCGAGTGCGTGCTATAGCTTCTTCGATTGGACGGAAAACGGCACTGAAGTGAGTACATCGCCGAGCTATGCATTCACGGCGGTTACCAACAGGACGTTGGTGGCCAACTTCACGCCCGGTCTCGGTGTGGTGATTACCACGGACAGTTCACCTGTGGATGGTGGCATCACCAGCGGCGGGGGCTCGGTGACTTGCGGGTCGAGCGTAACGGTTTCAGCCGTGGCCAATGAGAACTACAGCTTTGTGAACTGGACGGTAGGCGGGGTGGTGGTTAGCACGTCGCCAGACTACACGTTCACGGCGACGGGTGATCGTACTCTGGTAGCGAACTTTCTCTGCAGCTCCTCGATTCTGCCAACGAGCGTGTCCTACGACGCGAACGGCGGCGACGGCACTGTAAGCGTTGCGGATGCGCTGAACTGCGTTTGGACAGCGAGCAGCAGCGCGAATTGGATTACGATCCTGTCGGGAGCCAGCGGCTCCGCTGGCGGGACGGTCAGCTACGCGGTTGCATCCAACGCAAGCATCCGGGCGCGCACCGGCACGATGACGATTGCCGGGCATACATTCACCGTCAACCAAGCGGGCGCGCCGAACTGCCTGTTCGCGTTGAACAGAGCCAGTGTCACGCTCGCGGCAAAGGGCGGCTCCAAGACGGTGAAGGTGGAGTCGTTCGGGCTTCCCTGCGATTGGACGGCGGTGAGCAACGACCCGTTCATCACGATCACTTCCGGCAACAGCGGCACGGGCAAGGGCAAGGTCTATTACAGCGTGCCCGGCAACACGAACACGACGGCGCTGAGCGGGACGATGACGATTGCGGGGAAGACCTTCACCGTCAATCAGGCGGCAGGAGGCTGCACGTTCAAGCTGAGCCCGAAGGCTGGGAAACTCAAGGCGGCCGGCGGTTCGGTTGTCGTCAAGGTGAAGCCGAACTTCAGCGATTGCGCGTGGACGGCGGTGAGCAACGATTCGTTTATCACGATCACGGATGGCTCCAGTGGCCTTGGCAATGGAATAGTCAGTTACACCGTCGCGGCCAACACCAACACCACGGTGTTGACCGGTTCGATCACCATTGGCGGCCAGACATTCACAGTAACGCAGGCGGGAGCGAAGTGACGGCAGGAGAAAGGGGAAGTAAGAAGAAGGGTAGGGGCGGTTCACCACGAAGGCACCAAGACACGAAGCCGCGGTGTCGCCCGACGACAGGAATTGTGTGTAATGGCTGGCGAAGGTCGAAGGCCGATCACAGAAAGCAAAGGGCGTGTTGCCCCAATCGAATTGTGGCAACACGCCCCCGAGATGTGACCCGGTCGTTGACTACGGTACCGTGACCGTGGGTTTCTGGCCCAAGACTTTGCCCTTTAGCGCGGTCAAATCCATGTTCGCGCCTGTAGTCGTGAGCGACAAACTCGTTTTGGCGGCCTCACCCTGACCGGCCAACTTCAGCTTGGCGACTTCGGTGCTGGTGTTGTAGCTGCCGGTGATCGCGTAGGTGAGGACGCGACCGTTGGACAGAGTTAAGGTGCCGGTGCCCGTCAGCTTGTTTGCCGCGACGGTGATGTCGTTAGTGAGTGTCCAGTCGCCGGTCATACCGCCGGGCAGAGAGGTGGACACGACCGCAGAAAACTTCTCTTTGGCCTTGACGTGACCGGCCTGGAGCTTGAGCGCTTCCGTGAAGGCGACCTCGATAGTCAGGTTGGACTCAACGAGTGTCTCGGTACTTTTGCCCTTGGCAGTTCCGGTGAGGGTGCCGGTGACGGGGCCGGACGACTTGAGCTTGGCACCGGCTATGCCGGCCCTCACGCCGATTTTGCCGGTGACCGTGTTATCGATAGCGAGGGTAATGGTGCCATCATTAAGGGTTTCGGTTTGTGTGCCGGTAATTGCGCCGGTGGCGGAGTTGGTGACGACGAAGGTGGCGGTATCGGTGACGCCGTTGCTGGAGCCGCTGAGGTGATAGGTGCCGGTGACATCCCAGAGGGGTGTGTTCGTGAACACGTAGCCGTACGTGCCGCTGGTCAGCTGGGCTTTGGCCGAAACCGCACAGAACGCAAACAGAAGAACAAGAACATATTTCATATGTTTCATATGGACGCTCGCCTCTTTCATGATTGGTTTAGGAAGTTGGACGACAACACCATGCTCTGTAGAAATAATCACTAGCGCAGTGCGGGGTCAAGGCAAAAGACCGGAGGAGAAAAGTACGAAGGAAGAATCCGCCTTCGTTAAAACTACGGCGGACAAGGGCACCAAGGCGCGAAGCAGCGGTGTAGCCCGGGGATGGAAATTCTGAGCGATGGTGGATGGCGGGGAAAGGGAAAGGAAGAAGTAAGAAGGAAGAAGTAAGAAGGGCGGGCTGGTGCAATCAGGACATAGGTAACAGTTGTGGGTCAAGACATGGGTAACACTTTTGGGGTTAGAGGTTACATGTTTTGAT
>JBEKYJ010000270.1:0-3548 GCA_049511095.1 Verrucomicrobiia bacterium
GCCAAAATGAGACTGCCGATTCACCGTCTTTCGCCGCCGTTCGACGAACAAGTGGCGGCGACGAAACAGTTTGAGACGGGGTTGAAGTCCATCGATCTGCTCGCCCCGTTCGCGAAAGGCGGCAAGATCGGTCTGTTCGGCGGCGCGGGCGTCGGCAAGACGGTGCTCATCCAGGAATTCATCCGCAATATCGCCAAGGAACACAGCGGGTACTCCGTGTTCGGCGGCGTCGGCGAACGCACCCGCGAAGGCAACGATCTGTACCTGGAAATGACCGAATCGGGCGTCATCGCCAATACCGTCATGGTCTTCGGCCAGATGAACGAGCCGCCCGGCGCGCGTTTGCGCGTGGCGCTCTCGGCGCTCACCGAGGCCGAATATTTCCGCGACTACGAGAACAAGGACGTGCTTCTGTTTATCGACAACATCTTTCGCTTTACCCAGGCTGGCTCGGAAGTGTCCGCGTTGCTCGGGCGCATGCCCAGCGCAGTCGGCTATCAACCGACGCTCGGCACGGAAATGGGCGACCTTCAGGAACGCATCACCTCCACCAAGCGCGGTTCGATCACCTCGGTGCAGGCGGTGTATGTGCCGGCCGACGACATCACCGATCCCGCGCCGGCCACGACGTTCACGCATCTTGACGGCTCCATCGTGCTCTCGCGCCAGATCGCCGAGTTGGGCATCTATCCCGCCGTGGATCCGCTGGCGTCGACCTCGCGCATTCTCGATCCGCTGGTGGTCGGTGAAGACCACTACAAGGTCGCGCGCGGCGTGCAGCTGGTATTGCAACGATACAAGGATTTGCAGGACATCATCGCCATCCTCGGCATGGAAGAACTGAGCGAGGAAGACAAGCTTACCGTCGCGCGCGCCCGTAAAATCCAACGTTTCCTGTCACAGCCGTTCTTCGTCGCGCAGCAGTTTACGGGTTTCGAAGGCAAGTATGTGCGCGTGACTGAGACCATCCGCAGCTTCAAGGAAATCCTCGACGGCAAACACGACGACCTGCCTGAACAGGCGTTCTACATGGTGGGCACGATCGAGGAGGCCCGCGCCAAATCCGACAAGCTGAAGGCCTGATCGCGTTCCCGCCATGGCTGACGGAAAAACATTCCCGTTCGAGATTCTCACGCTACAGAAGCTCTTCTTGCGTGAAGAAGTGCGCTTTGTCATCGCGCCGGGGCAGGAAGGCGTGTTCGAGATCCTGGCGAACCACGCGCCGTTCGTGTTCGCGCTCAAGCCGGGCCCCTTGCGCATGCGGATGCCCGATGGCAAAGACCAATACATGGTCGTCGGCACCGGTTTCCTGGTGGTGCAAACGGCGCGCACGACGGTGCTCACGCGCAGCGCCGAGCGTCCCGAGGAAATCGACGTGACCCGCGCCCGTCGCGCCAAAGAGCGCGCGGAAGAGCGGTTGCAGCAAAAATCTTCCGACATGGATTCGGCCAGGGCCCAGGCCTCCCTGCAACGCGCGCTTGCACGCTTGAAGGTTGCGGAGTATGCTGTCGCCGCGAAATGACTCAGATCTCTCAAGGTTGGGTCGGGTTGGACGTGGAAGTACGAATGGCCGCGCACGTCAAGGCTTGGGATAAAGTCAAGCCCCTCGGTGATAAACGTCGCCTGGAAACCTACCCGTTTGTGGCGATTTCCCGTGAATTCGGCTGTGAAGCCCTGGCGCTGGCGGAACAGCTTGTGGAAACCCTTAACGAACGCTGCCGTCCATCCATCCCGTGGGTTGACTACGACCGCGAACTGCTCGACAAGGTCGCCGAAGATCCGGGCATGCAGCGCGCGATTCTCGACATGCTGGACGACAAACGGCGCGTCGCAATGGGCAAGTTGTTCGATACCATCATCAATCGCCAGGACACCGACGCCCTCGTCGTGCGCAAGCTCGCGGAAGTCATCCGCACGTTGGCCGTGCATGGGCATGCGGTGCTGGTGGGTCGCGGAAGTTCCCTGGTGACGCAGGACCTTCGCAACGGCATGCATATTCGACTGGTCGCCCCGCGCGCCTGGCGGGTCCATGCCATCGCCACGAATCGCAACCTGTCGATGACTGAAGCGGAGAAAACCGTCACGGAAGGCGAGAAGCAGCGGCATCACTACATCAACACGTTCTTCGTGCTCGATCCCGACTTCCCATTTCCCCACGACCTGGTCATCGACAACTCGCGATTCAATCTGATGCAAATCGTGGAGATCGTATTCACAGCACTGAGCGCGAGATTTGGCGAGACGCTCGTTGGCGCGTAACGGGCGGCGGTTACTTCTTCCAGTACGTCTCCTTCACACCGGCCTTTTTGTTGGCCCAGCGGGCCAGCGTGAAGAGCGCGTCGCTCAGGCGATTCAAGTAAGGGACCACCCACTCGCCGATCTTCTCTTCCTTGCTCAAGCGCACACAGAAACGTTCCGCTCGCCGGCAGATCGTCCGCGCCACGTGCAATTGCGCGGCGACCGGGCTGCCACCGGGCAGTATGAACTCCTCCAGCGACCCGAGTTCCCGAGTGAGATCTTCGACCAACTTCTCAAGGTCGGCCACATGCCGTTGTTCGATGCGTGGCATGCCCTGTCGAAAACCATCGGCCGGCGTGGCGAGTTCGGCCCCGAGGTTGAACAAATCGTTCTGGATCTGACGCAGCCGCGTATCAAGACCGGCATCGGCGCTGCCAGACCGCGCTACTCCAATGGCTGAACTCAACTCGTCCACGGTGCCGTTCGCCCACACGCGCGGTGAATCCTTGCTGACCCGCTTGCCGCCGGCGAGTCCCGTCGTTCCGCCGTCACCCGTGCGGGTGACAATCTTGGTGAGTCGCGCCATGTGGATTCAACATTTCTGGAATTTCGCCGGAATCAGGCACATGAACTTGAACGGCTTGTCGGCTGCATTCTTGAACTGATGCTGTTCGTCGGCGGGGATATACAACACGTCGCCGGGCTTGATCGGCACGTCCTTGCCCTCGCGCCAGACCGTACCCTGCCCTTCCATCACGTAAATCTCATGCTCGTACGGATGATGATGAAGCGGTGTGTTGCCGCCCGGCGCGATTTCGAAGACGCGCATCGCAAAATTCGGCGCGCCATCACGGGCGGTGACCGCCAATTTGACCTGACAATCCTTCGCGCCGTCCATTTCGACTTTCTCGGCGGGAATTTGTGTGAGGCTGGCAATTTTCATCGGCTGCTATTCTCCCATCCCTTTTTCTTAGCACAACCGCTATGATGGAAGCCATGAAAAGCTATCGCAAGGAACTCTGGTTCAACATCCCCGCCCGACGTGGATTCGTAAATATCACGCCCGACGTGGAAGCCTGTTTGCGGGAAAGCAAAATCAAAGACGGGCTGGTGCTGTGCAACGCAATGCACATCACGGCGAGCGTTTTCATCAACGATAACGAGTCCGGGCTGCATCAGGATTTCGAGAAGTGGCTGGAGAAACTCGCGCCCGAGAAACCCTATTCCCAATACGCTCACAACACGGGTGAAGACAATGCCGACGCCCACCTCAAGCGCACGGTCATGGGACGGGAAGTGGTCGTCGCCGT
>JBEKYJ010000271.1:0-3499 GCA_049511095.1 Verrucomicrobiia bacterium
CGCGACCGTGGGTCGAGGGAGATCAGGTCAAACGCATCGGCCAGATGATCGCACCGGATGTTCGCGCGCGCATCGAGAAGGAAGTCGCAACCGAGATCGCCGAGGCGTTCGCGTTCGCCGAAGCCAGTCCGTTCCCCGAGCCAGGAGAACTCTTCCTGGACGTGTTCGCATGACTCGAGCAATCACCTACGCGCAGGCGATTTGCGAGGCCACTGCCCAGGAAATGGAGCGGGATCCAAGTGTCATCGTGATTGGCCAGGGCGTGGACGACTTCAAGGGTTTCGTCGGCACCACGAAAGGTCTCGTCCAGCGATTCGGGCACGGTCGAGTCATGGATACGCCGTTGTCCGAAGATGGGATGACGGGCGTCGCCATCGGCATGGCGCTGGCCGGTCTGCGCCCGATCCATACGCACATTCGCATGGATTTCATGCTGCTGGCCATGAACCAGATTGTCAACATCGCCGCCAAGAGCCGCTATATGTTTGGCGGCACCGTGAAGGTCCCGCTCACAATTCGCACCGTCATCGGTCGTAGCTGGGGCCAGGGAGCGCAGCATTCCCAGGGGTTGCACTCGCTGTCAGCGCACATCCCGGGCTTGAAGGTCGTCGCGCCGAGCACGCCCTACGATGCCAAAGGTTGTCTGGCCGCGAGCATCCGCGATGATAATCCGGTCGTGTTTGTCGAGCACCGCATGGCGCATCTTTGCAAGGGAATCGTGCCCGAGGAACCCTATACCGTGCCGCTGGGCAAGGCGCGCGTCCTGGTAGAAGGCGCCCACGTCACACTCGTGGGTATCTCCTACATGGCGGTCGAATGCGTGCGGGCGGCGCATAAGTTGGCGGGCGTCGGCATTGGTGCTGAAGTCATCGATCCCGTGACGCTGAGCCCGCTCGATGTGGATACGATCATCGAATCCGTCCGCAAAACTCGCCGGCTGGTGGTGGTGGACACCGCGTGGCTGTTCTGCGGCATGACGGCAGAAATCATCACCCAGGTCGTGGAGCGTATGCAGGGACAAGCGGACATTCGGGTCGCTCGGCAAGGGTACGCGGCAGTCCCCTGCCCGACCACGAAGAACCTGGAGAACCTGTTCTACGCCAATGCACAGACGGTCGCCGCGACGGCGTTTCGGCTCGTTCGCCCGGATGCTACGCCGTGGGAACCACCGCACGAAGAGTCACCAGAAATTATCGAATTCAAGGGGCCATTTTGAACATGAATCTGGACTGGCCATTGATGGAGAACAACATCGCCCGCGCGGATTTGGATGCCGTGATCGAGTTCCTGAAGCAGGACGATCCGATTCTGACGCACTCCAGACAAGTCCAGGCGTTCGAGCAGGAGTGGTCGGAGTGGCTCGGTGTCAAACACAGTGTCTATGTCAATTCCGGCGCGTCGGCCAACCTGCTGACCATTACAGCGCTTCGCGAGACCTGCGGTCTGGGGGAGATCATCGTCCCGCCTCTCACGTGGGTCTCGGACATCGCATCCGTCATCCAATGCGGCTTTGAGCCCGTGTTTGTCGATATCAATCCCCGCAATTTCGCCATGGATGACGAGCAGGTCTTGGGAGAATTGACTTCCGAGACCAAGGCTGTGTTTCTGACACACATCCTGGGTTACAACGGCTTGACTCAACGGCTGCTCGATGAACTGGCCGCCCGCAACATCCCTCTCATTGAAGACGCGTGTGAATCCTATGGCGGCACGTTCCACGGACGCAAGCTGGGCACATTCGGGCTCATGTCGAACTTCTCGTTCTACTATGCCCACCACATGAGCACCATCGAGGGCGGCATGATTTCCACCAACGACTTCAACCTCTACGAAATGTTGCGGATGCTGCGCTCCCACGGCATGGTGCGGGAAGCCACCTCCGAGGAGTTGAAACGCTCCTATTACCAGCAACGCCCGGACCTCATGCCTGATTTCATTTTTGCCTATCCCGGCTACAATATGCGGCCCACGGAAATCGGTGCCGTGATCGGCCGCTCGCAATTGAAGCGGCTGGACGGCAACAACAAGATTCGCGCGGAGAATCTGAAGTTGTTCCTGGACAATCTCGATCCCGACAAATACCAGACGGATTTCGAGCGCGAAGGCGCCTGCAACTATGCGTTTACGCTGGTGCTGAAACATCCCGATGCCGTGTTGTGGGACAAGGTCAGCGCCGGGCTGCGGCAGCATCGGGTGGAATTCCGCCGCGGCTTGTCGGGCGGTGGCAACCAACTGCGCCAGCCGTACCTCAGGCGTGTCCTTGGCAATGAAGAGTGTGAAAAATACCCCAACGTGAACCATGTCCATTTTTACGGCTGCTACATCGGCAATTATCCCAGCCTGAAACGTGAGAAGATCCTGCAACTCTGCGAGTTGCTCAATAATCTGCCCGAGGGAAAAAAGTAGTGCGCGCCATGCGCGCTGCGTGATATATTTCGATCTTGTTGTGGATCTCCAAAGGGTCGCGTAAATGAGCTTGTCGAACCAAATTGATCTTGTCCTCATTAATCCCAATAGCAAGAAACGGGTCTATCAAGGGCTCAGCAAGGACCTGAGCGCTATCGAGCCGCCGGTCTGGGCTGGATTGATGGCCACTTTCATACGCAAAAAAGGCTATTCCGTGGCCATTCTGGACGCCGAGGCGGAGAACCTCACCCCCGAGGAAGCTGCCAAACGCCTTATCGAGATGCGTCCCCGCCTGGTAGCGATGGTGGTGTACGGGCACCAGCCGTCAGCCTCCACGCAGAACATGACCTCAGCGGGCCAGGTGTGCACTCTTCTCAAAGAGGCGGCCCCGGAATTGCCCGTGCTGATGGTCGGGGGCCATGTGGCCGCGCTCGCGGAGCGCACATTGCAGGAGGAGAAAATCGATTTTGTATGCAACGGCGAAGGACTGTCCACATTGCAGGCGTTGTTGGAAGCGTTGAAATCGCAGACGCCGAATTTCAGCAGAATTCCCGATCTCTGGTATCGTGATAACGGCAGGCTCTGTCACACCACGCCGACGGCCCCCTTGCTGCGCGACCTGGATAACGAAATGCCGGGCATTGCTTGGGATCTGTTGCCGATGGATCGATACCGGGCCCATAACTGGCACTGCTTCGGCCACCTGCAGCGCCAGCCATACGCGGCCATGTATACCACGCTCGGTTGCCCCTATCATTGCACGTTTTGCTGTATCCAAGCCCCATTCAAAAGCGGCGAAAAGGCCTTGGGCATCAAGGAAAGCGTCAACAGCTACCGGTTCTGGAGCCCCAAACGCACCGTCGACGAGATTGAGATGCTGGTGAAAACCTACGGCGTCCGCAACATCAAGTTTGCCGACGAGATGTTCGTGCTGAATCCGCGCCACGTCGAAGGCATCTGCGACGAGATTATCGCGCGCAAACTGGATTTGAACATCTGGGCCTACGCGCGCGTCGATACCGTGCGCGATAACATGCTCGACAAACTCAAACGCGCCGGGTTCCACTG
Source organism: Verrucomicrobiia bacterium (assembly GCA_049511095.1). GTDB lineage: Bacteria > Verrucomicrobiota > Verrucomicrobiia > Palsa-1439 > Palsa-1439 > Palsa-1439. Next base: position 3,475 of record JBEKYJ010000271.1, read on the forward strand.
GCTGGCGTTCGGCGTCGAGGCCGCC
>JBEKYJ010000272.1:0-3408 GCA_049511095.1 Verrucomicrobiia bacterium
ATTTAACGCAATTGAACGCAATTCGCGTAAGGCTTGCGACGTTACTCGGCGACCGATATAGTCCCCACCGATTCCATGCCTGAACTGCGCAAAAAATATCCGTTCGACAAGATCGAGCCGAAGTGGCAGCGCTACTGGGCCGAGCACAAGACTTTCGCCACGCCCCAAGACCCGGCGAAGAAAAAACTCTACGTCCTCGACATGTTCCCCTACCCCAGCGGCGCGGGGTTGCACGTCGGCCATCCCGAAGGCTACACCGCGACCGATATTTATTGCCGTTTCCAGCGAATGCGCGGGTTCAACGTGCTGCATCCGATGGGCTGGGACGCGTTCGGCCTTCCCGCCGAGCAATACGCCATCGACACCGGCACGCATCCCGCCGTCACGACAACGAAAAATATCGACACCTTCCGCCGCCAGATCCAGATGCTCGGCTTCTCGTACGACTGGGACCGCGAAGTCGATACCACCGACCCGCAGTACTTCAAGTGGACACAGTGGGTTTTCCTCCAGCTCTTCAAGAATGGCCTCGCTTACGAATCTGAAGTGCCAGTGTGGTGGTGCGAAGGCTGCAAAGCGGTCCTCGCCAATGAGGAGGTCAATGCCGATGGCACCTGCGACCGCAAGGGCCACAAGGAAGTCTACCGCCGTCCGCTCCGCCAATGGATTCTTCGTATCACCAAATACGCCGAGCGTTTGTTGGATGATTTGAAGCTCGTCAACTGGCCGGAGTCGATCAAGGAACAGCAACGCAATTGGATCGGTCGCAGTGAAGGCGCGGATGTCGATTTCAAGACCGAGGCCGGCGAAACCCTCCGCATCTTCACGACCCGTCCCGATACACTGTTTGGCGCAACGTATATGGTGCTCGCGCCCGAGCATTCGCTCGTCGACAAAGTCACGACCAACGAACAACGCGCCACCGTCAATGCCTACCGCACGCAGGCGGCAAAGAAGAGCGAACTCGAGCGCACACAATTGGAGAAGGAAAAGACCGGTGTGTTCACGGGCGGCTTCGCCATCAACCCGGTCAACGACGAAAAGATTCCGATCTGGGTCGCCGATTACGTGATGATGGGTTACGGCACTGGCGCAATCATGGCGGTGCCGGCGCACGACACGCGCGACTTCGAGTTTGCAAAGAAGTTCGGTTTGGAGATTCGCACAGTTGTCCAACCTCCCGAAGGCACCGATCCACATGGCTTTACTGGCGACGGCATCTCCGTGAATTCCGGTCCAATCACCGGCCTTCCCACACCCGAAGCGAAGAAGAGAATTGCAGCCTGGCTCGAAGAGAAACGGCTTGGCAAAGCGACGGTTCAATACAAGCTGCGCGACTGGCTGTTTTCGCGGCAGCGGTATTGGGGCGAGCCGATTCCGATTGTGCATTGCGAGAAGCACGGCACGGTGGCGGTGCCGGAGAGCGAGTTGCCCTTGGAATTGCCGGAGATGAAGGATTACTCGCCGACGGGCAACGCGGAACCGCCGTTGGCGAAGGCGACGGACTGGGTGAACACGAAGTGTCCGCAGTGCGGTGGACCAGCGAAACGCGAGACGAACACCATGCCGCAATGGGCCGGGTCGTGCTGGTACTATTTGCGTTACATTGACCCGAAGAACAGGGGCGCGTTCGTCGCGAAGGACAAAGAGAAGAGTTGGATGCCCGTCGATCTCTATGTCGGTGGCGCGGAACACGCGGTGCTGCACCTGCTCTACTCGAGGTTCTGGCACAAGGTGTTGTTCGATCTCGGCCACGTGTCCACGCCCGAGCCGTTCATGAAACTTGTCAACCAGGGCATGATCCTCGGCGAGGACGGCCAGAAAATGAGCAAGTCGCGCGGCAACGTGATCAATCCCGACGACGTGGTGCGCGAATACGGCGCGGACGCGTTTCGCATGTACGAGATGTTCATGGGCCCGTTGGAGATGGTCAAGCCGTGGAACACACAGGGACTGGAAGGCGTCTATCGCTTCCTCGGTCGCGTCTGGCGTCTGTTCTGCGACGAGGAGGGCAAGCTGATCCTCGACGACAGCGCCCCGGCGGGAACACTTCTCAAAGTCCTGCATCAGACCATCAAGAAGGTCGGTGAAGACACGGAAACCTTGGCGTTCAACACCGCGATTTCCCAGATGATGATCTTCGTCAACGAGGTGACCGCGCAGGAGAAACGTCCGCGCAAGCTGCTCGAGCTGTTCGTGCTCGTGCTCGCGCCCTACGCGCCGCATTTGGCCGAGGAGCTTTGGGAGAAACTGGGCAATAAACAGTCATTGGCTTACGCGCCGTGGCCGAAGTTCGACGCAGCCCTCCTCAAAGAGGAAAACGTCACCGTCATTTTACAGGTCAACGGCAAGCTCCGCGACCGCGTGGAAGTGCCGGCGCAAATCTCGCCAGCCGAGTTGGAGAAACTCGCGCTCGCCAACGACCGCGTGAAAGAACATCTCGCGGGCAAGCAAGTGAAGAAAGTCATCGTCGTCCCCGGCAAGCTCGTCAACATCGCGGCGGGGTGAGTTATCTCCTCCACTTCGTGCTGTGCGACCTGGGTCGACAACAATGACGACGGCGCTCTCCCACCGGTTGGTGATTGCTCGTTCGTTGCCTTCGTAGATGTAGACGCTCTGCGGGCAGTCTTGGCTCAGCGTGCCATATTTTTGCCCGCGTTCACATACACCTGACCGGCCAAGCCCTGAATCCGCCCGCGAAGCTTTGTGTCGCTTATCATGCTGGCAAGGTTTTGAATCGCGGCGGCAGCGAGCGCGTCCCGAAGGCTCAGCCCCCGAGGGGGAAACCTCCTCGGCGGTCTCGTGCCGCAGAAGTCATCGATCTCGTCCATCAATCTGCTGAGGCTACCCGTCAGAATCACTGCCTTGAGCTTTGTCCTATATTTTTCCCTTTCTTCTTGTCGCTTTGGTCTTTCTCACTTGGTCAAGCGATGACGCCTTTCATGTCACGCCGGATCGAACGGCTGGGATCACAGCGCGGCGAGCAGCTTCGTTCCATCGGGGCTGCCCAAGCCCGCACAAGCATCCCAACCAACTTTCGCAGTGTAGCCCGGTGCGGGAGGCACGGCATTGTCGCCGCTGGTGATGTCGTGGAAAGCCCCGGCACTTCCGGAGAGAGCGTAGAGCCGGGGATTGACAAAGCCGACGTTCTTCTTCAGTCCTTGATTGAGCAGGGCAATGAGGCCTGCCCAAAGCGGGGCCACGGCGCTCGTGCCGCCGATCACTGTATTTTGGCCGTCCACGCGCGTGATATAACCGGTCTTGCTGTCGGCATTGCCGGCTACATCGGGCACGCCGCGACCGACCTTGCCACCGGGGTTGAGCGACGGGGGCACGGTAACCTTCTTTTGATACGAAGGCCGGGCGAAGGTCTCGCTGACTCCGCCGCCGGTCGCCCAACCGTCGCGG
>JBEKYJ010000273.1:0-3332 GCA_049511095.1 Verrucomicrobiia bacterium
GGTCGCCCAACCGTCGCGGTCGTTCCACACCGTTTCGGATCGGATGACGCTGCCCTGACCCACGAGTTGCGTGCCGCCGCAAGCAAGGACATTCGGACTCGATGCCGGGAAGTCCGCGTTCACCCTCTTGGTCGTCGGCTTCTCGTCATCCGCCGCGCCGTGATCGCCCGCCGCGCATGTGACCGTGATACCCATGACCGCCGCGTCCGCGCAGGCGCTATTGTAGTCTTGCAGAGACTGCTGGGTTGAGCCCTGTTCAGGACCGCCCCAACTGATCGAGATCACGGACGGCTTGCGCACATTATCGTGAATCGCGGTGTTAAGCGCCCCGATGAAACCATCGTCGGTGTTCGGCGCAAAATAGACGACGATCTTTGCGCCGGGCGCGACCGCGCCGGCCACTTCGATGTCCAGCATCACTTCGCCGTTCGCGTCGCTGGCGGGCCCATCGGGATCGTTGTGCCCTCCCGACACGGACACGGCACTGACAGTCGGCCGCTTGACGCCCAGACTCTGAAAATACGTTGTGAGATCCTTCGTGCGATAGCCGCCGCCGAATTCCAGGATCGCAATGCACTGGTTCGTGCCGTCAAGGGTTGGGGGGAAATTGTAGAGTTTCGCCACCTCCACCGGTGTCATCGCTCGCGCGCTCGTCGCGTTGGCTCGCACGCCGCGTGTTCTTTCGACCATGTGAAACTGCGCGCGCACATGGCGACGGTTATCCAGGCCGAAGACCCCTTCCACAATTGGCGCGATTCGCTTCGGTATGCTGATGGTGCCGGCGCGTCCGCGAAACTTCGTCTCACCGGCCAGATAAGCGTTGAGACGGACGCCGAAAGCCGTTTGCATCGCGCGCACGGGGCCGGAAAGGCGGACGCTGCGTTGAGCGATGCTGCTCTGGACAATGTCCAGCCCGTGTTCGTCCGCAAACTTCTCAATTTTCTCCAAATCGGCCGGGTCCGCGCCGTAGCGGTCTCGGAATTGTTCGCGAGTGAGCGGTGTTTTACCAGGCCGGGGCGTGCCCGCTCCGCGTTTGCGACGTAGACGGATCGTCACTTCGATACGTTCGTCGAGATCCAGCTTACCGCTGCGCCTCGCACCCTTGGGAAGTTCCTTACGACTTCCGGCCAAGATAACACGTTGAGTGCTCGGGTTGTTCTTCATGGTTCTCCTGTAGTTTGGGGTTGGATGATGCTGGTTATCAGTTCGTCATTGCGGAGGTGCCGGTAGCCTGGCCCCCCATGTTCCGCCGCCGGGCGGCGGCGCCTCCTTGGCGTCGTAGGCGTAGACAGCTGCCCAACGTGCGGGTTTGGTGCGATGGCTGGAGAGGTTCGGGGACTTTCCAATAAAAGAATGCCACCGTATCGAAGAGGTTGATTGGGCAGCGCCCAAGCTTCGAGATCGAGCGCGCTGGGCCTCCGTTTTGCCGGTTGATAACCAGCCAACGTCTATTGGCAAGACACACGCGTGTCGCTCTTCTCGCATTCGTCACGGGTCCGCAGTTTCATTCCCTGCGGCTCTTCACCTCGCACTTCAGCCACCACGTCCCGTCACCTCACCGTGACCTGCAAGTCGAACAACTGTCGTTCTACTACAAAAATCCAGGCGGCTAGTCAAGAAAGCGTTTGTCGGATGCGCTCGATTCTAGTTGAGGTGCGACCAAACTCCGCTATATTCTGCGCGTGGAGAAGCTTGGCCAGGCAATGTTCAAGTTGACGCGAGAGGAGCAACTGATCGTGGCGTTCTTGTTGTCCGCGCTCCTTTTGGGTATGGTAGCGAGGGAATGGCACACGCGGCACCCGAAGGCCGCGGTCGCCGCAACATCGGAGATGAGGGGCCACTAATGCAAAAGTTGAACTTCACCGAGGCCATCGACGAGATCGCACGATCGGATGGACGATACGAACGTGACGCGTACTACTTCGTGCGCGAGGGGCTGGATTTCACGATCAGGATGCTGAAGAAGGGGGAATCGCGGGGCGCGGGGCGGCACGTGAGCGGGCAGGAATTGCTCGATGGTCTGCGGCGGTATGCGCTCGATCAGTTTGGCCCGATGGCCAAGACGGTGTTCGGCTATTGGGGCATCAAACAGTGCGAGGATTTCGGCGAGATCGTCTTTCGCATGGTGGACAAAGGCATCCTCGGCAAGACCGAACAGGACACCCCCGAAGATTTCAAGAGCGGCTACGATTTCGACGAGGCCTTCGTCAAGCCCTACCAGCCGCCGCCGGGCACCCGCAGCCGCCGCCACGCCAAGGAAGAGGGCGCCGACACGGGGCGCTACCACAACGTGCCCAGCCGCGCCTCCGACGCGAAGAAATTGAGCGGCGGCGCGAATTAGGTGTCGGAAACGGCATGCGATTCCACTGCCTGCGGCGCTGCATGATGGCGTCGCTATTATCCATTACGGGACCCTTCATGATACACGCCCAGACTCGTAACACCCCGCCGGTGCACAAGGTCGTTTTCGACAACGGTCTTACGTTGCTCGTGCGCGAAGACCACAGTGCGCCCGTGGTCAGCGCACAAGCGTGGGTGCGCGCGGGCAGCATCACCGAAGGGCCGTGGATGGGGGCCGGACTCTCGCACGTGCTGGAGCACATGCTGTTCAAGGGCACGACGACCCGCGGCGTATCGTCGCAGATCGCGCACGAGATCGAGGCCAAGGGTGGTTACATCAATGCGTACACCTCGTTCGAGCAAACCGTTTTCCTCATTAATATCCCGTCCGAGAACTGGCAGACAGCGGTCGACATTCTCGCCGACTGCATGCAGCACGCGACCATTCCCCAGGATGAATTGCTCAAGGAGAAACAGGTCATCCTCCGTGAAATGGCCATGAACAACGACGACCCCAACCGACGCGCCGAGCGCATGCTGTGGGCCACGGCCTTCACGTCGCACCCCTACCGCTTCCCCGTCATCGGCTATCCGGACATTTACAACCGCGTCACCCGCGACGACGTGGTAGCGTATTACCAGGAGCACTACGTCCCGAACAATATCGTCTTCGTAGTCGTGGGCGACGTGGATGCCGCCAAGGTCGAGCAGGAACTTCGCGACCAGACGAAGGATTTCAAGATGGGAGCGGTCGGCCCTGCGTTCGTCCCGCCCGAGCCGCTCCAACTCAGCTTGCGCGAGCGGCATGAAGAGATGCCGATGCAGATCTCGCAGATCGACCTCGCGTGGCACATTCCCGCGATTACGGATCCCGACGTGTATCCGCTCGACGTGCTGGCGATCGTTCTCGGCCAGGGCAACAGTTCGCGCCTGTATCGCGAGCTTCGCCAGCAACGCGGCCTGGTGCATGGAATCGAAGCCGGCAGCTACAC
>JBEKYJ010000274.1:0-3300 GCA_049511095.1 Verrucomicrobiia bacterium
CCTTGTATTCGCTGTGGTCTATCTCGGGAATCAGAAAGGGCGAGAATTTGAGGAAGGGGTACCTTTCAGGGCGTTATGGTGGGGTGCCGATCATAAACGAATAGCCGGCCGATGAAACACATCAAACCTAGTCGCGCGTTTCATCGGGGTCGAAGAATGCTACAAGTAAGACGGCGCATTTTGATCGTTTGTGAAGGCGCTAAGACTGAGAAACTTTGTTTTCACGCCGCTCGGCGAGAACTTCGGCTGACTGGCACGACTATCGAAATCATTGGTGGTGACGAGTGCGGCACGGCGCCAAAGAGTATCGTCGAATACGCGAAAGAGATGAACAAGCAGGCGAAGAGGAAGAGGGAGCCATTTGACGCGACTTGGTGTGTGTTCGACCGGGATGATCATCTAAAGATTCACGAGGCTACCCAACAAGCAGCGGGGAACGGCTACGAGGTCGCTTTTTCAAATCCTTCATTCGAGTTATGGTTCCTTCTCCACTTCCAGGAACAGAGTGCACACATCGAGCGGGATATAGTCTTGAAAGAGCTGCGCGGATATTTGCCGAGGTATGAGAAAGGGGTCGATGTCTACGACGAACTCAGACCGCATCAACATCTCGCTTTGGAGCGATCTCCGAAATTGCGCGACTACCATATGCAAGCTTTTGAGCCTCCGAATAAGAATCCGTCGACGACTGTAGACAAACTAGTGAACTACTTGCATTCCCAAAAGACTGCTTGATACCGGCAGAGGGGTCGCCGAACTGACCCGCAAGTACGCCACCCGCCCCGCCCCCATTTGGGAGCACTACCCGCAGTCCGCCGTTCTCGACACATCCCCCCGTTTCTGGTAAGCAGTTGTCGCTCACATGAAGCTTCGACAGGAGATCCTGGCAAAGGCGAACCGCATCGTGATCAAGCTCGGCACGGGCTTGCTCACGGATGCACAAAACCATCTTTCGCTGACGCGTATCGAGCAGGTGGTGGCGCAAATCGCCGCGCTCCATCAGCAGAAGAAGCGAATCATTGTTGTCTCGTCGGGCGCGATTGGCGCGGGCATGGCCGAACTGGGCTTGAAGCAGCGCCCCAAGCGGCTCGACGAACTGCAGGCCGCCGCCGCCATCGGCCAGAGCAAACTGATGGCGGTTTACGACAAGCTGTTCGGCAAGTACGGCATCACCGTCGCCCAGGTGTTGCTCACGCATGACGATCTGAAGGACCGCGCCCGCCACCTCAACGCGCACAACACGCTGGCCACGCTCCTCGCGCACGGCGCGGTGCCGATCATCAACGAAAACGACACGGTCGCCGTCGAGGAAATCAAGTTCGGCGACAACGACCGCCTCGGCGCCCTGACCGCCACGCTGATCGACGCGGATCTGCTCATTATACTTTCGCACGTGGAAGGACTGCTGCAGCGGGTTGTAGGCCGCGTGCCCCCACGCGGCGCGGAGACTTCCATCACGACACAAACGCCGCCTGAGGGCAGGCGGCCTACAACGGATCTTGTCATCCACACCGTTCCCGAAATCACCCATGAGATTGAATTGCTCGCGGGGGGCACCGACAGGATCACAAGTGTCGGCGGGATGAAATCGAAGATCGATGCAGCCAAGATCGTGACGCGCGCCGGCATCCCGCTGGTCATCGCGAATGGTGACCGGCCGGATGTCGTGCGTGACGTGCTGGCGGGCGAAGACATCGGGACGATCTTCCTGCCGCATGCCGACAAACTGGCGAGCCGCAAACGCTGGATCGCGTTTTTCCAGCACCCGGCCGGCACGCTGGTGGTGGACGATGGCGCCAAGCAGGCGCTCTGCGCGAACGGTAAGAGCTTGCTGGCCAAGGGGATCGCTTCGACGGAAGGGAAGTTCGAAAAAGGCGATGTCGTCAGTATCCACGACAAGAATCAGGTTGAATTTGCGCGCGGCCTGGCGAAGGTTGGCAGCATCCAAATCAAGTCAGCCTCGGGTGTGGTGATTCATCGGGATGACATGGTGATTCTCTAAATGAATTTGAAGCAGCAAATGCGATTGTTGGCTGAGCGTTCACGCGACGCGGCGCGGGCGCTGGCAAAACTCGACGCGCCGGCGAAGGACGCGTTGCTGCGCGCCATGGCGGCCGGAATCGAGATGTCCGCTGACCGTATCAAGGCCGCCAACACGAAAGATCTCGAATCGGGGAAAAAAGCGGGACTTTCCCCGGCGCTGCTGGATCGTCTCACCCTCACGGACAAGCGTATTGCGGAAATGGCCAAGGGCGTGCGAGACGTCGCCGGGTTGGCGGATCCTGTTGGCAAAATCATCAGCGAGTGGACCCGCCCGAATGGGATTCGCATCCAAAAGGTGCGCGTGCCCCTCGGCGTCATCCTCATCATTTACGAATCGCGCCCCAACGTGACCGCGGATGCCGCCTGCCTGTGCTTCAAAACCGGCAACGCCGTCATCCTGCGCGGCGGCTCGGAAGCGATTCATAGCAATCTGGCCATTGCCGAGGCGATGAATGTCCCCGGCCTGCCGCCGAATAGCATCACGGTCGTGCCCACGACGGATCGTGCGGCCATCGATGAATTGCTCAAGCAGGATGATTTGATCAATCTCTGTATCCCGCGGGGCGGGGAAGGGCTGATTCGCGCCGTCGCGGAAAAATCACGCATCCCCGTCATCAAACATTACAAAGGCGTCTGCCACGTGTACGTGGACCGTGATGCGGATTTCGACATGGCGGAGAAGATCGTCATCAACGCCAAGTGCCAGCGTCCCGGCGTGTGCAACGCGATCGAGACGCTGCTGATCGACGACAGGATTGCCGACCAATTTCTGCCACGCATCGCCAAGGCACTCGCGGAGCACAAAGTCGAGCTGCGCGGCGACGAACGGACGCGGCGGCTTATCGCGAACGCCAAACCCGCAACCGAAGACGACTGGTACGCAGAGTATCTCGATCTCATTCTGGCCGTGCGGGTTGTCAACGGCGTGGACGAGGCTATCGACCACATTACGAAGTACGGTTCGGCGCACAGCGACGCCATCGTCACCCGCAGCAAGGCCACCGCGGAGAAGTTCCTGCGCGAAGTGGACAGCTCCAGCGTGTTCTGGAACGCCAGCACGCGCCTCGCCGACGGCGGCCAGTACGGGTTCGGCGCCGAAATCGGCATCTCCACCGACAAACTGCATGCGCGCGGCCCGATGGGGCTCGAGGAGTTGACCAGCTACAAATTTGTCGTGGTTGGCGACGGCCAGTTGCGCGAATGACAACGGATGCCACAGCGGCGCAGCGGGCGCAGTACGTCCGTGACCAGTTGCCC
>JBEKYJ010000275.1:0-3297 GCA_049511095.1 Verrucomicrobiia bacterium
GCATCTACGGTTCGATGGCCTACTATGTGGCGGCTCGGACACGCGAGATCGGCCTGCGCATGGCGCTGGGCGCCACGCTGGGGGACGTCGTCGGGTTGATCGTGAGCCAGGTCGCCGTCTGGTTGGCAGCGGGCACCGCCATCGGCGTGGGCTTGGCGCTGGGCGCCGGCATCTTGCTGCGCTCGATGTTCTATGAGACCAGCCCGCTCTCGCCGTTCTGCCTGGCCAGCTCGCTGGGCGTGGTGGCGCTGGCGGCTTTGGTCGCCTGCTGGCTGCCCGCCCGCCGCGCCGCCACGATCGATCCAATTCAGGCCTTGAGGGACGAATAAGGAGACGAAATTATGAAAACAACCACGCCCTTGATCGAACTGGAAGACATCCACAAGGTCTTCCTCACCGACGAGGTCGAGACCCATGCGTTGTCTGGCATCCTGCTCGAAATCTGCCATGGAGACTACGTGTCAATCGCCGGGCCGTCGGGCTGCGGCAAGTCCACGTTGCTGTCCATCCTCGGCCTGCTGGACTCGCCGACCAGTGGCACCTATCGGCTCCGAGGCGAACCGGTCGAACATCTGAATCATGCCCAGCGGGCCCGGGTGCGGAACCGGGAAATTGGATTCATCTTTCAGAGTTTCAACCTCATCGGCGACTTGGCGGTGTGGCAGAACGTGGAGTTGCCGCTGACGTATCGCGGGCTGACCGCTGCCGAGCGACGCCAGCGCGTCGATGAAGCACTGGCCAAGGTCGGGATGACGACCCGGGCCAAGCATTACCCGTCGCAACTGTCCGGCGGCCAACAACAGCGCGTGGCCGTGGCGCGGGCGCTCGGAGGCCGACCGTCCATCCTGCTCGCCGACGAGCCGACCGGCAACCTCGATTCCAAGAACGGCCAGGCGGTGATGGAATTATTGAGGGAATTACACGCCGAAGGCGCGACCATCTGCTTGGTCACCCACAACGAGCGTTACGCTCGCGACGCGCAACGAACGATCCACTTGTTCGACGGCCAACTTGTCGCCGAGGAGGTCGCCGCCTCCCGGTGAGTTGGAAAGGAGTCACCGCATGGATGTGCCCATTTCTCTCGAGATTCGACGACGGCGACGGAGGCGACGTTCGATGCTCGGCGCCGGCGCGATTGTCGTTGTCGCGCTGGTCACCGTGGGTTTGTCGCAGCTTCAGCCGGCCCTGCCCCGCGTGGACAAGGCGTCCATTTACTTGGGAACAGTCCGCCGTGGCGAGATGATCCGCCAGGTCCGCGGCAACGGCACGCTGGTGCCGGAGCAGATCCAGTTCGTGCAGGCGGAAACGGACGGACGTGTCGAACGCATCTTCATGCAGCCCGGCGCGTTGGTGACTGCGGACACGGTCCTGATGGAATTGAGTAACCCGGAACTGGAACAGGCAGCCTTCGATGCCGAGTGGCAGTTGAAAGGCGCTGAGGCCCAACTCACGAAATTACGGGCGCAACTGGAGGATGAGCAATTGAGTTTGCAGTCGTCGCTCTCGGCACTCAAAGCCGAGGCCAACCAGGCCGAACTCGATGCCCAGGTGAACGATCAGTTGGCAAAGGAACGCCTGCTTTCCGCGGTGGAGAATCAACGTTCCCGCGCGAAGGCTGACGCGCTTCATGAACGAGTGCAAATTGAGCAGCAGCGGCTCAAGACGAGCGGGCAATCCATTGACGCGCAGTTGGCCGTCCAGCAGGCCGAGGTGGAACGCGCCCGGGCGCTGTATACACGGAAGAAACAACTGCTGGCGGCGCTGCGTGTGCGGGCCGGCGTGGACGGCGTGCTCCAGCAAATCGGCGACACCGAGCCGTTGGAAATGGGCCAGCGCGTGACGCCGGGAACCACCCTCGCGAAAACTGTCGAACCCACGCGCCTGAAAGCCGTCCTCAAAATCGGGGAGACACAGGTCAGAGACGTGCAAATCGGCCTGAAAGCCGAAATCGATACCGGTAACGGCATCATCCCGGGCTACGTCATCCGCATCGATCCAGCCGCGCAAAACGGAACGGTAACCGTCGATGTGAAGCTGGCTGGCGCACTGCCCAAAGGCGCGAGACCCGACCTGAACGTGGATGGCGTCATCGAATTGGATCGACTAAAATCGGTGTTGTCCGTGGGCCGGCCCGTGCAAGGCCAGGAAGAGAGCACGGTGAGGCTGTTCAAGCTGATCGACGGCGGCAAGACGGCACAGCGGGTAACGGTCAAGCTGGGCCGCAGTTCGGTGAGCGTCATCGAGGTGATCGACGGCCTGCGTGAGGGTGACCAGGTCATCCTCTCGGACATGGCCACTTGGGACGGACACGATACAGTCCGCCTGGAGTAAAGCGGCGGATCTGCTGCCAACATTGTCAGATCAGGAACTGGCTGACTTCTTCTAAAGAAAGGGGCCGTTCGATTGTTGTTAGTTCGGTCGCACGCCATCATGAAAATCAAACTGACCCTTTCTCCAAAGCTTTTTGTTCGGCTTTGGCTTTCGGCGGGTTTTTAATAATGAATTGAAGATGACGGACAGCCAGCAACTGCTTGCGGATTACGTCAGGAATGGCTCGGAAGAAGCCTTTCGCGAACTGGTCACGCGCTACCTGGCTCTGGTCTATTCCACAGCGATTCGGTTGGTCGGCGGCGACACGCATCGGGCGGAGGACATCGCCCAAACTGTCTTCGTGGACCTGGCTCGCAAGGCGCGCACGCTTCCAGGCGACGTGATGTTGGGGGGGTGGCTGCATCGCGACACGTGCTTTATCGCCTCCAAGACCCTGCGGAGCGAACGTCGTCGTCAGTCCCGTGAAAGGCACGCTGTCGAAATGAACTCCTTCCAAGATCATTCCGGGTCGGATCGGATGCAGATTGCGCCCCTCCTCGACGAGGCGATTAACCGGCTGGGAGCAGAGGACCGCACCGCGATTCTGCTGCGCTTTTTCGAGCAACGCGATTTGCGTTCCGTCGGCAACGCGTTGGGAAGCACGGAAGATGCCGCGCGGATGCGCGTGAACCGGGCGCTGGAGAAATTACATTCTCTGCTGACACATCGGGGCGTCACCCTGTCGGTGGCGGCGTTGGGAACTGTGCTGACCGCCGAGGTTGTCAGTGCCGCGCCCGTCGGACTGGCGGCCACGATTTCCAGCGTTGCCCTGGCGAGCGCGGCGGCGGGAACCGGAACAACCCTTACCCTCATAAAACTTATGACTATGACCAAATTTCAAGCTGTAGTTGTCGGGGCCATTGTCGTGGCCGGTGTGGCGACACCTTTGGTCATTCAACACCAAGCAAAAGTGCGCGAGGAGAACCA
>JBEKYJ010000276.1:0-3157 GCA_049511095.1 Verrucomicrobiia bacterium
CCTTGGGGTTCTACCGACTTGCTTTTGCAGTTGGCGGAGTTTATGGTTCCCCGTGGTCGCCGCTTCGGACGGAGAAAACAGGATGAGAACCCTTCGTGTTGGTTTGCTGCTCTGTATCTTCGCTGCTTCCATTGCTCTGGCCCAAGAAACCAACATCACGATCACGATTGATGGCGTGACATACGAGAACTACCACTGGGGAACCATCACTCCAACAACGGTTTCAATTATCCACAGGACGGGTGTGGCGACGATTCCTTTGGAAAAACTTCCACCGGATCTCCAGAACCGATTCGGTTATGATCCGAAGAAGGTTGCTGAATCCAAAGCGCTGGAACAGAAAGCCGAAGCGCCCAGCCTGAACTTTCCGAAAGCCACCGGCAATAGCGGTCGAAAAGATCCTGCCGAGACGCTGGGAGTCGCGTCCATGTCGACCCCCAGGATTCCCGCGCTGATCGCATTTGTAAACAAGAGCAAGGACCTGCGGAGGATTTATTGGCTCGACTTCAAAGGGGAACGGCAGCGGTATATGGAATTGAAGCCGGGCGAGACGGGCAACCAACAGACTTATTTGGGTCATGCCTGGCTGGTGACGGACGCTCAGGATAACGCACTGGGCGTGTATTATCCGGACGGCCAAAAGCGGGTCGTGGTGTTGGAATAGCACGACGGTCGGACCTGTGCGGGAGCCAATTTTGAGCTTAGCCGCCAAGGGCTTTCGGGAGCGGCACGCCCAGCGTTGTGGCCCAGGGAACCAGCGCAGGCATGATCGTCGGATAGAGTGCGACACCGTTGGCGAGTTGTTCCCTGCGGCGCTGAAGCGCGGCTTGTCCCGGCAAGCGGACAGGCGGTTTGCCCGGAAGTACGGGAGTTTCCCGGCAGAACTCCGCGAAAAAACTCGTCTCCCGCAGAAAGGATGCGCGTCCGCCAAGGCGATCGGGGTCCAGAATCTGCAGGAACACGGATGCGCCCCAGCGCGGTTCCTCATCGGCACGACCGTGACCCGCAAGCGCATTCGTGAGCGCCTCCACAAAAAGCGCGAGACCGAATCCCTTGTAGCCGAGATCCATGCCGCCAAGTGGCAGGATGGCTCCTCCTTGTTCGCTGGCGAGAACGCGCGGATCGTCAGTCGCGTTGCCATCGCGGTCGACGAGCCACAGACCCGGTAGCCGATCGCCGGTTGCAGCCAATCGGCTGCAAAGTCCGTTCGAGGCCGATGACATGCTGATATCGATCAGGATCGGGTCGCCATCGGTTGGGATACCGGCGGCAATCGGGTTCGGACTGAATCGCGGAGCAGTTCCGCCATGCGGCGCGACCGTGCGACACGCGGGGTCGGAGCAGGTGAGCAGCATGAGAAGGCCGGCGTTGGTAACAGGTTGAAGATATGCCTGCAAACAACCGATGTGATGGCTGCGACGAATTGAGACGGTGACGACAGGATGTTCGGCGAGGCGTTCGCGGGCCGCAGCAATCGCCTGGCGCACCAGCCACGGGCCCGGCAGGTGCCGTCCGTCCCACGTCAGGGCAGAACCGTGATCGGCAATGATGTTGGGTTCACCCGTTTTTTCCATCAGGCCTTCCTTGAGTTCCTTGAGGTAGGCGGGGAGCAGGGTGAAGCCATGGGTGGTGTGCCCGAGCAGATCGCCTTCCAGCAGCACTGCGGCGACATCACGCGCGCGATTTTCCACCAGACCGCAGGCTGTCAAGAGGGATTGGCCGAAGCGTTGCAGGTCTGCGGCATCGAACTTCTGCGCGCGGGAGTTTGTGCGTGGCGGCATGTGCTCGGGTCTATCTCATCCGGGCTACAGCGTGAGCTTCAATGCGGCGTCGATTGTCTTGGCAAATCGAAACTTCATCTTCTTCCGAATCTCGGCCGGCACCTCGGCCAAATCCTTGCGATTCTGATCCGGCAGGACAACGGTTCTCACGCCCGAGCGCGCCGCCGCCAGCACTTTTTCCTTGATGCCGCCGACGGGCAGGAGTTTCCCACGAAGCGTGATCTCACCGGTCATGGCCAACTCGGGCTTCACCGGTTTGCGCATGAGCAACGACGCCAAGGCGACGGCCATCGTCACGCCCGCCGACGGCCCGTCTTTGGGAATCGCTCCCGCCGGTACGTGAATGTGGATGTCCGATTTCTCGAAAAGCTTCGGGTCGATGCCCAATTGTGTCGCGCGTGACCGCAAATAGCTGAGCGCGGCCTGGGCGCTCTCGCGCATCACATCGCCCAACGAACCCGTCAGAATCAGATTGCCCCGGCCCGGCATTTGGGTGGCCTCGATGAACAGAATATCGCCACCCGCAGCCGTCCACGCCAGTCCGATCGCCACGCCAGGGTCGGTCGCCCGTTCCGCGACATCGTGGAAAAACTCCGTAGGACCGAGGAAGTCCTTTACGTTGCGCGGCATGATGGCCACTGATTTGGCCCTTCCTTCCACGATGCGGCGCGCCGTGCGGCGGCAAATCGTCGCGATCTGCCGCTCCAGGTTGCGCACGCCCGCTTCGCGTGTGTGATTGCGGATGATGGCCGCCATGGCTTTCTTGGAAATGCTGAGTTGCGTCTTCTTCAGCCCGTGCTCGGCTAGCTGGCGCGGCACCAGGTACTTCACGGCGATGTGGATTTTCTCCTCCTCGGTGTAGCCGGGCAACTGGATGACCTCCATGCGATCGCGCAGGGCGGGGGGGATTGGCTCGAGCAGGTTCGCCGTGGTGATAAACATGACGCGCGACAAGTCAAACGGCACCTCGAGATAGTGGTCGGAAAAGCTGTTGTTCTGTTGCGGGTCCAGCACTTCCAACAGCGCGGAGCTTGGGTCACCGCGAAAATCCGTGCCCACCTTGTCGATCTCGTCGAGCATGAAGACCGGGTTGTTGCTCTCCGCCCGGCGCAGTCCTTGAAGCACGCGGCCGGGCAACGCGCCAATGTACGTGCGGCGGTGGCCGCGAATCTCCGCCTCGTCGCGCACGCCGCCCAGTGACATGCGAATGAACTTGCGCCCCAACGCGCGCGCAATGCTCATGCCCAGGGACGTTTTGCCGACGCCCGGCGGCCCGACGAAGCACAGGATCGGACCTTTCCCGACGACCGCCCCATCCGAGCCGTTGCTCCTGAGTTTCAGCACGCTCAGGTATTCCAGAATGCGCTTCTTGACCT
>JBEKYJ010000277.1:0-2987 GCA_049511095.1 Verrucomicrobiia bacterium
CGAGAACTCCCTCAGTTTTGACAAAATGCTGCCGCACTACGGCACGCGGAACGGCGCGTTACGCAGCCGTGATCCGCTGGTGGTCCACAGTCCGCCGCTGATGTGGGTCGAGGCACTCGATGTTTTGTTCGGGCAAATGAAGAACGATGGCGTGGCGCTACGCGAAATCATCGCCGTCAGTGGGAGTGGCCAGCAACACGGTTCGGTCTATCTCAACGACCGCGCCGCCGGCGCGCTGGGCCGACTCAACCCCGCGAACGGCCTCGCGGAGAATTTAAGCGGCATCTTCTCGCGCTCCACTTCCCCGATTTGGATGGATTCCTCCACGAGTGCCGAGTGCGCGGAGATTCGCGACGCGCTCGGCGGCATCAAAGCCACGGCGCAACAAACCGGCTCCGACACATTCGAGCGGTTCACCGGGCCGCAGATTCGCAAGTTTTACAGGACCGAGCCTGCCAACTACGACGCCACCCAGAGCATCGCGCTGGTCAGTTCATTCATGGCCTCCATCCTCGCCGGCACAATCGCCCCCATCGACCACGGGGATGGCGCGGGGATGAACTTGATGGACATCCAGACGAAGACCTGGCACCCCAATGCGCTCAAAGCCACGGCACTCGGATTGAATGCGAAGCTACCGCCGCTGGCCGAGCCGTGGAAGGTCGTTGGTGGTGTCAGTCCGTATTTCGCGAAGAAGTACGGTCTCAATCCCGACGCGCAGGCGCTGGTCTGGTCGGGTGACAACCCGTGCAGCGTTATCGGCCTCGGCCTCATCGCGGAAGGCAACGTCGCCGTCAGCCTCGGCACCAGTTACACCTATTTCGGCTACATGAAACGTTGCCGCGTTGACGAACGCGGCGAAGGCAGCGTGTTCGGCGCGCCGACCGGGGACTACATGACGTTGATCTGTTACAAGAACGGCTCGCTTGCTTGCGAGAAGATCCGTGACCAGTACGGCCTCGATTGGAACGGCTTCAACCGGATGGTTCTTGCCCGCCCGCCCGGCAACCACGGCGGCATCATGTTGCCGTGGTTTGAAGCCGAGATTGTCCCGCGGGTGAACAAACCCGGCATCCATCGGTTCGATCTCGACCCGAAAGACGCCGGCGCGAATTGCCGCGCGATTGTGGAAGCCCAGATGATGTCCATGCGGATTCATTCCGCGTGGATGAAAGTTCAACCCAAGCGGATCTACGCGACCGGCGGCGCGTCAGCCAATACCGTCATTCTCCAGATCATGGCGGACGTTCTGAACTGCCCCGTGTTCCGCATCGAAGTTTCCAAAAGCGCCGCTCTCGGCGCGGCCCTTCGCGCCGCCCACGGCTGGCTCGTCCACAACGGCAGCAAGCCCGCGTGGACGGAAGTCGTCGCCGGTTTCACCGACCCGATCCCCAACAGCGAAGTCAAACCGAGCGCAAACGCCACCCGCGTCTACGACAAACTCGTGGAGAAGTATGCGACGTGTGAGCGGGAGGCGCTACGATGAACGGGTGATCCGCCACACACCGACGTGGTGGCCACCAAACTTACGACTTATGAGACGTGACCTGCTTGACTGGCACCCGGCACGGAACAGATACGCGCCACCGTGGGGGTCGCTTCATCCGGTTTGTTAGAGCATATTCAGCGCTTCCTCCGTGCGAATCACTTTTGCATACTCTCCATCAAGATTTGCCAATGACATCGCATGCACCTCAGCTGCAGTTCGAAGAGTTCCCGAGTAATCGACTTTGTCGAAGGCGAACACAGCATCGGATGCAACCGTTGTTTTAAACCCGAGGTTTCCTGCCGTTCGAGCGGTAGATTCGATAGAATGGTTGGTACTTACGCCGACAACCAACAGTTCATTGATACCTCGTACGTGCAGCCAGCGCTCAAGTCCGGTATTGATAAAGGCATCCGGAACGTTCTTCTCGACCACGTGCTCACTGTCGAGGGGTTTCAATTCTTCTTGAAACTCTGCACCGGCTTGTCCCGGCCAAAACAGCGAACCCAATGTTCTTGATATATGGCGAACATGGACGATGGTCGCACCGCGTTCACGCCAAGCCGAAAGAAGCCGAGCAATATTCGATTCGGCTTGTGGATTGTTGCGTTTTCCAGCTGCAGGACTACGCATGCCTTGTTGCATATCGATGATCAGAAGAGCGGGAGCCTTTTTTTTCATTGATATGATCCAATCATTACGCGAAGCCCGGCCAGAGGACAAGCTTGCGGTGCGAATTGTCTTCTTGCCTCGTGCGTCGCGAGTCCGTAAGTTGTCGTTCCATGCGCGTGGCGTTATTCATCCCGTGCTTTATCGACCAATTCTTCCCGAACGTGGGAATTGCCATGGTCACCGTACTGCGACGCCTGAGCGTGGACGTCCACTACCCGCCGGAACAAACCTGCTGCGGCCAACCCGCGTTCAATACCGGTTATTGGGATGAAGCCCGGACGTTGGCTAGGCGCTATTGCGAAATCTTCGCGGATGCCGACGCCATCGTCAGTCCGTCGGGTTCGTGCACCGCGATGGTGCGCAATTTCTACCCCGAACTGCTCGGCAAGGCGACCACGGCGACGGCGCGCACCTACGAGTTTAGCGAGTTCCTGGTGAAAAAACTTGGCGTGACGGATGTGGGCGCGAAGTTTTCCGGTCGCGTCACCTACCACGATTCCTGCCACGCGCTGCGCGAACTCCGTCTCAAGGACGAGCCGCGCCAGCTCTTGCGCAACGTGCGCGGCCTCGAATTGGTCGAGATGGACCAGGCGGAAACGTGTTGCGGATTCGGCGGCACGTTTTCGGTGAAGTTCCCGATGATTTCCTACGCCATGGATGAAGTGAAGGTCACCTCGATCCAGAAGACGGGCGCACAGTACGTCGTCTCCGGCGATTCGAGTTGCCTCATGCAAATCGACGGCTACCTGCGCCGCCAAAATCTGCCGATCAAGACGATCTCACTCGCCGAGGTGCTGGCTGCGACATGACGACGACCACCTTTGCGCGG
>JBEKYJ010000278.1:0-4253 GCA_049511095.1 Verrucomicrobiia bacterium
GCGTGACACCGAATTGTGACGCACCCGGTATGTTGGCGTCGGCAATGTCCGCATCCTGCTCGAACGTGAATGCGTGCGGCGCCGCCGTACCCGCCGTGTTGCGAAACGCCGGGGTGTTATCGATCAAATCCACCACCGCCGATCCCGACCCGTTGCCCGCCCGATACGATTGGCTGTCCGCATTGACGTGAATGCCCGGACCAAAGGTGGTGTCCCCGGAACCAGAAGTCCCGGAGTGACTGACCATCGATGCGAGGATCAACGTGTCATTGATGGCGATGGCCTTCGCGGCCGACAACGTCAGCGCGCTGTCATCCACCTTGATGCCCGTGCTGAGCGTTACTGCCCCGTTGTCCGACTGGATCGTGTAGCTGGTGGGTGGCGTGACACCGAATTGTGACGCACCCGGTATGTTGGCGTCGGCAATGTCCGCATCCTGCTCGAACGTGAATGCGTGCGGCGCCGCCGTACCCGCCGTGTTGGGGTGTTATCGGTCAAATCCACCGCCGCCGACCCCGATCCGTTGCCCGCCCGATACGATTGGCTGTCCGCATTGATTTGCACACCCACGCCAAACGTCGTGTCGCCCGAACCGGTCCCGCCGGAATGCGAAACAATGGAGGCCGCCGTCACGTTGTCATTAAAGGCAATGGGGCCATTGGCCGTCAATGCGACCACACCGGCACCGCCTGCCGACGACCCGCTCCCACCCTGGGCGGTGATCGTTCCATCGACGGCGATCGCGTTTCCACCGGTCAGCGTGACATTTCCAGCACCGCCACCGGCGCCACCGGTTCCATTCCCTCCGTTGGAGGCGACGACGTTCAAGGTCAATGTTCCACTGGCGTTCAGCGTGATCGACCCGCCATTGCCACCCACTCCAGCGCCGTTATCCGCGCCGCTCGCGGTGATGTTTCCTGAAATCGTGATACTCTTGGCGGCGGCCTGATTGTTGATCACCACGATGTTGCCGCCCGCCGCCCCTGCGCTCGATGGAGCGGTATTCAGTGTGGTCAACGTCATGTCTCCCGTATTGGCACTGACGCTGGTGGGCCCCGTGTTGTCAGCGGCCAGCGTTCCCGCTTCAATGTCGATGCCTCCGGGAGCCGTGATGGAAGAACCCGCGCCCATCGAAAACGTCGCGGCGCCCGGGTCGCGGTCCGCCGTCACGGCGCCGCCGTCGTTGATCGTCGCGGTAAAGGATCCTTGCAGCAGGATCGACACGCCGCCGGCCAAGGTGATTGAGCGCCCAGCGTTGAGTGTCAGATTGCCAGCACCTGCATTGCCCGAGGCGTCGATCGTGTCGTTTACATTGATGTCCGTATTGGCCTGCAGCGTCAGGTTGGCACCGTTCAACGCCGCGACCACATTGGCCGGGTCGATCGTTACATCACCGGCGGAATTATCGGTGAAGAACTGGTTGCCGGAGATGGCATCCGGCCCGCCGTTGGCGATCGTGATGTTGTGAGGATCCAAGAGCAGATCGCCCATCACGCCGTTCGGTGCGCGCAGATCGACAAACCCCTCGTACACGAGCGCCTCTTTGCCGGAGACCTCGGCGGAACCGCCGTTGCCGCCCCGCACGCCGCCCCGGGCTGAGATGGTTCCATAAAACGCCGTCGCGTCATCGGCCCAAACGACCACGTTGCCTCCGTTGCCCCTGGATAGCGCATCCGCGGCAATCGTTGCGCCTTGATCCACATACGTCCGCTCGGCATTCCCCACGGACGGGTCCTGGCCGTGAAGACCGCCGCCAATCAACGCCGTACCGCCACCGGCGTCACCACTGACATCCACCATCGCGCCGCCGAACAAACCGACATGGTCGCCGAGCACTTCGATCGTTCCGCCTCTGGCACCCGCGGCATCGCCCCGCGCCTGGACGACGCCGGAGTTGATGACCGTCGTGGGTGTGGCGACGTTGTGACCGCCGTCCATGATCACGGTGCCGCCGCTGCCATTCTCATTGTTGGCCACGAGCGTGCCGCTGTTCTGAATGTTTCCGTCGTCCGCCCTCAAAACGATTCGACCGTTTTGCGATGCCACTCCGGTGGCTCTCACGACGCCGCCATTATTGATGGCCAGCGCGTAGATATTGCCGCCAGCCGCCTTCAACTCGGCGACAGCCGCTTCGATCTGACCGACATTGTTGACGCCCACTGCCGACGGCGGGGAGTTGGCGTTACCCGCCAGAACGGAGAGCCGTTCGTTGCCCGACTGCACCAGCGTCACGTCCGAACCCGCCGCGAGTCCGACCTCTCCCGCCTTGGCGCGTATCGTGCCTGAATTCTGGACGGTCTGGGCGATCAGAAACACGTCGCCCCCAAGGGCTGTGATGCTGCCGAAATTGTCAATGGCTGCCTTGGAGTCGCCAACAAAGTGCAGGCTCTTACCTCCCAGAAAAGCGGTGTCTGATAAACCGAGGGTGGACGCCGTAAAGCCGGCCGTGTTGATTTGGCCTCCCTTGCCGACGAGGATGCCGTTCTGGTTGATCAGGAAGATGCGCCCATTGGCCTGTAATGTTCCGTACAACAACGACGGATTTGCCGTGATGACCCGGTTGAGCGCGGCGGCGGTCGCGGAAGGCTGCACAAAGCGCGTGACTTCGCCCGCGTTGATGGAAAAATCCTGCCAGTTGATGATGACCCGGCCGGATATTTGGTCAATTGTGAGCGTGTTCGGCGCGGTGGCGCCGATGGTGGCTGAGCCGGCGGTGACGGTGCCGCCCTGCGGATTGGCCCGGAGTTCCTGACGCCCAAGAATCGCGCCGGTAGCGAGCGCGCAAATCGCAATTGTCGTTCCCTTGTTCATGCCACCATCACGGAAAAAGCTTTCAGTTCACACTTAACATGGGCGAAACACGCCCTCTGGTCCACCCTCGTTGAGGGTTCCCACAGACGCCCGGTGGGGATTATTCACGGCGCACACGGTGATGCCGCTAACGGATAATCCTGCACTTTCAATTCCGTTTTCGTCAATTACAAAACTCTCATCCCAGCAACATCATGCGCACCAAAAACGAATGCTGGCTTACATCACCGGCAGCGTCAACGAAGACCTGTTACGGAGAATCGAGTACCTGCTCGAGGAGAATCGCGTCCTGCGCAACCAGTTGCGAAAAGCCTTACCCCCTCCTTTTGCCCGCTACTACCGCGTGCGACTGGTGCCGTAGGAAGTGGCTGCCGAAGGTCCCTGGCTGGCTCCTGCTCGGGGGCTGACGGGGGCCTCCGAGCACGCCCCCACTGCGGTCGGGTGGAAGAATCTTACCTCGCGGCTCTCGTCGCCACCCTCCTGAAAAAGCGCATCATCTGCCCGATCAGAATTCAAAACCGCACGCGCGCAACTTTCAAAAAGGCGCACAAGCTGATCGTAGGTCGCCAGTTGCCGAACCTAATCGAAGACGACTGTTTTCTTCGCGTACAGGAGAATCCGATGCTCGACGTGCCAGCGCACCGCGCGAGACAACACCATCTTTTCCAAGTCCCGGCCCTTCTGCATCAGGTCTTCCAACTGGTCGCGGTGCGAAATCCGCACCACGTCCTGCTCGATGATGGGCCCTTCGTCCAGCGTTTCCGTGACGTAATGACTCGTCGCCCCGATCAGTTTCACGCCACGCTCAAAGGCCCGGTGATAGGGCCGCGCCCCGCTAAATGCCGGCAGGAAGGAATGATGCACATTGATGATCCGCTGCGGGTATTGGCCCGCAAATTCGGGCGACAAAATCTGCATGTAGCGGGCCAGGACAACGAGGTCGATGCCCTGCTCCTTCAACAACGCCAATTGTTGCCGCTCCGCCTCAACCTTCCTCCCCTCTTGGAGTGACACGAGATGGAACGGAACCCCGTGAAACTCCGCCAGCCGTTCCGCCTCCCGATGATTGCTGATGACCAGCGGGACATCGCAAGCCAGTTCCCCGCTCTCGTGCCGATACAGCAAGTCCGCCAGGC
This sequence comes from Verrucomicrobiia bacterium, assembly GCA_049511095.1. Lineage (GTDB taxonomy): Bacteria > Verrucomicrobiota > Verrucomicrobiia > Palsa-1439 > Palsa-1439 > Palsa-1439. The sequence continues at coordinate 3,948 of JBEKYJ010000278.1, forward strand.
AGTGGTCGTACTTCGAGACGAAGATCGCCACGCGTGGCCGTCGCGACGACAACTCCAGCCGCCAGCGCATCCGAAACCGTTCGGCGATCGGCGTGAATTCCTTTCCAAAATCCGCCGTCGGCAATCGAAAATCGGCCAGCTCCCATTCCACCCGCATCAGGAACAGCCCGAGGTCGCCGTCCTGGTGCTGATCGGCGTGCAAGATGTTCGCGTTGTGCCGGTACAGAAAATCGGAAACCGCCGCGACGATCCCCTTTTGGTCGGGACAATCAACGAGCAAGATGGCGGTGTTCTTCATGCGGCGCT
>JBEKYJ010000279.1:0-2867 GCA_049511095.1 Verrucomicrobiia bacterium
GCGTGGCTACTCGCGACGCTTGCGCCGGCGGACGGCGGCGACCCGGTTCGGGCGGTGACTCTGGCGGAGCGGGCTGGCGAACTCACAAACAATCGAGAGGCAGAGTATCTCGACACCTTGGCCGTCGCTTACGCCGCCGCCGGCCGATTCAACGATGCCATCACCACCGCCCAGAAGGCTATCGGATTGGCCCATTCTGCTGGACAAACACAGATAGCCAGCGAGATCGAAACCCGGCTGGAACTCTACCGGGCAGGACGCGCTTACCATGCGCCTGCGAGTGTGACGGGTCCGCACGGTCCGTGACCCGGGCCGCTGTCTGAGAACCTGGAGCCTCGGGGTTCGCAAATGGTTCAATCTGGCGACAGACCTATCCAATGTATGCGCTGGTCGCGGCTGAGAAGTTTGGGTAGTCTCCCGGGCTATTGAAAACACAGAAGTTCATCCCGTTGTTGGTGACCGCCGCGGTTCTTTTGGCCCATCATAGCCGCTCCATAGCATCGGACTCTGGAACTGTGGTTACAAACAGGGGGGATCACCACAATGTCACAGCCCAAAAGTGTCGCCCGGTTTCCATAAAGACCAATGGCATAAGCCGGTGGTCCCGACGCCTTCGACTCAAATGACTCCACCCCCCTGGTACAAGCGGCAACAGATTGTCCGGCAGGTCTTCATATCTCTGACTTTGGTCATCGCCACCGTCGTCGTCTACCTGCCCGTGAGGCATTACGAATTCGTGGGGTTTGACGATGATAAGTTCGTGACGGAGAATCCGAATATTCGGGATGGCCTCACGCGGCGCTCGGTGCGCTGGACACTCACGGCGGGCTTGACCCACGATGAGCGAAATGCCGACTACTGGCGGCCGCTGAGCTTCCTGTCGCACGCGCTGGACATCGAATTGTTCGGGCTGCGCCCCGCCGGGCATCATCTGATGAACGTGGGGCTTCACGCCGCCACGGCGGTGGCGCTGTTCCTGGTACTGCAGTCGATGACGAATGCTTTCTGGCGCTGCGCCTTCGTGGCGGCATTGTTTGCGCTGCACCCCCTGCGCGTCGAGTCGGTGGCTTGGGTGACCGAGCGCAAGGACGTGTTGAGCGGCCTTTTTTTCATGCTGACACTCGGGGCGTATGTGGGGTATGTGCGCCATCCCTTCTCGTGGGCCCGCTATCTGGCGGTTGGGCTCTTGTTTGCCTTGGGGCTGATGTCCAAGTCGATGGTGGTGACGCTGCCGTTCGTGTTGCTGTTGCTGGACTACTGGCCACTGGGACGGACACAATGGGTTACGCCGGTGGTGGCCGGTCAGAATATCACGACGACTCCTGGCCAGTTGCTCAAAGAGAAGCTGCCGTTGTTTGCGCTGGCTGCCGCATCGGGTCTGGTGACCTTTCGGCGGGCCGCGCCAGGTCCGATGGGGTTGCTGGCCAGAATGCCGCTGGGGACGAGAATCGCCAACGCCCTGCTCGCGTATGTGGGTTACATCAGCAAGATGGTTTGGCCGACCAGACTGGCCGTATTCTATCCGCTGCACCCGGGATTGCCGGCGGCAGCAGTCATGGGTGCTGGTGTTGGACTGGTTGCGGCGACCGCCGGGGTCATTCGGGCGGCACGGTGTAAGCCGTGGCTCGTCACGGGCTGGTTTTGGTATCTGGGAATGCTGGTGCCGGTCATCGGGGTGTTCCAAGGTTCGGGGGAAGCGATGGCGGATCGCTTTACGTATCTTCCCTCGATCGGGTTGCTTATCATGCTGTGCTGGAGCGTGCCGTCCCGCGCGATGGAACGGTGGAATCTGAAAGCGATCACATGCGTCGCTGCGGCGGCAGTGCTTGCGCTGTGTGCGGCGCTGTCCAGAGTTCAAGTCGCGTACTGGAAGGACTCTGAGACATTGTTTCGCCATGCTCTGGATGTGACCCGGGACAATTGGCTGGCGCAATACAACCTGGGGTGCAGCCTGCGGCAGGAGGGTAGGATGCAGGAGGCGATCGGGCACTATGAGCAGGCGCTACGGATCAAGCCTGATTACGTTGAGGCGCATGACGATCTGGGAGTCGTCTTGGTTCATCTAGATAGGGTACAGGAGGCGATGGCGCAGTGGGAACAGGCGCTGCGGATCAAGCCTGATTACGTTGAGGCGCACTACAATCTGGGGATGGCCTTGGGACAAATGGGCAAGATTGAGGAAGCCATCGCGCAGTACGAGCAGGCGCTACGGATCAAGCCCGATTTCGCTGAGGCGCAGTACAATCTGGGGGTCGCCTTGGCCCGATTGGGCAGGCTGCCGGAAGCCGTGGGACATTGGGAGCAAGCGCTACGGATCAAGCCCGATTTCGCTGAGGCGCAGTACAATCTGGGGGTCGCCTTGGCCCGATTGGGCAGGCTGCCGGAAGCCGTGGGACATTGGGAGCAGGCGCTACGGATCAAGCCCGATTTCGCTGAGGCGCACAACAACCTCGGGAATGCCCTGACGCCATCGAGCAGGATACCGGAAGCGATAGAGCATTTGGAACGCGCGCTACGGCTGAAACCCGATTACGCCGAGGCGCAGTACAATCTGGGGGTCGCCTTGGCCCGATTGGGCAGGCTGCCGGAAGCCGTGGGACATTGGGAGCAAGCGCTACGGCTGAAACCCGATTACGCCGAGGCGGAGAATAATCTAGCGTGGCTACTCGCGACGCTTGCGCCGGCGGACGGCGGCGACCCGGTTCGGGCGGTGACTCTGGCGGAGTGGGCTTGCGAACTCACAAACAAGCGAGTGGCAGCGTATCTCGACACCCTGGCCGTCGCCTACGCCGCCGTCGGTCGGTTCAACGATGCCATCGCCACCGCCCAGAAGGCTATCGGATTGGCCCGTTCTGCTGGGCAAACAC
>JBEKYJ010000280.1:0-2734 GCA_049511095.1 Verrucomicrobiia bacterium
CAACTGACCGAACACGTCACCGCCCGCCAGTGAGACACGCTCTGTCTGTGCGAAGACTTCGCACCCGAACGGATCTTTCGCTGAGATCTTCAGCGTGTACGGCCCCTTCAGGTTCTGTTCGTTGATGGCGTAGAAATCCACAATGACCGCGCCGGGGATTTGCGCGAATTGGCTGCGCGTTTTCACCGCCACATACAGTGGCTGGTTGTAATACGCCATGATCGCCGGGTCGGCTTTCGGGTTGCGGAAACAATCCACAAGGCCGGAGTGGTTCTCGACGATCTCGGATTCCCAGCCGTTGACCGCGTAACCGTCCGACGTGTTGTCGATGCGCAGGGTTTCGATCTTGCGCCCCTGATGATAGTGCGACACCGCGCCCATCGACGTCGTCAGCGCGTCCACCGTCGGGAACGCGTCGCACAGGCTTTTGCGCGTGAGAAACTCGTCGAACTGGCGATACCAATCGAGATACATCGGGCCATCCCAACCCTTGTTCGGCGCGGCGTCGAGTGCCGCCTTGATTTTCTCCAGCCGGGGCGGCGACGAAATCGCGCCTTCCTCACCCCAATACACAATCTCTTTGCGATTGGTCGTGCGGTTGTAATACCGGTCCGGTCCCGAGTAGAAATTCTGCCTCCAGACTTCGGGGCCCCCGGCGTGATGACTATCGAACCAGCCATGCACGTGAATGACATCGTCGAATGGCCGCATGTGCATCTTCGGGAGTTCGTCGGCGTCCGCCCGCTTGGCCCAGGCCGACGTATAGGTAATCGTGCGGCTGGGATCGAGCGCGTACATGTCGCGCATGTCACGGACGTGGCCAGCGAAAACAGCTTTGTCCGTGCGCGCACCGCCGGAGTCCCACGCTTCGTTGATCATGTTGTAAATAACGAGGCTCGGGTGGCTGCGGTCGCGCTTCACCATGCGCAGAAGTTTTTCGCGCACGAGCGCCTTGGTAAACGGCGTCCGGTCGCCGTTCACGTAAGCGCCCGGCTCCTCGTAAATCAACAGCCCGAGTTCATCCGCCTTGTCGAGCACTTCGGGACGCCCGATGCAGCGATGGAAGTTCAGCATGTTTTGGCCGAGCGCCCTGGCCGAGCGGATCTCCTTCTCGGCCAATTCCTGCGTCGGGTAAATGCCGTTGATGGGCCAGAAACCCCAACTGATGGCCGTGCGCAGCACCACGCGTTTGCCGTTGAGGCGGAACATCGCGTTGCTGCCGATGCCCTCCGGCGCGAACCACCGAAAACCGAAGGTTTGCTGCGCGCTGTCTTTCGTTTCCTTCCCGTCCTTGAGCGCCACCTCGCAGACGTACAGGTTCGGGTTGTCCAAGTCCCATCGCTGGGCGGATGCGACGGACACTTTACACGTCACCGCATTATCACCCGGCGCCAGTTCCACGGATGGCAATTTGCTCACAAACACATCCGGCGGCACGTGGCCGTCGTCCACCGGCTGCCTCTTGGCGACGGTCACCACAACGTCGCGGCGCACCGTTTCCTTGGTGGTGTTGCGCACGGTCGCAATGGCGTTCGCCTTCGTGATCGCCGGCGTGTTTTGCACGTAGATGTCATCCACGTACACGGGATCGCACGACGTGAGCCGCACGCGTCCCGTGATGCCACCGAACCCGTGGCTCATCGGGATCATGTATTTGCCCCACACGAACGGGACGGTGTCGCGCCAATCAAAGTTGCCGCCGGGGTCGGTCACGCGCACGGCGAGTTCACATTCCTCGCCGGACTTGGCCGCATCAGTGATATCCACGTCAAACGGCGAATTGCCAACGAGATCGTAGCCGACCAGTTTTCGATTCACGAACACCTCGGCGCGCAGCCGCACCGCGTCGAAATGCAGCCGGAGACGGCGCGGCGACGTTGCCGTCGGCATCGTCACGCTGCGTACCCACCAACTCACGCCCTTGATGTCGCCTTCCGGGCCGTTGCCCGGATGCAGATATTCCTCGACCGTGCCCGGCACCGCGACATCCCGCCCCACGGATTCCATCGCGCCAAGCTCGCCCGGCACCGGACTCACCGGCACCTTCGTCACATCCACAGGTGGGGGAAACAACGGGCCGCGCTCCCATTTCGCTCCCTTGTCCTGCCACAATTTCCAGCCGGGGCCGGAAAGATCCAATTCCACCCGCCCCTTGGCTTCACCTGCCGCCGTGGCGAACGGCAATGCAGCCAACAACGCCACAACGCACGTGGAAAAAAAGCCTGAGGGTTTCACGGCACAACATTCTGGTATTTCTCGTTCGCGCAGGCGAGCACAAACTCAACTCACGCCGCGTCGAACAACGCCACAACGAATGCGGCGCAACCCGGTGGGTAAGTCTCGAGAAGTTCCTCGACCGCTGCGGCGCGAAATACCCTGCTCGCATCGCACCATCAACCCGCTCGCCAGCCATTTCACCCGCCGCGCTACGCGGTGTAGTAGCGGCCGTCCCCGGCCGCCCCGCTACCGACTCATTTGGGGTTCGTTTTCGCTTCGTTTCGGATGCAAAAAGAGACGTTTTCACGACAAAAACAAGCACTTTATCCCCCAAAATAGGCTCATTTTAGCAAAACGAACCCAAGCCTCATTTTTACCAACCGATTCATGGCCAGATGGACCTGCACCCGTTAGCTGTACAGAATCTTGGGTGAGTCTGGGCACTGGTTTTACTCCTGTTGGTTGTGGTTGTTCAATCCTTCTTGCCTTCCTGCCCCCGAGGGGGCAGCCGCCGCCC
>JBEKYJ010000281.1:0-2729 GCA_049511095.1 Verrucomicrobiia bacterium
CGATGCACGCTTGTCGCCGCAAGCGTTTTCCGCTACAAGCGAGGCTGGGAATGAGGATATACCCCATCGCCGTCCTTGCCATGCTCCTGGCCCTCGACGCACACGCCGATGGCAAGCCGACCAGTCAGGATGCGCAGGCGATTTTGGGCCGGGTGCTGGCGAATCGGCCGACGAAGGATTTTTCGCTGAAGGCGCGACTGTTTGTGGGGCGCGAGGACCCCATCCCGGTCGAGATACTGACGAAGAACGCCGTGGATGAGACGCGCACGATTTATCGCGGCGGTCAAACCGAGGCGCTCGTCGTACAGCCGATCCGCGGCGAACCGCGGTTTTACCTGCGCGGGGCCGGCGAATTGACGGGCGCCAGACGGACGGAGAAATTGCTGGGGTCGCATTTTACTTATTACGACCTTGGATTGCCGTTCCTCCGCTGGCCGAATGCAAAGTTTCTGGGTGAGGAACGGGTGCGCGGTCGCGATTGTTTCGCCATCGAGAGCCGGGCCGATGGCGAGCCGTACGCGCGCGTGAAGATATACATCGACAAGGAATACTACGCGTTGTTGCGGGCCGAGGCGTTTGACGCCAACGAAAATCTGGTGAGCCGTTTCGCGGTGACCAGCTTCAAGAAGATCGGTGAATTGTGGGTCCCACGCGGCTCGGAGGCTTCGTTCGTGCCGCCGGGCCAAAGCCTGCCCAACCAGGAGAAATCACGGCTCGAAGTCTATGAGGGGACTTACGACACCGTGCTGCCATTGGAGCTGTTCGCCGTCGAAAGATTCCGCGCCATCCCCCACTGAATTACATGAAGGACGTGCCCCCCCTGTTCACCCACTGCATGCCGCGGCGTTCCCAGTTCTTCAACTTGAATTCCAGATGGGTGACCTCGCCCAAGCCGCGGATTTGTTGTTCGATGTACAACAACGTTCGTTTGACGCTCAAATCCTGCTCGATGCGATCCTCGGTCTTCTTGCGCGAGGGTTGGTAGTCGAAGATCACGAACTCGCCTTCGACGTAGACGTTGGAGCCGATAACCTGAACGTCGAGCCTCTGGGTGTCAACATAGTTGCGCACCAGGATGCCCTGCACCACCCTCAGAAGTCGTAGCTCTTCGAGAGTCATGGGCCTCACACCACACCGCTTGCGGCGCGACAAGCAAGCGTAGCATACCGATTTAGACAACCTTTGGCAAGTCAGACTTTTTACGTCTCACTAATTCAAATCAGATCCACCCCAACCACCTCGCGCGTCTCGCCGTAGCTCGTAGAGCGACGGCGGATCCCCGCCCCAATAACTGCCCGCTCCAACCGATTCACCTTGGCTCACGCCGTTTCACGCACCCGTTTCATCACACCGTCACGCTCCCCAAACTCCCCGCCTCCTGCACACCACGCTTGCCCGCCTAAGGAGAGCTTGCCCGCCACGCCAAGCGCGGTTGCCTTGTATGCGGCTGACGGAGCACGTCCGGTTTTTCGTGGTGAAGAATTCGCCGCCCGGGTGGTTCGTCAGTCGGAACTCCTTGTTCCGCTCACCTGTGACGGCAGGACGGTTTGCACCATGACTTTCGACCTATTCAAATCAGGCCGTTGGGGTCTGTTTGCCAGTTCGCCCAAAAGATACAGTGGGCGCGTTCGCTGAGAACCAGCTACAGGGCTGGCGACCGGTAAGCAAACAGGAAAAACCAAAACTCAAAGGAAGGAATGATATGAGCAAACTGACATGGGTATTGGTCGGCATCGGCTTGGTGGCAACCGCCGCCATTGTGATGGTCAAACGGCAAAATAATCCGCCTTCACTTCAAGCAGAGACAGTGGTTCAATCTGCGGAAATTCCGGCACCGAGTGCGAACCCACCTCCGAGAGCTTCGCTGGCGAGTGCGAACGCGCCTGAGCCGGCCGAGATGGATCACAGCGGGACGGAACAGGCCGGCGAACCGGCGACAGCGTCTCTCCGCACTGTGGCTCCGCCCACATTGGCCGCCAAACCATCTGTCGCTGCGACCTTCAGTCAACCGCTGCAAACGCTGGTCTCGCCCCAAGCAAGCTTCGCGCAGAAGCAGGCGGCGTGGAAACAACTCCGCGATACCGGCCAGTTGGATCAAACGATTGCCCAACTGAAACAGGCCGTCAAGGATGACCCGTCGGCTGCCGCGTATTCCACCGTGTTGGGTGAAGGCTACATCCAAAAGCTGGTGGCAACTCAGGACATTCGCGAGCGAAGCATGCTCGCCATGGAGGCCGACCAAACTTTTGACGAGGCATTGAAGCTCGACCCCAATGACTGGGATGCGCGTTTCTGGAAAGCCTCCGCCTTGTCGCGCTGGCCGGCCGAATTGAACATGTCACAAGCGGTCATGGAGAACCTCTCCACGCTGATCGATCAGCAGGAGACCCGGCCGCCGCAGCCGGAATATGCGCAGACCTACGTGTTGTTGGGCGAGCAATATTTAAAGGCTGGCTACCCCGACGAAGCCCAACAAATGTGGCGGCGCGGCGCGGCTTTGTTTCCGAATAACGAGGCGCTTCAAAACAAGTTGGCTTCCTCCCCGTAATCGCCACCAAAGAAACGAACTTTAAGGAGGGTCATTTTCAGTTATGATCAAACCAATGAATCCAAATTCAAAGACCTCGACGCCCGAGGTGAAACGACTCTTGGCGGGACCACGGATCGGGCTTCATATCCTGATACTGGGATTGCTGGCCTACTTTCTGGGGGTGAGGCTTTGCAGGAGT
>JBEKYJ010000282.1:0-2713 GCA_049511095.1 Verrucomicrobiia bacterium
GACATGACGACGACCACCTTTGCGCGGTTTCAACGTGACGCGGCGACAAAGACCGCCGACCTTCGCCATCGGGCGGTAGTTCAAAAGAACATCGCGACCTACGATGTGGCCGTCGCGAAGGGCAAGGCGCGGTTCGCGAACTGGCAGAACGCCCGGTCTCACGCCGCCGTCATCAAGTGGGAAACCCTCAACCATCTCGACCGTTATCTCGAACAGTTTGAGCGCAACGTGCTCGCCAACGGCGGCCACGTGTTTTGGGCGGAGACCGCCGCGGACGCGCGAGAGCATATCCTGCAACTGGCCCGTCGCCATGGGGTCCAGAAAGTCGTCAAGTCCAAGTCGATGACGACCGAGGAGATTCATTTGAACGAGGCGTTCGAAGCGGCTGGTATTCGGTCGGTCGAAACCGACCTCGGCGAGTACATTTGCCAACTCCGGGGCGAGCCCCCCTATCATATCGTCACGCCCGTCATGCACCTGACGAAAGCGGACATCGCGCAGACGTTCCAGGAGAAGCTCGGCACACCACCGACCGACAGCGCCGAGGAACTTACGATGATCGCCCGCGCGAAATTGCGGCACGAGTTCATGACGGCGGACATGGGTGTCACGGGCGGGAATTTCGCGATCGCCGACACGGGAATGATCGCGTTGACGGAAAACGAAGGCAACATCCGCCTTAGTTTCTCTCTGCCGCGCGTGCACGTGGCCATCGTCGGCATCGAGAAACTGATTCCGCGCTTCGAAGATCTGGCGTTGTTCTGGCCGCTCCTCGCAAGCAGCGCCACGGGACAGGCCATCACCGCCTACAGTTCGCTGATCGGCGGGCCGCGCCAGTCGGGCGAGGCCGACGGCCCGCAGGAGTTCCACGTCATCCTTTTGGACAACGGCCGCACGCGCCTGCTGGCGGATGCCGAGCAACGGGACGCGCTTCACTGCATCCGGTGCGGCGCGTGCCTCAATACGTGTCCCGTTTACAAAAATATCGGCGGTCACGCCTACGGCACAACCTACCAGGGGCCCATCGGCTCGGTGATCACGCCGCATCTGCGCGATGCGCACGAGTGGTCGCACCTGCCGTATGCCAGTTCCTTGTGCGGCGCGTGCACGGATGTTTGTCCCGTGCGGATCGAGTTGCATCATCACCTGCTCCACAATCGACGCAACGCGGTCCAGCGCAAATTCGATAGTCCGCTCCAACGTCTCGCATTTCACGTGTGGTTGTGGACGATGCAATCTCCCGCGCGCTACGCCGTCGCCAGCAGGCTCGGCAACTTCGCGCTACGACGAGGCATCGCACGGCCACTGTTGAGCCCATGGACGGCGACGCGTGAGTTTCCGACCCCGCCCAAGCAAAGTTTCAAGGACTACTGGAGGCAGCATGAACGTGGGGCGTGACAATATCCTCCAACGCGTGCGCACGGCGCTGCAAGTGGAGGCGCATCGACCGACCGCGCCCACGAGCGCGCCGATTTTCCCGGCGGTCACGAATCCCGAAGCGCGCTTCCGCGAGGAGTTCGCGGCGATCAAGGGTGAACTCATCGAGAACGCCGAGGCATTACGCGAGTTCCTGAAAGGTTTTGCGAAGATCGCCACGGATGGAAGCGAACTCGGCGGAAAGACGGTCGGTGACGCGAACGCGGGGGTGCGCGAGTGCGACCTCGGCGTGACGAGTTGCGATTGTGTGGTGGCGCAGACCGGGTCGATCATCGTCTCCGCGCTCTCGGCGGGCGGACGCGCCCTGTCGGTGCTGCCGCCAACGCACCTGGTAATTGCCCGGCGCGGGCAGATCGTTCCCGACCTCGAGAGCTCGATGGCGTTGCTCCGCAAGCGCTACGATCGGCATTGGCCCAGCGCGTTGTCGGTGATCACCGGGCCGAGCCGCACGGCGGACATCGAGAAAATCCTGGTCTTGGGCGCTCACGGCCCGAAACGTCTGGTGCTCTACTTCGCTGACTGAGCGGGCTGCGCAATGCTTGCGCCCATCGCACTCATCGGCGACGCCGGAGGATCCTGGAAGGCCGGTTCCCCATCGCGGCGCAGCTCGGCCGGTCGGAATCGAGGCGCGAAGTAGCATCCGATGACCAGAATCGCGGCGAGTAGTTGGGCACCCATCGTCTCCAGCGTTGGGAAAACCGAGAACCACATTCCCATCCACGGAGGGATGATGTCCGCCAAGGGATTGATCGGGGTGGTGGGAATCCAATGGGCCAATTGCATTTCCTGGGCTTGTTCGCCGACCATGACCAAGAGAACAAACCCCAGCATGATGCCGGTCAACACCAACATTTTGCGATACGGCAACCGATGATGCGCCACAAAAGTGAGCACCGCGACGATGCCGGAGAAGAACAGCCCCAGCAAGGCGCCTTCCAAAACGATTGTTCCGCCCATCTTCAGATAATAGCTTTGCAGAAAGAGCACCACCTCGAACCCCTCGCGATAAAGCGAAGCGAACCCGAGCAGGCACAAGCCGCGCAGAAGACGCGCCTCGGAGATCTGCGCGTTGCCCGCGCTGCGAAGCAGCTCCGTTTTCTTTTTCGTCTGCAACGAAATCCACCCGCCCCAATACAGTTTGTGAAAGAACCAATTCATGACCACGAGCAGCACCACGACCGCCAGCAGCCCCGTGGCAGCTTGGACATGGAGGGCGGAAACGTTTTGCGTCAAATCCCTGATAATCCTCACGGCAATGAACCAAGTGATGATTGTC
>JBEKYJ010000283.1:0-2653 GCA_049511095.1 Verrucomicrobiia bacterium
ATTGGCGGGCTGTTCGAGGGGCGCGCGCAGGTAAATTGCCCAGAGGATCAACACGATCGAGCAGATGATCAGGGCAATGAACTCGATATAGAGCAGGTCGGGCCACACCCAGGTTTTCTGATTGGAACTCTCCTTTTCGTCCGGCGGCAGCTTTTGTTCGGCGCGACGGTCGTTGTTGACCGCCTGCACCATCGCGAGCCACAGGACAAAGGTGGAAACGAACAACATCGCCGTGATCGGCACGTTGTCCGGTTTGCCGACAATGAGCGAAAAGTTCGGGTCCTTCATCCCCCAGATGACGAAGACCCCTTCCATCAGGATCAGGAAGGCGCCGATCCACCAGTTGAACACATGCCGGCGAAACCGCAGCATCAACAGCAATCCGCCTGCGGCGAGCAAAAAGCTCAGCTTCGGTGTGGCCAGAATATTGGCCACCGCCTTGAACGCCTCGAACAAAGCGCTATGATGTGCCGCTGTTGGTTCCATTGAAAACTGTGCCCGCTCGCGCGTCAGCGCTTAGAGCGGCCCCGATACGCCACCATCCTTGCGGATGCGCCAGAAATGCACCGCCATCAGCACCGCCGCAACCAGCGGGATGCCGATGCAGTGCAATACGTAAAACCGCAATAACGTCGTGCCGCCGATTTCCTTCGCGCCGATCAGCATGAATCGTGCGTCGTCGCCCGGGTGCACCAGCGGCACGCCGCCAATCTGCAAGAAGTCCGCGAACGGCCCGCCCGCGCCGACCAACGGGGTCGCCTTGGCCATGTTCGAGCCGACCGTGATGGCCCAAATCGCGAGCTGGTCCCACGGGAGCAAATACCCGGTGAATGACAGCAGGAACGTCAACACCAACAGGAGCACGCCGATGGTCCAATTGAATTCACGAGGTGGCTTGTAGCTGCCGGTCATGAACACCCGGAACATGTGCACCATCACCATGATGACCATGGCGTGCGCCGACCACCGGTGAAGTTCGCGCATGATGCCGAACGGCACCTGCGAGCGCATGTCGAGCATGTCCACGTAGGCGCCTTCGACGGTGGGCCGGTAGTAAAACATCAACAGCACGCCCGTCAGCGTCAGCACAAGAAACAGGAAGAAGCTCAACCCGCCCGCGCACCACGTATAGCGCAGCTTCACGCCGCTGGTGCGCACTTTCGTCGGGTGCAAATGCAGAAACACGTTGCCCAGAACGATGAGCACGCGTTTGCGGTCGGTGTTGGGGATGCCGACGCGAAAGATTGATCTCTTGATCTGCGAATCCAGAACCGTGTTCTTGAGTTTGTTCAGCATGGTTGTTACACCGCGATAAACGAGCGCGGATCCTCGAACTCACCCTTTTCCCAGAAGAACAGCCGTCCTTCGTTCACAATGATTTGCCCGTCGTCCGCCAGCGAAACCTCGTAGCGCCGCATCGGAAAGGGCGCGGGTCCTTCGAAATTGATCCCGTCGATGGTGTAGCCGCTCCCGTGGCATGGGCATTTGAATTTGTGCTCGCTGTCCATCCAGTTCGGCGTGCATCCGAGGTGCGTGCAGACGGCCTGGATCGCGAAAATCCTGTGATCGTGGTTCACGATCCAAATGCGATGCGCCGCCTTGAACGAGTCGTCCACCGTGTTGGGCGCAAAATTGGCCGTCGGGCCGACCTTGAACACATCGATCTTGGTGAAATCCACCCGGGGCACCATGAACGCGGACAGCGCCGCGAGACCGCCCCCCACCGCCGCGGCGAACGTCGCCCATGCGAGCGCAAGGCTTACCAGAAACTGACGCCGGGGCATGGGTTTGCCTTCAGGGTCGAGGAACCCTTTCGCTTTGAGCCGGCGTATCGCTTCTTCGCGCGGACTCAACGCCTGCCCCTGTTGGGGCTTGTCCGCCCCGACAACCTTCATTTCTGCCATGGCTACTTGTGCGTTAATAAATTGTTGATCTGCTGAAGGGCCGCATTGCGCACCTGCAAATCCGGTTCACTGGTGCTCATTTTCTGCAGCAGCGGCTTGGCCTTCACGGGATCCAGCTTCGCCACCCACGCCACTGCGGCCACTCGGTACCGCTGGACGTTCTCCGCCAGCGGGCGACCCGCCCGAGGCATCAATTGAGTAACACGGTCAACGTATTCCTTGTCAAGCAACCTCACCAACACGTTCCAGGCGGCGGGATTTCCCTTGTTCGCCAATCCAAACGCGGCATTCCATTTCACCAACTCGTCCGGGTCGTTCAGCGACGCCTCCAACACACTACGCGCCTGCGGGCTGTTCATCGAACCGAGCACGTACACCGCCATCAAACGCACGGACGACTCGTCGCTATGGGTCAACTCGATGATTCGCAGGACCGAATCTTCATCACCGACCCGCCCCAGCGCCCACACGCAATTCTTCACCGTCTCGGCATCACTGTCGCCGAGTCCGCCGCGCAACGCCGTGACGGCTTCGTGGTCGCCAAACAAACCGAGCACCAACGCCAAATAGCGCCGCGTCCTCGGATCCTGGCCTTTCGACTCTTCGAAGACCTGTACGATGTCCGTGACGGCGTGCGGGTTTCTCGCCAGGAACTGGTCGTGGTCCGCGCTGATCTGCGCGGTCACGTCGAAAATCCCCTGCCACCGCTTGGAGTCCTGGATGTAATTCAGGAGATACCGCGCCTGCTG
>JBEKYJ010000284.1:0-2613 GCA_049511095.1 Verrucomicrobiia bacterium
GTCGTAACCGTCGAGCCGGGCCTGTATTATCGGGGCATCGGGGGCGTGCGCCTTGAGGACGTTGCCGTGATCCAACGGACGGGCATGCGCAATCTCGCGCGCTTTCCCAAGGCGCTTGAAATCTAGTTGAATTGGGTTACTGTAGCGCCCGAAGGTATTGTGGCAAATGGGAATTTGGATATTACTTTTGGTATTGATCCTCGTGCCGGGAATCATTGCGCAACTCGCGGTGAGTTCGGCGCTGAATAAGTACTCACGCGTGCGCGCCCGTGCCGGCGTTACCGGCGCACAAGCTGCCGCGCAAATCATGGCTGACGCGGGGATTCATGATGTCCGGATCGAACGCATCGACAGCTTTCTGGGGGATCACTATGATCCGCGCACCAAGACGCTGGCGTTGTCACCCGCAGTGTACGACGGCGCTTCGGTCGCGGCGTTGGGCATCGCGGCGCATGAGACCGGGCACGCCATCCAGCACCAGCACGCGTATGCGCCGCTTCAGGTGCGGATGGCTGTTGTGCCGAGCACGATGTTTGTTTCGCAATTGATGCCGTTGGTCATCATTGGCGGCTTCTGGTTTCGCATTCCGATGTTCATTACGCTGGGGATTATCGTTTACACGATCATCGTGTTGTTCCAACTGATCACATTGCCCGTCGAACTGGACGCCAGCTCCCGCGCGAAACTGATTCTTCAACAAAACGGCCTGATCGCACGCGATGAGATGGAAGGCGTCAGCCGTGTATTGAACGCAGCCGCGCTCACCTATGTAGCCGCCTTGATTGCTGCCGCAGCCCACTTGCTCCAACTCGTGCTGCTAAACCGAGAGCGGCGCTGACAAACATTTTCTTTGACTTCCGCGTGGCAGTCCCGCTACGGTTACGTTTCTCGTTTGGCTAGAGAGAATTCATGGAACAAGCACCGACCGCTTCCACTGCCCGCAACAAGTATCCCCAAGGTTTCCGCCCCCGCCGCGGTTTGAACTGGGTCAGTTTGGGGTTGATGTACGCGTCGTTCTACGTGTGTCGCTACAATTTCCGGTTCGCGACGCCGGGCATGGTCGAGGAATTCGGGTTCAGCAAGTTCCAGATTACTGGAATACTCAGTGCCTGGTCGGTGGCGTATGGCATAGGCCAACTGATTAACGGCTTGATTACGGACCGGATCGGCGGGAAGAAGGCGATGTTGATCGGGGCCGCAGGCACGATCATGATTAATCTGATTTACGGCTTCGCGTCGTTTGCCGGAACATTCTCGACGTTCGCGCTGATCTGGCTGTTGGGCGGTTACTTTCAATCGTTTGGCGCACCCGGCATGATCAAGATCAATGCCGCGTGGTTTAACCGCAACGAGCGCGGAACATTCGCGGGAATTTTTGGATTGATGATCCAGTTGGGGCAGGTCTCGATCGGAGTCCTGGCGCCGCTCATTCTGGCGGGCTTCACCATCGGCGCGTGGACCGTCGCTAAAGGCGACTGGCGCTGGCTATTCCGCATCCCGCCTCTCATCACGGCCGCGTGCGCGGTCATCATGGTGATCTGCGCGAAAGAGTCCCCGGAAGAAGCGGGGTGGCCGGGTCTCGTTCATGACGAGGTGGATTCCAGCATCGGTGTGCGAATGAGTATTGGGAAATGCTTTACGACCGTCTTCACACACCCGCTGATCTGGTTCTATGCGGTTGCCTATGCCTGCACCGGTGCGGTGCGCAGCAGTTCCGACCAATTGGCGGTGCTGTATTTCCATGACGTACTGAAGCTGAACATGGAGGATCAACCGCGTTCATTGGTCTGGACATTGGGATATGCCGTGCCTCTCGTGGCGGTCCTTGGCTCGCTGCTCTCGGGAATCGTGTCCGACAAGTTTTTCAGGGGACATCGTTCGCCCGTGGCCATGTGGTTGTACTTCCTCCAAGCAGTAGTGATCGGGCTGGCGGCCGTGGTGATTCATTCAGGCGTCGTGGGACCAACTCCGACGGGCATCTTTCTGGGCTGCATGTTCCTGATTCTGATTTCGCTCATGGTCAACTCCACCCACTCGCTGGTGGGCGCGGCGGCACCCATGGACATCGGTGGGCGGAAGATGGCCGGCTTTGCCTCGGGGGTTATCGATTCGTTTCAATATTTCGGGATGACGATATTCCTACCGGCAACAGGCTGGATGATCGACCACTACGGCTGGGGGGTGTGGTATCCGACGATGGCGGGTTTCGGCATTGTGGGTGGCGTGGCGATGGTGCTCGTCATGCGCAAACAACGCGCCCTTGGCCACTTTAACACTTAGTCGCCCGTACGCGCCGCGGCCTTCGATCCCGTCCGCAGCAGCGCCCCGAAGTAATCGCGGTTCATCTTCGCGATAAAATTCAGGCTGATGCCTTTCGGACAGACGGCTTCGCAGGAACCCGTAACGGTGCACGCGCCAAAACCTTCCTTGTCCATCTGCTTGACCATGGCGAGAACCCGTCGTTCCTTCTCGGGCTGGCCCTGGGGCAGGAGATTGAGGTGCGAGACTTTGGCGGAGACAAAGAGCATGGCGCTGGCGTTTTTGCACGCCGCCACGCACGCCCCGCAGCCGATACAGGCGGCCGCGTCCATCGCGAGGTCGGCGGCTTGTTTT
>JBEKYJ010000285.1:0-2592 GCA_049511095.1 Verrucomicrobiia bacterium
CACCGTGTCGAATCCCGATTCCACCTCCGCCAGCCACACCAATTCCGCGGGCGCGCCTTCCGCCACAAAGATCGGCTTAAGGCGCGAGACGTACGTCTGCGCCCCCGGCGGCAGGTCTTCCGCACTGAGGCGTGGTTGCCCCGTTTGCGGCAACGGCGTAAACTCCAGCACGGATTCGGTCTGGAGCGGTTCTGGTGACTCGCCACCAATCACTAGCAATGGCACGTCGTCGAGGCCCGCTAATACCAACGTTGCGGAAAAACCCGGGTTCGTCAGCGCTAATCCATCGATCTGCCCCAGCGTGTCTTCCACGCTTGCCGTTTCGGCGTCGAGCCGCACGGCAAGGCAGGGGCTTAGGAAAAACCCGAACGCAAAAGCGATTGTAACCAACCTCAATGTCATGAAGACGAATCCACCCGGTGTATCGCCCGACAACCGTCCGCCTGTCAACGCCCGCGACCCATGGACTGGATGGATTCGCGCCTTGCATTGCTCATCAGACCTGTCAGAGTGCGGCCCTTCACCCCATCGTGATTTCAAAACGCATCATCGTCCGGCAGATCATCGAACAGCTCTCCGAGCAACTGGCCACGCTGGCCGGGGCTTCACGGGCCATGCATGCCGACGCCTCTGACGAACAGAACAAGGCCGAGGACCAATACGATACGCGCGGTTTGGAGACCGCTTACCTCGCTAGTTCCCAGGCCCGGCTGGCGACCGAAACCGAACAGTCCTTGGCGGTTTATCAATCGCTCGAACTTGGGAAGTTTCAAGAAACCACCCCCATCGACCTGACGGCCCTGGTGGAACTCGAATCCCGCGGCACGCGCACCCTCTATTTTCTGGGCCCGACAAGCGGCGGTTTGGAAATTCACCACAAAGGAACGGAAGTCCTCGTGATCACCCCGGAATCCCCGCTGGGACAGCAACTCCTTGGCAGGAAAGTCGGCGACCGCATCAGAATCCAAACCCGCGGCCCCGCGCAAGAATCTCGGGTGACTTCCGTCAGCTAGGACTTCCCGCCGCGCCTAAAACTTGATGGCCAGTACGATGCTGTGCTCGTGATCAAATAGGGGCGCGGATTCTCTCACATCCTTCTTCGAGAGATTGAAAACCTTGATTGCTTTCTCGTCATCGGTCACGACGATGGCGTCGGCCCCATGCTGTTTGGCCTGGTTCGCGCAGTTGCGCATCCGGTGACTTTCCTTGCCCAATCCTTCGTCGAAGGCGTGGTCCACGACACCCAGGCCCGACGTCCGCTTGTCGTAAACGCGGCCCAGGACCTTGTAGCTCTTGTCCGGCAACCCAATGTAAATCGGGATCGAATAGTCCTTGTTGACCTGTGAGCCCGTGCCAGTCGGCCAACTCTGCGACCCCTCATAGGCAATGAACGCGGTGTCGCCAACCTTCGTTTCGTCTTTGTCCGACTTGTTCTCCTTGGCCGTGGCGTTCATTCCCCACACCACGCCAAGCCCCAAGACAACTGCCAATGCCACCTTCAGTTGTTTCATCGTATTCCCCCCTTCTTCTCAAAAATTAAACGCTATCGACCCGTCTTGCAATCGCAATTCTCCACCAGGGCTTTCGCACTCGACAAACCGACCCGCGCAGTTTCTGTTCGCCCCCACTTGCCGCTTGAAGAACCCGCGGAAATTCTGTATTCAGTTGGGTGTCAGCAACTAAACCCCGATTGTCAAAGGAGGACAGAATGAAGGGACAGTTGTCTCGCGTGTTGTTGTGCGTCGCCTTGCTAACCCCGGCCCTCGCGCCCCGGTTGGCCGTCGCCGCCGAAAAGAACGCGTTCTTGCAAGATAAGAAGAACGACCTCGAGTTCCATGGTTCGATCACCGCGATCGACACCAACGCACTCACCGTGGCCGTTAACAGCAAGGAAAAGGGCGCGATGACGTTCGCCGTGTCCAAGGACAGCCTGCTCTTTGTCAAACACAAGAAAGGCGCCGCCACGCTGGCCGACTTCAAAGTCGGCGACGAAGTCAATGCGCTCTATCGGCAGAACGGCACCGCTCTCGCCTGCGATAGCCTGTGGCAGCCGGGATCAAATCCCCGCGAAAAAGAGCGTAAGATCGAGAAACAGAGCCAGTAGTCCGACCTCAAAAGAAGCACCACTCACAGGTACCCGTTGCCGCCGGCGAAATCATGCGCCGGCCGCAACGGCAATCGTCCTGCCGAAGGGGCGCGGGACTCCGGATTCACGTCTTGCTTTGTCGACGCTATCTGCTATAGTCGGTGTCCGCTTCCGAACCGTAGTCTGATTCTCGGTGCCGGGGTCAAAACCTGCCCTTTGACTCCTGAAAACAATGGCAGGTGCGCAGCCGAAAGAGAGAGCTTGTGGAACAATTAGTCGATGTCGAAGGAATGATTACCAAGGTGTTGCCCGGCACGATGTTTCACGTCGAATTGCCCAACAAACATCAGGTCCTCGCCCATATCTCCGGCAAAATGCGCAAACGCTTCATCCGCCTCTCCGTCGGCGACCGCGTAAAGATGGAAATGACCCCCTACGACCTCGACAAAGCCCGCATCGTCTACCGCCTGACCTGACCCGCCCCACCCCGGCTCATCAATAGCCCA
>JBEKYJ010000286.1:0-2589 GCA_049511095.1 Verrucomicrobiia bacterium
GTGCTGATCGGCGTGCAAGATGTTCGCGTTGTGCCGGTACAGAAAATCGGAAACCGCCGCGACGATCCCCTTTTGGTCGGGACAATCAACGAGCAAGATGGCGGTGTTCTTCATGCGGCGCTACGGCCAGTCTTCCATGCCGGGATGTGTCCCGCAAGAAAATCCTGCTTCTCAGCATTCCGACGCGGTGTCACACGGGCTCTCGTGAAACGAATCCAGCGGCTCCTGCCAGGTAACACGACGATCTTGGTGGGACTGCAGGCGCGGGTTGGAAAACCCGCCGGGAGTTTCCGGGAACGCTAGGCGTTGTAGGAAGTGGCGAACGGGGCCGGGTTGATTCGGTCGCCGTTGCGAAAAAGCACCGCTTCGATGCGTGCGATCAATTCCTCGACCCGAAAGGGCTTGCTGACATAGTCGTCGGCGCCGAGTTCGAAAGCCTGCATCTTGTCGTCGTGCTCGGTGCGACCCGACATGATGATGATGGGTGTCCATTGCACCGCACGGCTCTTGCGCACCATGCTGCAAACCTCGAAGCCATTGAGCCGCGGCAGAATCAAATCCAAAATGATGCCGTCGGGACGTGATTCGAGGACGTAGTTGAGCGCCTCGATGCCGTCCTTGACCCAGCGAGTCTTGAAGCCCGCCTGTTTGAGCGCTTCGCAAACCATCTCGCCGATTGCCTCATCATCTTCGGCAACCAACAGGATTTTACTTCGTTTGCGTGCGGTTTTGGATTTCATGGCAAACCTGATTAAAGCACCCCAAGTGCCAGCGGAAAGGCTGATGGCGCGCGTTCAATTTCGAACTTGGCAACGTCGGCTGGACATCCCCTCTCCCCGCGCGGTGTGGTAACGCCCTAATCCCCTGTAAGTTCCCAACCTTTTGACGGGGAATCAGCCCTCTGTCTGTCGTCTGAGAATTGGGGGCCAGCTCATTGCTCCCACAAAAATCATACTTCTCACTCTTCGGTGCCTGTGCCACACTCGCGACGGTGAAGCAGATCGGGCCAATCGGGTCTTGGACCGGCGGCGACGTATGAACAACGTCGTCAAGGTCGATCCGCATTCGCCGCAACCCCGGGCCATCAAACGCGCTGCGGAAATCCTCCGCGCGGGCGGGCTCGTCGCCTTCCCGACCGAGACCGTTTACGGACTTGGCGCACATGCCCTTGACCCGTCAGCCGTCCGCAAAATCTTCGCCGCCAAGGAACGCCCCGGCTGGGATCCGCTCATCGTTCACGTGCGCGACCTCGCCATGGCGCGACCGTTGATGAAACGATTGGTGTCCCAATTCGAATTGCTCGCCAGTCGATTCTGGCCCGGGGCGCTTACCCTCGTGGTCGAAAAAGCGCCCCAGGTTCCCGACGAAGTAACCGCACGGCGGCCGACCATCGCCCTGCGCATGCCGTGGCATCCGGTGGCGGCGGCGCTGCTGGACGCGGCAGGCGTACCCATCGCCGCGCCGAGCGCCAACCGCTTTAGCCGACCCAGCCCCACGCGAGCCGAGCATGTCGTCGAGGACCTGGCCGACCGTGTTGACTTGATTCTGGATGCGGGGCCGACGCCGATCGGCGTGGAATCAACCGTGCTCGACCTGACGCAGTCGCCTCCGGCGATTTTGCGGGCGGGTGGGGTCAGCCGCGAGGAACTGGAACGGGTGCTCGGCCAAGTGCAACTGGGCAGGGCCGTGTCGGACCATGTCGCACGGCAGGGTCTAGCCAGTCCCGGCCTGTCGCTCAAGCATTACGCTCCGCGCGCGGCAGTCGAGTTGTTCGACCAGGCAGCGCAGCTTCGCGAGCGAGCCGACGCGTTGCGTGACGAAGGCAAACAAGTTGGCTTGCTGACCATTACCGATGACATTGACCGTCTTGCTCATACGCTTTTCGCCCAGTTGCGCGAGTTGGACGCGCAGAATGTGGACGTGATCCTTTGTGTCCTGCCGCCGCCGCAGGGACTCGGGTTGGCCGTGCGCGACCGATTGTTGCGCGCAGCGGGCTGGACCGACGCGGCGGGAAAAGGCGGCCCGACATGAACAAAGCGGAAGCCGAGAAACGCGCCAAGGCGTTGGATTGGTTGAATCGATTGCGGAAGGAACACCCCCGCGTGAGCCGGCTCGAAGCCGTCGAGAAAACCGCCGTCCGGTTTGATCTCAGTCCGCTCGAAGAGGAGTGGCTACTGCAGCAATTGACGCCGCCGCCACCGGCGGAGTAAAGTCGCTCCGCTCTCAACGCGTGGAGGGGTGGCAGAGTGGTCTAATGCGCACGCCTGGAAAGCGTGTGGAGTCGAAAGGCTCTCGCGAGTTCGAATCTCGCCCCCTCCGCCAGCCCCGAAAGCCTTCGGGGCTGTCTCGCCGTACCGCAAGCGAAGGCGGACAAGCCCGTACGGTTTCTCGCTCGACAAAGCGCGTGTGTTGGACTGGAGAAGTCTATAGAATGTTATCCGGCAGATGATTTTTTTGCGACAACGGTACACGGGGCTGGTCGGTGTGGCACAATGAGCAGCGGCTGGAAATCACTGGCCGCCGTGTGTGCGTTGGTCCTCGGGGTGTACGTGTACATGGCCCAGTCGCCGATATGGGAACCGTGGAAAT
>JBEKYJ010000287.1:0-2582 GCA_049511095.1 Verrucomicrobiia bacterium
GCGCTGTGGCCGCCACCTCGACCCAGCCGTCGCCCGTTGGCGCTGTCTTGACCTCGGCTCACTTCATAGCCAATACTTCCCCCATTACCCCAAAGGGGGTCACGATCTACCCATCGATCCCTGAATTTGCCGCGCCAGTGTGCGCATGTTTGACTTGCTTTTGAATGAAACGATCTTATGATTGACCTTGGAGAAAGGCTGGGAGGTATGAAACGGCAGACCTTTAACCACAGTTGTTCATTACATCTTGCAATCGTTGTCCTCTCCCAACTCGTCTTCATCTTTCCTGTACACTCTCAGGTCGTGCTGGACGGCAAGTTCGGCACCAGCGGCGCAATCACTCCCGTCAACAATAATTTCGACATCGCCGCCTCGTTGGGCAAGACGGTCGGCAACAATCTGTTTCACAGTTTCAGCCAGTTCGACCTGGTCAGCGGCAATATCGCCACATTCTCCGGGCCGGCGAAGATCCAAGACATCCTCACCAGGATCACCGGCGCGAATGCCTCGTCCATCGATGGCACGATTCGCTCCACCATTGACGGCGCGAACCTGTTCTTCCTCAATCCGCACGGCATCGTGTTCGGACAGAATGCCCAGTTGGACGTGAAGGGCTCGTTTGTCGCAACCTCGGCCCATTGCATCCAACTTGCCGACGGCAATCGATTCGACACGGTTAATCCGTCGGCGAACGACCCGTTGCTCACCAGCGCCGCGCCCAACGCGTTCGGCTTCCTCGGGCCGACCGTCGCCCCGATTTCATTCAACGGCTGCTCGCTATCGGTGCCCAATCAGAAATCCCTGTCGGTCATCGGGGGCGACATTCAGATCATGAACGGTCAATTGATGGCGGCTGGCGGCCGTATCAATATCGTCAGCCTCGGCTCGGCGGGCACGGTCGCCCTCGATGTGAATAAGTTGAATGCGGCCCTGGACACATCGAGTTTTGCGACGCTGGGATCCCTGACCATGCACAATTCGATATTGTTCGGAGATAACGGCGGGAGCGTCGGTGGCGGCAAGGTCGTCGTTCAGGCCCAGGAGTTGACGTTCGATGGCTCAGGCATCGAGGCCAGTTCGCTTGGTTCGGAGAACAGCTTGGGGGTCGACGTCACGGTGCGCGACCAGATGACCCTCCAGAACATGAGCTTCATTTTTTCCGATGAGTACAGCACCAGCACCGGCAACGGTGGCAACATCAACATTCAAGCCCACCAGCTGCAACTGCTCAGCGGCTCCGCCATCACCTGCGACGTGCACGGAACCGGCAATGGCGGGAATATCAATGTGGGCGCTGATACAATCGTTCTCGACGGACAGACCGATCCGAATTCCTTCGCCGGGATCGGGGCGCGAACCGCCAGTAGCGGCAATGCCGGCGATGTGACTCTCAACGCCACGACCCTCAACATCCGCAACGGCATGATCGTCTCTACCGTAAGCGCCGGCGCGGGCCATGCGGGGAACTCGACCGTATCCGCGTCCGCCATTACTATTGATGGACACGGGAAGACCTCGGGGATTATCGCGGACACCACCGACGGCGGCGGCAACGCCGGCAACGTCGCGGTCACCACCGCTTCCCTCGAAATATCCAATGCGGGAAGAATCTCGTCGGCCACGGGCGGCGCCGGCAATGGGGGCAACGTCACCATCACAGCCACCGACTCCGTGCATCTCGATGGAGAAGAGGGGATTTTGTTCACCGGCATTGGCGTCCCGCCACTCGCCGCGGCCACCGGGAAGGGTGGCGACCTTGTCATCAACACTCCGCTTCTCGAAATCGTCAATGGGGCGCGTATCTTGGCCGGTACGCAGGGGGCCGGTGACGGCGGCAACATTCATGTCACTGCGACTGACATTACTCTTGATGGGGGAGACGCCACCTTTTTTACGGGAATCGAGGCCCAGACCACCGGCAGCGGGAGCGCGGGTGGCATTACCATCGATGCAACCTCGCTGCGCATGGTAAACGGATCGCAAATCAACGCTGACACCAGCAGCCCCGGTGCAGGCGGCAACATCAACATCACGGCCCACAGCATTGACATCGAGAGTTCTTCACAACTCTCGGCCACCAGCGACGGGCAGGGGCAGGGAGGCAAAATTACCATTGCCGCCGATTCCATCCTGGCGAACGGGGTGCGAACCGATGGCTCGCCTGGCTTCGCCGGAATTTTCGCGGGAAATCCTTTCGGCGTCCAGGGCAACGCGAACGCGGGCGATATCGTGATCGGGCCCGGCGCTTCCGGTACACTGGCTCTCCAATTGTTGAACGGTGCGGAGATTTCCGCTTCGACCAAGGGTGGCAGCGCCGGCGGCAGCATCGTTATCGACGCAACGACCCTCACGCTCGATAATCACGCGTCAGTCCAATGCGCCACCGTGGGCTCTGGCAATGCGGGCAACATTTCGCTGACCGTGCAGGATACTTTGCAGTTGACTGGCAACAGCAGCATTGCCGTTCCCGCCGCCTCGCAGAATGGAGGCAACATCACCGTGACCGCGGGCAACGCGATCAACATGTCGGACAGCTCCTTCACGGCCTCGGCGGGCAACAATGGCGGCAACATTCAAATCGG
>JBEKYJ010000288.1:0-2581 GCA_049511095.1 Verrucomicrobiia bacterium
ACCTCGGCGGCAACCGCAACCCCGCCCCACCCCGGATCCGTCTCGCCATCGAAGAAATGCCGGCGCTCAATAAATTCCTGCGCGATGACGGTCGCCCCGTTCTCGCCATCAACCCGGGAGCCGAATACGGCCCCGCCAAGCGCTGGCCGGCCGACCGCTTCGCCGAGACCGCCATCAAAGTTTCCGAGTTCGTCGACGCCCGCTGGCTCATTGTCGGCGGCCGCGGCGACACCGAAATCGCCGACAAGATCGAGGCGCGACTGCGCGAAGCCGGAATGGACGACAGCTCCGTGATCAATGTCGCCGGCCGGACCACGCTGCTTGACCTCTGCGCGTTGCTCCGGTTTTCCAAGCTGCTCCTGACTAACGATACCGGCCCGATGCACATCGCCGCCGCGTTCAGAACACCGACGGTCAGCATTTGGGGATCGACTTCGCCCGAACTTACGGGACCGCTGTCTCCTCGCAGCGTCATCATTCGCCAGCCGGTCGAGTGCAGCCCCTGTTTCCTGCGTGAATGCCCCATCGATTTCCGCTGCATGGATCGCATCCAGGTCGGCGTGGTCGTTGACGCCGTGCTGAAACAACTGGGCGTTGAAGACAAGGCCCGACCACAACCATGAGCGAACGGCACAGCGTCGCCCGTTCGGCGCGCACGGTCAGCCTCGCGGTCTTGGGCAGCCGCGTCCTTGGACTGGTTCGCGAGCAGGTTCTCGCCGCGCTCTTCGGCGCGAACCGCGAATTCGACGCCTTCCTCACAGCGTTCCGCATTCCCAATTTGCTGCGCGACCTGTTCGCCGAGGGTGCGTTGTCGGCAGCCTTCGTCACCACCTTCTCGCAAAAACTCTCTGCGGAAGGTGACAAGTCGGCCTGGCGTCTGGCCAATCTCGTCCTGAACGCCCTCGTCATCGTCCTCGGACTGATTACGTTTGTAGGCATCGTCGCCTCCCCCTGGTTGGTCCGCATCATCGCGCCTGGCTTTGCCGGGATTCCCGGCAAGATGGAACTCACCACCACCATGACTCGGATCATGTTTCCGTTTCTGCTCATGGTGGCGCTGGCGGCCCTCGCCATGGGGATGCTCAACGCGAAACACCGGTTCGGCATGCCGGCCAGCGCGTCCATGATGTTCAACATCGGCTCGATCATCGGTGGACTCGCCTTCGCGTTTCTGCTTGCGCCGGGGTTCCTCCACAACCCGTCCCTCGCGGGCCGCGCCGTGATCGGCATGAGCATCGGCACGCTCATTGGCGGGGCCCTGCAGTGGATGGTTCAGGTTCCAAGCCTCCGAAGCGTCGGCTATCGATATGAAGCGCGGCTGGACTGGCACGACCCCGGATTCCGTCAAGTGCTGCACTTGCTCGGCCCGTCGATTATCGGCACCGCCGCCGTGCAGATGAACGTATTTGTGGACCAGTGGTTCGCTTCGTTTTTTGGCAACGGTGCGGTCACGTGGCTCAACTGCGCGTTTCGGCTTATGCAATTTCCCATCGGTCTTTTCGGCGTCGCCATCGGCGTCGCCACGCTGCCTACCGTGAGTGCCCACGCCGGGCGCGGTGACATGGTCGAGTTTCGCAAAACTCTCGCGCGTTCGATTCGTCTCGCGCTTTTCCTGTGCCTGCCCGCCGCCTGCGGTCTGTGCGTGCTGGCAAGGCCGATCATCTCGACGATCTACCAGCACGGAAAATTCGATGCGTTCGCCACCGCGCAAACCGTGAACTGCCTGTACGCGTTTTCCGTCGGCCTTGTGGCTTACGCTGGGATTAAAGTCATCGCCCCGACGTTCTACGCCTTGGGGGACTCACGCACGCCCATGTACGTTACGATTGCTTCCATCGTCGTCAACGCCGGCACGGATTACCTTTTCGCCATCGTCTGGAACATGAAGACCGCCGGGCTCGCGCTCTCGACCTCGTCCGTGGCGCTGTGCAACTTCTTCCTGTTGCTCGCCCTGATGCGACGCAAGATCGGGCGGATTGAGACGTCCACGCTCCTGCGGTCGCTCGCCAAGGTGGCGATCGCTTCCGCGCTGATGACCGCGGCGGCGTATGGCACACATCGGCTCTGCGAATTCAACCGCTACCTTGATATGATGGCGTCGATGGCCGTCGCCTTGATCGTCTTCGGCGCGTCGTGTAAATTGCTGCGCCTCGACGAGCTTGACGAACTGCTCGGCGTCCTTCGATTCAACTCGAAACATGACTCAACCCCGCAACAATCTGAAAACCAAGGTTCGTGATCTGCCGAACAAGCCGGGCGTGTATTTGATGCGCGACCAATTGGGGCGCGTCATTTACGTCGGCAAGGCGCGCTCCCTCCGCAAGCGGGTCAGCCAGTACTTTCATCCGTCGCGCCAGATGCGTTGGGACCCGAAGACGCGCGCGTTGATCGATTCCATCGCCGATTTCGAAACCTTTGTCGTGAAGAGCGAGCCGGAAGCGCTCTTGCTCGAAGGCAAGCTGATTAAGGAATACAAGCCGCGCTACAACGCGATGTTCAAGGACGACAAGCGCTTCCTCATGGTGAAAGTCCAGCTGAACGAACCGTATCCCCGCTTCAAATTCGCGCGGTTGAAGAAGGA
>JBEKYJ010000289.1:0-2573 GCA_049511095.1 Verrucomicrobiia bacterium
GTCCGCCTCCCGTAAGATGCGAATCTCGTCTTCCCTCGTATACCGCTTGCCCTTCATTCTGGGTCCTTTCTCCTGGCCCCAGACTATCACCTCAAGCGGTTCGAAAAAGCGAGGCCACGTCAGGTGCCGTGTCACTTATCCGAATTGCGGGAGGCGTCGATGAGTTCATCGCATTCGGCGTAACAAGGGTTCGTCGCTCGTGTAGCGAATCGGGGTCACCTTCTCAGGCGGTATCCGCTCCTTGCGACGGAGCGCATAGATGTTGTTCTCCGCAAAGACCACCTCGTAAGCTGTATTCGTCCCGTACGCCATCAGTTGTTCCCGTGGCACGAACTCACCCAAAATCGGCCGCTGGTAGTTCATGTCGAATAGCACCCAATTATAGTTGAACATTTGATCGGAGAAGAGCGCGATCATCTTCTCATCAGCCAATAACTTCCGGTGCGCCAGGTGCGCGAGAATTTGGCCCGGTCCGGCCACCAATGAGTCGTCAGGAGGAATCATGCTAAAGGCCCGGCGCCGGGACTCGCGGGCATAATCGAACTGGTACTCCGCGGGATTGAACCACTGCCACCAGTTGGACAAACACGACACCGCGACACAAGCGGCGAGAATGACGCCATACTGGCCGGCCCCAAGGCGAACCTGTAACCACCGCTGCAGCTTGACAATCGAGAACAGGGCGGCGATTACCAAGAATGCCCCGACTTCGCAGTTGTAGAGGTAGATGACGACCTTCATCCCGTCGTTGCTCGACACCAGATTCAGAAACAACTCCGGCACCAGAAACAACGCTTCCTTTGACAAAAACGGCAGAACGAACGCCACCCCGCCGGTCAGCATCGCGACGTAAAGGGCATTCCGCGCCGTGAACAATCGTCCGGCCACGATGTCGGGCCGTGTCAAAAACGTCTTTGCGAACGCACCCAGCGAGTCACCCATGCCCGGGAAGTATTGGAGGGCGAGGTATTGCTGGCCCCGGGCATAGTGCCCCCGCACCGCAATTAAATCGAACGCCAACAGCCCGATGGGGACCACCAATGACGTCACCACCCACCGCCACTGGCGGCGCTTCCAGAGCGCATACGGCGCAAACATCGCCGCCGTCAGCGGAAACGTCTCTTTGCCGAGGCTGGTCAGCGCCAGCATGGCGACGAATGGCCAGTAGCGCTCTTCGTGAAAAAAATAGAACGCGAAAACAAGAAACGGCAACGCAAAGATGACGGTATGCACCTGCCCCACATTTTGCGCCACGATCGATGGAAAAAACAACAACGCGCAGGCCATCGCCACTCCGCCGGCTTCGTTCCCGACTACTTTCCGTCCGACCAGGAACACCGGGATCGCGGATGCGGCGATGCACAGCGTCTGCAAGAAAATGAGCATCGGCATACCGGGAGCGATTGCGTAGAACGGCACGAAGAAAAACAGGATCGGTTCCGGATGCGCTTCGAAGTAGGAATTGTTGGCTGCGTGCGCCCAAAAGATATTTCCGTGCAGGGTGTTGTAGAACGCGCAATCGAGGAATGCGGAGTCCCCAGACTGCGTCAGGCATGCCTCGTAGCGTCGCCAACCCAACCACACGAAGAGCGCGATGTAGCCGACCAGAATCCACATCATGGCCCGTGCACCCGGAGTTCTTGGGAATAATCGACCCAATCGCACGCTCATCAGTCTGACGGCAGAGACTAACAACCATGAACCAAAATGCAAGCCCCTGACCGGACCCCTCTTTTCGAGCCAGGGTTTGTGTTGGTCCGAAAACGTTCAGTTTGAACTAGGGTTTGGGGTTTGTCCATCCCCGACGGAGGGAGGGCGAAGCCCGACCGCAGACGGGGATGGAGTGAGTTGGGCCGCAAAGCGCGCTGGACTCTGATAGCCCAGCCGACTGTGTGGCCGACGTTGGTTGTATTCGCGCCGATAGTCTTCGATCCCCACCCGCGCTTCGGTCAGCGTCCATAACGGCTCCCGGTTCAAACGCTCGTCACGGAAACAACCGTGGAAGCTCTCGACGAAGCCATTCTGCCAAGGACTGCCGGGATCAATGTAGATCGTCTTGATCTGGTTATCTCTCAGCCACTGCTGGACGGCTTGCGCGATGAACTCCGGCCCGTTGTCCGAACGCAGGGGTTCAGGAGCGCCGTGCTCTTCGATGGCTTTCTGTAGCCAGGCCAATACGTCCTCGGCGCGCAGCGCTCGGTCGGCCCGCAGGACATGGCACTCGCGGGTGTGTTCGTCCAGGATCGTCAACATCCGCAGCGCACCGCCACGTACGGTCGCCTCCGCAATGAAGTCCTAGGTCCAAACGTGACCGCGATGCGTGGCTTGGACTGGCCACCCGGTCAAGACGCCGCGCCCCACCAGCTTGCGCTGGGTCGACGGTACCCGCAGCCCCTCCGTTCGCCGAAACCGCTGCAGCTGGCGCTTGCCCACGCGCCAACCCTCTTGGCGCAACAACACCGCGATCCGCCGATGCCCGTGGCGGGGAGGTTCTTCCGACGATTCCCGCAACCGCTTTTGCAGTTGCTGCTGGGCCGATGACGGCGGTCGACCACGATACCAATACGTCGACC
>JBEKYJ010000290.1:0-2559 GCA_049511095.1 Verrucomicrobiia bacterium
GCCGGATGGCTGTGCAGCCAGAGCGCTGTATAGTAGGCGAACCGCCGTTCACCTTGCAGCATCTTCGCGACACTCGCGAATTGATCGACCTCTTCCAATGGTGCTTGCAACGCCGCCAATTGGCTCTCGTTCCACCGGTGCGCCGTCAGTCCCTCCCAGATCGGTTGCGAGGCGATATCGAGCATTGCCACCCGCACGAGGAACGAAATCATGATTGGCTCGCCGTTCAGTTTGTCTGCCAACCGCAAAATCGTCTGTACGTCTTCCAGCGCTGCGTCGCTTTGGCCTGCCGATAATTCTACCAACGCCCGCAGACGGTAGTCTCGGGCCAGACTGCGCATGTGGTTGAGATGGGGCAAGAGCGCGGCAAAGCTGTCCTCATATCGTATCGGGAAACGGCAATAGGGACGGCGACTGGCTTCGGTAATCTCCTGCAGGATCGGGCCGTATTTTGAAAGAGCCGCCAGCAGATCGGCATTCGTAAGGCACTCCTTCCACATCGACAGGTTCTCGGCGCGCCCCAACCGCCAAACTCCCGTCCTCTGATCCTCGGGGGGATGTGGCGGACAAACCGGCAGTCGTATCGCGTTCAGCATCGGCGAGTGCGGCGGTTTCGGGAACAATTCCGCGAATAACGGTATCGCCGCGAAATTCTGGTTGTCGGGAACCGGTGGCGGGACGACCGACGACCATTCGAAGCTCTCGCCTTTGGCCTCGCGTTCGCGCTTGTACGTGTTCCAAGCGTGTCTTCCCCGCCAATCTTCCTCGGCGTAGAACAGCGCCACCAGCGTAACCACGCAGGCAATGATGAAAAGCCACCGGCGGATAATCTTCTTGAGCATGTCAGGCCTCCCCGGTAATCCGACGAAATTCACTTTGCGGTCCCGGCGGGTGTCGGCGTTTCATTTCCACGGCGGACCCGACAGGAGTACCGAGCAATTGCGCCAGTTCTCGTCGCTGTTGGGCCAGCGCCAAAACCATGTCGTAGGATGGCGCCTGTGGTCGTTCGGCCAGTTGTCGTTCCGCCGCCAGTGGCCGACTTGCCACGTTCAACATCAGGATGCCTATCCAGATGCACGCCAATCCCGCCCACGCAGCCGGCGAGGGCCACAACCATTCGCGCCACCATGTCGGTTGGACAGCCTTCGGTTGCGCGGCCGCCGGGAGAATCTCAGCCCGCCACGCAGGCGGCACCTCGCGCAGCGGTTGCTTCCTCAGAAACTGTTCAAACTCGTCCATGTTGCTTGATCTCGTCATAAAGTGGACGCAGCCGTTCGCGCAATTTGTCTATCCCGTATCGATAGCGGCTGGCGGCTGTGTTGGGTGGGATGCACAATGTCTCAGCGATGGCCTCGAATGTCATGTCTTCCCACAGTTTCAGGTGGACGACGGCGCGTTGTTCGGCGGGCAGTTCCGCCAGTGCTGCCGCCAGGTTCAGCCGAAACGCGGTCTCATCGGGGTCATCACTCGGGGCGAAAACCGAATCGGATTCAGCAGCGAGTTGATCATAAGTTTTCTGTCTCGTCGCCCGTCGCCGCATCAGATCAACGGCTTGATTGTGTGCGAGACGGATCAGGAATGCGCGCGGCTCTGTGACATTCTGGAGCAAATGCGGATGGCGGCCGAGTTTGAGGAAAAGCTCCTGCAGTACATCACGGGCGTCAGCCTCCTGTCGGGTGAAATTCAGGAGAAACGCAAACAGGGCCTGTGCGTGGTCGTCATAAAGCCGTTGCAAGTCGTGCGGCGCGGCCATCTTCCTGTGACTGACGCTTCTGTCGACTGGATTTGTCTACACTAGCTGGGCTTCCCGCATGTGTCGAGAAACCATGTCGTTGCCACCCAACTGGAAAACCTCAGCTGTTTCGTATCCGGTTGCGAGGAGGGCACGCAAACGTCATGGAGCAGAACTTGAAAACGGGGGTTAAGCTCGACCGGCTACCGACTTGGTTAAGCTGGCTGAGCGATCAATTTTTTGTTCGCTCTTGCCCTGCCCCAAGCCGCTGGCGCGAAGGAAGAAGTAAGAGTGCAGAAGAAGGGCAGGGGCGACCATCCCTTGACTCTCCCTGCCTTACGCGCTACTGGTTGTGGGGTTTTGAGTTATAATCGAAGGAACGCTTCACGCGTGATCATATGAGCATTCTACACCGCAACGGCGCGGGAATGTCGGCGAGGCATCTCGGTCCATATTCCAAGACGCCAAACCTCGGCATCGGCCGGCTCACCACCTGTCTTCTCATCCTGATCACAACCGTATTGTCTGCCCCAACAACGAGGGCCGCAGAACGACAAGTGTTACGCGGCCACATCCCAAGGGCCGTGACGGAATTGCATCTGCAACCGGTGGGTCGGCTTTCTGGCTCAACGAATCTGTATGTGGCGATCGGGCTTCCGCTGCGCAACCAGGAAGAACTCAGCAACCTGCTCCAGCAGATCCAGGACCCGGCCAGTTCCAAGTACCGTCACTATCTGACGCCGGAGCAGTTCGCGGAAAGGTTTGGTCCGATAGAACAGGATTACCAGGCTCTCATCGATTTCGTGAAGGCCAACGGCTTGACGGTG
>JBEKYJ010000291.1:0-2517 GCA_049511095.1 Verrucomicrobiia bacterium
ATTCGCTCTTGGCGGTGTAGGGCGATGGATGGTTTCTCGATTGACGGGGCACGCATGAGTTCCTCCCTCAGGCTCCGTTGCGGAATGACATCTGGGCGTGAATGGTGGTGCCTTGAACCGGGCGGGATTCGACGCTGAGACTAACGGTGAAGTCAACAAGCAGAATCCAAACACGCAAGGTGTTCATCGCAGTTTGTCCTTTCGATTACGGCGTCGGCATGGTAACGCCGCGCGGGGCGCACTGGCAAGGCTCCCGTAAGGGCAAAAATCCTTCTCCGCAACCAGCGCCCGCTGAATGACCAGATGCAGGAATCGTGGTCAGCGGGATTGGCGTGGCCGCTGACGCAGCTCACCATTCGCTTGCAAGGCAGGGGATGTTCCTCGCCGCGACGCTACCCGGGGAAATTCAACAGGGACGAGGTTTTTGATCACACGGGAGTGATCCGGTCACTTAACTTGCATCCTCAACAACTGGAGATGGGCAGGTCTGACGGAAAGATTCGTCGCCGAGGGCAGGCCGACTACTTCGTAGTTGGCAACGGGCGAGAAACTCGTGCCGTCCTGAGCTTGAAACGCAATGAGGTAGTTGGCTTTCACGCCGTTGCCCGGCAGGATCGGCAGGTATGCAGAAATATTACCAGGGAGATGCGGTTGAGTATATGAAATGCGCACCTTTACTTCGTTCTTGCTGGCGTCATTGGGTTCCTGATGATGGGAAAATACCAACTCCCATCCCTCAGGTAGTTCGGGCTGACCCTTGCGAGCTTCCGTCCAGCTTTCTGTGGATGTGACCGGTCCAGCGTTAAAGTGCCGCTGAATATGTCGCAATGCTTCAGACCAACTTTCATCGAATGGGCCCGGTCTCGGGATAAAATCATGCCCATCAATCGTTCCCTCTGGCTTTGCCAAATCTAACCGCTGTTGTATCGACTGTTCTATCAACTGTTGCCATTGTCCTTGCCCTTCGCTCTGCAACTTTGCAAACGTCACCCCATTCGTGGGCAAAATGACGGGGAAAATGATGCCTACTGTATAGTCAATTCGTACAGACGATCGGAAGCCGAGGCGGCTCTCTCCATTAGTAAATCCGTCGTCGCGTTCGACTTGGTGGCCATTTCTTTCGCGCTCACGTTTTGGGTGTTGAATAGCTCGAAACGTATAGTCACCTGTGATTTTGGACTCTGATCGATAAACGTCAACAGTCACGTTCTCCCCGCTTAATTCAAAAGCGGGCGTAATAACAATGGGGTTTCCGCTCGCCACGGTGGCGCTTAGCGCAAGAGCAGTACCGGTCAGTAGTGCGCGCATAGAGCTGCTTAATAGTTGTCGTGTTCTGCCCATCATTGGCGAGCGATTCCCCTGGAATCGAGGCGCTTCTCTAGAAGTGGTGTACATCTTGCCGCTTATGAGCGTTACGGCTCGGGTGGCTCTGATGACGATGGAGGAGGAGAATCCGGAGGCGAAGGTGGAGGAGATGGTGGCGGCTGGTTCCAGCCTTCCGGCGTGTTGATCATGAAATTGATCACTCGGGGGCTGACGCCTGAATCTTTGAGATCGATAATCTCCGCCGTGCTCAGCCGGTACATGGTGCGAGAGTTGCGAATCTGGCTGATGATAATGTCATCGCTCACGCCCGACTTCGCGAGCGCTTTGATGTCTGCCAAGCCCAGCGGCTGGCCTCGATCCACTCGCTCCAACGTTACGGGGTTTTGCTGCGCAAGGATTTCGCGCTGTTGTTGGTCCATGGCGTTGCCGATGATGCCGCCGGTGAGAGCCCCGATCACGCCACCAATCAGAGCCCCTGCTCCTGCACGGCCTGAAGCACTGCCAATGATCGCGCCCGTGCCCGCGCCCAGTGCTCCACCAGTGAGTGCTCCCGTGGCAGTCCGGTCAGGTTGTCCGTCGGGTGTTGTGCAACCGGCTACGATCAGCATCGCTGCGGCGAACCCTACGACCGCCTGTCTGCGAAGTGTCGTCTTCATGGTTCTTCCCCGTCGATGACGAAGTTTGTGTTCGGCGCGATTGCTAAGAACCCGCAGCGCCTTTCAACTGAGCAACCCGCTGGTTGGTGTTGCCCTTTGATTGGTTCGGATTCTTCTCCCCCTCTTTGCCTTTATCCTCCGGCTTGGCACGTTGTTCTTGCGGCTTGCCGCGTTGTTCTTCCGGCTTGGCACGTTGTTCTTGCGGCTTGGCACGTTGTTCTTCCGGCTTGGCACGTTGTTCTTCCGGCTTGGCACGTTGTTCTTCCGGCTTACCGCGTTGTTCTTCCGGCTTGCCGTAGACTTCCGCGTGCCCTCCGTTGCGCATCACTCGGTCATGGTCATTCCGTAGCGCCTAACGCTCATGGTTCCGCACTTCTTCATGTCGCACGACGTCTACTTTTCGACCCGTGAAACGTTCCAGATGTTCCCGGTCCAATCCTTCGTGGACGAATCTGCCGTGTTCATCTCTACGAAGCCGGCTTATTTCGCTTCTCCCATAAATCCGGTGGAATTCGTCGCCGCGCAATATGAAGCG
>JBEKYJ010000292.1:0-2622 GCA_049511095.1 Verrucomicrobiia bacterium
CCCGAGGACATCGCGTTGGTGGAGGAAATCCTGAAAGCCCAGTCATGAAATACATCTTCGTCACCGGCGGCGTGATCAGCTCGCTCGGCAAGGGCCTTACGGCGGCTTCCCTGGGCACGCTGTTGGAAAACCGCGGATTGAAGGTCACGCTCGCGAAATTCGACCCGTATCTCAACGTCGACCCCGGCACCATGAATCCTTTTCAACACGGGGAGGTGTACGTGACGGATGACGGCGCGGAGACCGATCTCGATCTCGGCCATTACGAGCGGTTCACCCACGCCAAGCTTTCCCGCCTCAATAACCTCACGAGCGGCCAGGTGTACGCCCGCATCATCGAGAAGGAGCGCCGCGGCGACTACCTCGGCAAAACCGTGCAGGTGATCCCGCATGTGACCAACGAGATCAAGGAACGCATCCGCGACGTCGGCAAGAAGAGCGGCGCGGACGTCGTGATCATCGAGATCGGCGGCACGATTGGCGACATCGAGGGGCTCCCGTTCCTCGAAGCGATCCGGCAGTTCGCCCTCGAAGCCGGTCCGCAGAATTCATTGTTCATCCACGTCACGCTCGTGCCGTTCATCCGCGTCGCGGGCGAGATCAAGACCAAGCCGACACAGCAAAGCGTGGCCAAGCTGCGCGAAATCGGCATCGTGCCGCAAATCCTGATCTGCCGCAGCGAGAAAATTCTCGGCAAGGAAGTCCGTCAGAAAATATCCATGTTCTGCAACGTCTCTGTCGAATGCGTGATTGAAGAACTCGATGTCGCCCATTCGATTTACGAAGTCCCCATCGATCTGCGCGCGGAAAATGTCGATGAACTCGTCTGCCGTTATCTCGGCCTGCAAGCGCCGGCCAAGCCGTTGACCGACTGGGAGAAGATGCTCCAACGGATGATCAGCCCGTCGCACAAGGTGCAGATCGCCGTGGTCGGCAAGTACATCCAGCTCATCGACGCTTACAAGAGCATGTACGAGGCGCTGAAACACGCGGGCGCCGCCAACGATTGCGCGGTCGAAATCACCCGCGTCGATGCCGAGAACATCGAAAAAGACGGCGCGGAGAAATATCTGAAGGGCCTCTCGGGCATCCTCGTGCCCGGGGGGTTCGGCAATCGCGGCATCGAAGGCAAGATTCTCGCCGCACAATACGCGCGCGAAAACAAGATCCCCTACCTCGGCCTCTGTCTCGGCATGTCATCGAGTTCGCCCGCAACGTTTGCGGGTTGACCGGTGCCAACTCGACCGAGTTCGACCAGAAATCACCCCATCCGGTCATCTGTCTCCTCGAAGAACAAAAAGGCGTCGAGGCGAAGGGCGGCACGATGCGGCTCGGCGCGCAGCCGTGCAAGCTCGTGGCGGGAACCAAATCCCGCGAACTCTACGGCGCCGAGGAAGTCTCCGAGCGACACCGGCACCGCTATGAGTTCAACAACGCCTACCGCGACCAGTTGATGAAATCGGGCCTGATCTTTGCGGGCCGCTATGCCAAGCACGATCTCGTCGAGCTGATCGAACTGCGCGACCATCCCTGGTTCATCGCCTGCCAGTTCCATCCCGAATTCCTTTCCAAACCCAACAAAGCCCACCCGCTCTTCCGCGGCTTTATCGCTGCGGCAAGGAAGCAACAATCATCATGAACACCATCCGCATCGGCAAACTCACTCTCGGTGGCAAACGGGCGCCGCTCTTCGTCATCGCCGGGCCGTGCGTTATCGAAAACGAAAAGATGACACTGCAAACCGCTGAGACGTTGGGCGAGATCTGTTCCGAATTGCGACTCCCGCTCATCTTCAAGGCCAGTTATGACAAGGCCAATCGCACGGCGGGTGCCAGTTTTCGCGGGCCGGGCCTCGCCCGCGGCCTCGCCGTTCTGGCAAAGGTGAAGCACAAGTTCGGCCTGCCGATTCTCACAGACGTGCATGAAGTTTTGCACTGCCAACCCGTCGCCGAAGTTGTGGACGTGCTGCAAATCCCCGCGTTCCTCTGCCGCCAGACGGATCTGATCCAGGCCGCCGCGCGCACGAAGCGCTGCGTAAACGCAAAGAAAGGACAATTCCTCGCGCCGTGGGACATGCGTAACGTGATCGAAAAGATCGCTGCCGCCGGGGGGCGCGACATCCTGCTCACCGAGCGCGGCTCGTCGTTCGGGTATAACAACCTCGTCGCCGACATGCGGTCGTTGGCAATCATGCGCGAGTTTGGCTGGCCGGTCGTGTTCGACGCCACACACAGCGTCCAAATGCCCGGTGGCGGACAGGGCGGCAACGTCACCGGCGGCGACCGCCGCATGGCCGTCGTGCTCGCGCGGGCCGCCGTTGCCGCCGGCTGCGACGGCATTTTCTTGGAAACGCATCCGAACCCCGACCGCGCTCTCAGCGATGCCGCGACTCAGTTGCCGCTTCGCGATGTGAAAGCTCTACTGCGAACGTTGCGCGACATCCACGCCGTCGCAAATTGAGCGCTCGATCTTTCGCCCCTACGACCGGCTTGATTGTGCGGATGGTTCACGCTAAATACGGCATATGAAAAAGCTGCTGTGGAAGATTCTCGCCGTCTTGGTCGGCCTTCTGGTGGTTCTGTTCCTCGCCCGCAACTTTATCGCCCGCCTCTCCGTTGAGTA